>NZ_JAKKFE010000019.1:0-70402 GCF_022230935.1 Micromonospora hortensis
CCGCGCCCGCGCCCCGCGACCCGCGCCCCGCGACCCGCGCCCCGCGCCCCGCGCCCCGCGCCAAGATCCGGGCAACTTCCCGGATGTTGGCGCCTTGGGCGCCCGGGGAGACAGCAACATCCGGGAAGTTGCGGATCTGCCCCATGACCTCGCCATTGATCTTGCGGCGGACCAAGATCGCGCTCAATCCTGGATGTAGTGGCATCCCCCGCGCACCGATGCCACTACATCCATGTTCGAGCGCGATCTTGCCCGGTGGGGCGTGCGCGGGCGGCGCGGGCGGCGCGGGCGGCGCCGGCAGGCAGGCACGGGCTGCCCGGCGCGGGCAGTCGCGGGCAGGCGCAGGCACGGGCAGGCACGGGCGGGCACGGCAGGCAGGCACGGCAGGCAGGCACGGGCGGCCAGGCGCAAGCGGCGCGGGCAGGCGCAGGCGCGGGCGCGGGCAGGCACAGACACGGGCAGCCACAGGCGCGAGCGGCACGGGCACGGGCAGGCACGGGCGCGGGCAACGCCCGGGGTCTGGGGACGGGTCGGGCCCCGGAGCTGGCGCTCCGGGGCCCGATGTCGCAGGGGTCGGCCGTCAGGCGGCGGGGACCTCGGCGGTGGTGCGGATCCGGTCCAGCGTCGGCGCGGAGACCGGCGACTGGGCGGTCAGGTACGCCACGAAGGCGTCCAGGTCGATCTGGCCGGTGACCGGGTTCGTGCCGCCGGTGAGGGCACTGAAGCCGTCGCCTCCGCCGGCCAGGAAGTTGTTCACAGTCACCCGGTAGGTGGCGGCGGTGTCGACGGTGGTGCCGCCGAGGGTGAGGCTGCCCCGGACCACGCGGGTGCCGGCGCACGGGTCGGCGACCGTGCCGGTGGTGCCGTTCGGGTCGACCACGTAGCCCACTGTGGCCGACGGGTACAGGGTCCGATTGGTGATGAACTGCTGCTCCAGGACGCAGTAGAGCTGCGCGCCGGTCAGGTCCAGCGTCACCAGGTTGTTGGCGAACGGCTGGACAGTGAACGCCTCTTCGTAGGTGACCGGGCCGGCGTCGAGGTCGGCCCGGACCCCGCCGGGGTTCATGAAGGCGGCGACGGCGTTCTGTTCGTCGTCGGTGGCGGCGAGTTGCGCGTCGGCGATCAGGTTACCCAGTGGCGATTCGCCCAGACTCGTACCGAAGAGGGTTTCCTGGCTCCGCGTGATCGCCTCGTTGGTCACGCCGACCTGGCGTCCGGCGACCGGGCCGAGCACTGTCTTGTACCGGTTGATCAGCGCGGTCTGCCTCGGGTCCTTGGCGACGTCGCGGGTGACGACGACGTTGTTCGCGGCGGCGGACATGACGTCCCCGCTCCGGCGGTCGATCTTGAGGTCGATGTCGGTGACCAGGCGACCGAACGAGCTGGCGCTGGTGACCAGCTTGCCGTTGATGTCGCAGTTGTACGCCTGGTGGGTGTGCCCGCTGACCACCACGTCGATCGACGGGTCCATCCGGTTGGTGATGTCCACGATGGGGCCGGTCATGCCGACGCAGTCGTTGATCCCGCCGGTCGCGGCCTGGGTGCCACCCTCGTGCAGCAGGACGACGATCGCCTGTACGCCCTTGCGGCGCAGCTCGCGCGCGTACCGGTTGGCGGTGTCCGCCTCGTCGGCGAAGGTGAGGCCGGCGACGCCCTGCTGGCTGACGATCTGCG
Organism: Micromonospora hortensis; assembly: GCF_022230935.1. Lineage (NCBI taxonomy): Bacteria > Bacillati > Actinomycetota > Actinomycetes > Micromonosporales > Micromonosporaceae > Micromonospora > Micromonospora hortensis. Next base: position 1,675 of record NZ_JAKKFE010000019.1, read on the forward strand.
GGGTGCCTTCGAGGGTCATGCCGATGAAGCCGACCTTGACGCCCTGCACCTTGTGGATCGCGTACGGCACCATCAGCGGCTTGCCGGTGGCGGTCTTGAAGGCGTTCGCGGACAGGTACTGGAAGCCGGCCCCCCGGTACGGGGTGCCGTCGATGCAGCCGTCCACCGGGTGGCAGCCGCCGTTCTGGATTCGCAGCAGCTCGGCGGCGCCTTCGTCGAACTCGTGGTTGCCGACGCTGGCGTAGTCCAGGCCGGCCATGCTCAGCGCCTCGATTGTCGGCTCGTCGTGGAACGCGGCCGAGAGCAGCGGGGACGCACCGATCAGATCACCGGCGGCGACGGTGATGGTGTTCTTCTTCTTGGCTGCGGCGCGCAGCTCGGCAAGGTGGGTGGCCAGGAACTCGACGCCACCCGCGGTCTGCCCGGCGATGGTGCCGCTGGACCCGCTCGGCGGTTCGAGGTTGCCGTGGAAGTCGTTGAGGGCGAGCAGGGTGACGTCGACCGGCTTCGGCCCGGCGTCGGCCTGCTCAGGGTTGGTGGCGACCGCGCCGAAAGCGGCCACCGCGAGCGCGGTCAGGCCGACAGCGGCCCGACGCATCCCGGGTATGAACATGGATCTCCTCGTGAGAATCGGCGCGTACGGTGCCCGGCCTCTGGGTCGACCGGGGCCGCCGACGGACGCCGTCGAAAGGGTCGCGGATGACGATGGTTGCGCATGGCCCCCGCCCCGACAGCCTCTCATCCGAACGCCCACCGGTCGACCCGGGCAGCGCGTCGGAGCAGCGCGTACGCCGAGACCGCTATCGATCATCGTTTAACGCGGTCTGCCGGACAACGTCGGACCCAGGGTCTAGAAAGGACGGGACAGCCTACGAGGAATGGGGGCGGCATCGTGAGCGGAACGACACCCGTGGCGGAGCAGGTGCGATCGGTCGACGGCACGCCCATCGCGTTCGAGCGGTCCGGTGCCGGGCCGGCGGTCGTCCTCGTCGGCGGCGCGTTCAGCGATCGCAACGCGACCCGCGACCTGGGTGCGGCACTGGCACCGGATTTCACCACCTTCAGCTATGACCGTCGCGGTCGGGGCTACAGCGGCGACACCGCACCGTACGAGGTCGGCCGCGAGATCGACGACCTGGCTGCCCTGATCGCGGCGGCGGGTGGTTCCGCCGCCGTCTACGGCATCTCCTCCGGGGCCGTCCTGGCCGCCCTCGCCACCGCACAGGGCCTGCCGGTGACCAGGTTGGTCATGTTCGAGCCACCGTTCCAGGTCGGCCCGCACGTGGGCGTCCGCAGGGACATCACCCCGCAGCTCATCGAGCTGATCGCCGCCGACGACCGGGACGGCGCGGTGGGGACCTTCCTCAGCGCGTCGGTGGGGCTGCCGGCCGAGCAGATCACCGGGATGCGGTCGCAGCCGATGTGGGGTGGGCTGACGGCGGTCGCGCACACCCTGGTGTACGACGCGATCGTCACCGCCGGGGGGCGATTCCCCGCCGAGCGGCTGGCGGCCATCACCGCGCCCACCCTCGGGGTGGACAGCACCGGCAGTCCACAGTGGTTGCGGGACGCGAGTCGGGCGGCGGCCGAGGCCGTTCCGGGCGGCCGGTCCGTGAGCCTCGACGGCGGTTACCACGACGTGCCGCCGGCGACGCTGGCCCCCGCGCTGCGTGAGTTCCTGCTCGTTTGACAGCACCAGCGGCCGACGAGGCGCATGCCGGCCGGTCAGTCGTCGGTCAGCGCCTTGTCGACCAGGTCAGCGACGGCGTCCGGTGGCCAGGCGCCCGCCACGCCGGGCCGGGCCGCCAGGTAGGCGGCGATCCGCTCGGCGGGCCAGCCGTGCGACTCGCGCAGCCCTCGGGCGATCATGCCGAGGTAGATCGGCGCGGGAGGTCGGCACGGCACGGCTGACGCCCCCTCGGGGGCGGTGAAGGTGAGCATCGGAACACCGTCGCGGCTGCCCGGGCAGATCAGCGTCTCGTACCGTCCCGGGCCGAGCGTGGCCCGTCCGTTGGCGACGGCGGCGTCGATGGCCGCGCCGGTCGCCGGGATCAGCTCGGTCGTGTCGCCCGGCGGGCGGTACATCTCCTGGGCCGCGATGTCGGTGAACTGCTCCAGGGTGACCAGGTAGGCGCGGGCCGCGGCCTCGCCCGGCAGGTGCGGGTCGTAGAAGGCCATGCCGCCGGTCCAGGCACCGGACTCGCCGGCGAAGTAGATGCCGCCGGGCAGCGACACGGGCGTGGACCGGCTGGGTGGACGCCGGTCACGGCAGCCCGGGTACGTCCGCTTTCCGCCGGGTGGGCAGCCACCACCGATGTACCAGCCCAGCCGGGCGGCGTGCATGTTCGAGCCGTACGAGACGTACCAGGCCAGCATGACCACCCCTCAGAAGCCGCAGGTCTGCCCGGCGGAGTGGCTCACCTGCACGGTGTGGGTCACGCAGCCACCTGCCTCGACCGAGTGCAGCAGGAAGGCGGTGGGCTCGTTGACCCAACCGATCTGCTCGTCGGCGCTCATGGTGAGCGTGCTCTGCTTCCACGTGCTGGGCGCCACTGTGAGGACAGTGCCCGCGTACGCGGTGGTGACCGGGCGGTGCAGGTGACCGGCGGCGACCCGCACCACGTGCCGGTGCCGGCCGATCACCTCGGCGAGCGCGTCGCCGTCGGCCAGTCGGATGGAGTCCGCCACGGGGATGCCGACGGCGACCGGCGGGTGGTGCAGAAAGATCACGGCGGGCACCTCGGGCCGCCCGGCCAGCACCCCGTCGAGCCAGCCGAGTTGTTCCTCGCCGAGTTGGCCGCCGTCGCTGCCGGGGACGAGCGAGTCGAGCACCACGACGGACGCCGCCTCGTGGTCGACGTGGTAGTAGGCCGAGAAGCCGCCGCCGAGCCACGGTGTGCCGCCGAACGCGTCGAGCAGGGACTCTCGGTCGTCGTGGTTGCCGGTGGTCAGGTGCACCGGCAGCGGGAAGTGGCCGATCACCTCGCGCAGCGCCGCGTACTCGTCGGGCTGGCCGTGGTCGGCCAGGTCGCCGGTGATTACCACGCAGTCGGGTCGGGGTCGCAACGCCAGCACCCGGCCGAGCGCTCGGTGCAACCCGGCGGCCGGTTCGGCGGCGAGCAGGCCGGTGGTCAGGTGCGGGTCACTGAGCTGGGCGATGAGCATGGGCTCGCCTCCTCGGCGCGGGGATGCTCCACGCTATCGCCAGTCGCGGCATCCCGGGGATATCCGTCCACAGGCTGCGTCCACAGCCTGTGGATAGCACGTGTGTACGAAGCCCGGTCGGTCCCAGCCACCGTGAGTACGCTTGATCGAGCGGTTCGGCGTCGGCCGGGCCCCTCCCCTACCTGGAACGACGTGCGAGTGGATCATCAGCGAGTCATCCGTGACGTCACCGTCCGCCTGCCGATGGCGTCGAGCACGCCGGAGGCGTGTCGGTGGACGGTCACCGCGCTGTCCCGCCACACCCCGGCGACCATCTCCGTGCTGCTCGCGGTCCACGACCGCCTGCGCTGCGTCGCCGCGACCGGGGCCTGGCAGGTCTTCGCCACAGTGCCGGCGCGGACCGGCATCGTCGGCCGGGTGTACGCCACCGGCGCTCCCGCCGTCGTCCCGGACGTCACAGTCGACCCGGACTACCTGCCGGTGCGCCCGGATGTGACAGCCGAGCTGTGCGTACCGGTGCTGGACCCGACGGGCCGGGCGATCGGCGTACTCGACCTGCAGTGGAGTGAGCCGACCGACCTGGAGCCGTGGCGGGAGACCGCGCAGCGGCTGGCCGACGGGCTCGGTGCGCGGATCGCCGCCCTCGGTGGCCCGCCGGCGGAGAGCCGCAGCGAGAAGCTGCTCCGGCACGCGGCCGCGCTCTCCTCCGCGCCGACCGAGGGAGAGGTGATGGGGGCAGCCGCCCGCGCCGCCCGGGAGGTCTCCACCCTCTCCACCGCACTACTGCTGATCGGCGGCCAGCTCGGCCCCTCCCCGGCGACGTCGAGCGATTTGGAGACCCGGATCCGCGCCGAACTGGCCGCCGCCGGTCCGGCCGCCCTGGACCGGATGGTCGAGCGGGCGCACCGGTACGGCGCCGGGTACACGCTGGGCGAGGCCGGGCATCCCCCGACCGAGGACTACCGCCCGTTGACCCGGGCTGGGGTACGCACGCTGGTCGCCGTGCCGGTCGGCCCCACGGACGCCGCGGGGGTGCTGCTGGTCGCCGACGAACGCGCGCTGCGCCCGGACCCGACCACTGTCAGCCTGATGGAGTTGCTCGCCGGGCAGGCCTGGACGAGCGTGGACCGGCTGCGCACGCTGGCCCGGCTGCGGGAGCAGGCCAGCTCCGACCCGCTGACCGGGTTGCGGCACACCGGCCCGTTCGGGCAGCGGATCGCTGCGGCCACCCCCGGGCGTACGGCTCTGCTGGCGATCGACGTGGACGGCTTCAAGACCGTCAACGACACGTACGGTCACCAGGCCGGCGACCGGGTGTTGGTCGGGTTGGCCCGGGCACTGGAAGGGGCGCTCCGGCACGGCGACGAGTTGTACCGGATCGGCGGCGACGAGTTCGTCGCCGTGATCGAGGTGAGCCGCCCGGAGGAGGCGGTTCGGATCGCCGAACGGCTCACCGAGGCGGCCCGACGCATCGGCCGCACGATCAGCGTCGGCGTGGCGCTACCGCGCCCCGGCGAAACCCCCGACCGCACCCTCAAGAGAGCTGACCAGGCCCTGTACGCGGTAAAACGCCAAGGCCGAGACGGCGTCCTGCTCTCCGCCGCGTAACCCACCCCTCACGCCCCGCGCACCACGCCCCCACGCCCCACGCCTCCACGCCCCACGCCCCACGCCCCGCGCCCCGCGCCCCGCGCCCCGCGCCCCGCCGATCTTGCACTTACGGTTGTCGTTTTGTCGCTCTAGTCCCTTATGTCGCCACAGAAACTGCAAGATCGCCGGCAGCCCGGGGGCGGGGCCGGGGGCGGGGCCCGGGGGCGGGAGGGCGGGGGGCCGGGGGCGGGGGTTAGGTGGTGCGGAGTTCTTTGGCTAGGAGTTCGGCGATCTGGGCGGTGTTGAGGGCCGCGCCCTTGCGGAGGTTGTCGCCGGTGACGAAGAAGTCGAGGGCGCGGGGGTCGTCCAGGGCGCGGCGAATCCGGCCGACCCAGGACGGGTCGGTGCCGACGGCGTCGATCGGCATCGGGAACTCCCCGGCTGCGGGGTCGTCGACCAGGATCACCCCTGGTGCGTTGCGCAGTGCCTCGCGGGCGCCCTCGGCGTCGACCTCGGTGGCGAAGACCGCGTGCACGGCGACCGAGTGGGCGGTGACCACCGGCACCCGGACGCAGGTGGCGGAGACTTTGAGGTCGGGGAGGCCGAGGATCTTCCGCGACTCGTTGCGGATCTTCATCTCTTCCGATGACCAGCCGCTGTCCGCCGGGGAACCCGCCCAGGGGACCACGTTGAGTGCCATGGGTGCCGGGAACGGCCCCAGGTCGTCGCCGACAGCCTGGCGTACGTCGCCGGTGCGCGAGCCGAGCGCCCGATCGCCGGCGACCTTGGTGAGCTGATCGTGCAGGATGTCGACGCCGGCCTGGCCGGCGCCGGAGACCGCCTGGTAGGAGGCGAGCACCAACTCTCGTAGGCCGTACTCGCGGTGCAGCGGCGCGACGGCGACGATCATCGCGAGGGTGGTGCAGTTGGCGTTGGCGATGATGCCCCGGGGCCGGTTGCGCACCTGCTCGGGGTTGATCTCCGGAACGACCAGTGGGACGTCGCGGTCCATCCGGAACGCGCCGGAGTTGTCGACGGCGATCGCGCCTCGGGCGACGGCGATCGGCGCCCACTCGGCGGAGACCTCGTCGGGCACGTCGAACATGGCCACCTGGACCCCGTCGAACGCCTCGGGGGTCAGCGCCTGGACGACGACTTCCTCGCCCCGGCAGCGCACCCGGCGCCCGACGGAGCGCTCGGAGGCGAGCAGCCGGATCTCACCCCAGACGTTGCGTCGCCCGGTGAGCAGCTCACACATCACGGTGCCGACGGCACCTGTCGCTCCGACCACGGCGAGGGTGGGCAGCGCCGTCATCGGCGCTACCTACCCGTCCCCGCGTAGACCACGGCTTCGGTGTCGCCGCCCAGCTCGAACGCGTCGTGGATGGCGCGGACGGCGGCGTCGAGGTCGGTGTCCCGGCAGACCACGGAGACCCGGATCTCGGAGGTGGAGATCATCTCGATGTTGACCCCGGCGGCGCCGAGCGCGGCGAAGAAGCCGGCAGCCACCCCGGGGTGCGAGCGCATGCCCGCGCCGATCAGTGAGACCTTGCCGACGTGGTCGTCGTAGAGCAGGCCCTTGAACTTGACCGGCTCCTGGATCTTGCTGAGCGCCGCCATCGCGGTGGGGCCGTCGGCCTTGGGCAGGGTGAACGAGATGTCCGTCCGGCCGGTGCCCTCGGTGGAGACGTTCTGCACGATCATGTCGATGTTGATCTCGGCGCCGGCGACGGTGTCGAAGATCCGCGCGGCGGCACCCGGCTCGTCGGGCACCCCGACGATCGTGATCTTGGCCTCGCTGCGGTCGTGCGCGACCCCGGTGATCAGTGCCTGCTCCACGGAAAGGTCCTCCATCGATCCGGTGACCATCGTGCCGGTGTTGGTCGAGTATGACGAACGGACGTGGATCGGCAACCCCGCCCGCCGGGCGTACTCCACGCTACGCAGGTGCAGCACCTTCGCGCCGCAGGCGGCCAGCTCCAGCATCTCCTCGTAGGTGATGTGCTGGATGTGACGGGCGTTGGGCACGATCCGCGGGTCGGCGGTGAAGATGCCGTCCACGTCGGTGTAGATCTCGCAGACGTCCGCGTGCAGGGCTGCGGCGAGCGCCACGGCGGTGGTGTCCGAACCACCGCGGCCCAGCGTGGTGACGTCCTTGGTGTCCTGCGAGACGCCCTGGAAGCCGGCCACGATGACCACCGAGCCCTCGTCGAGCGCGCCCTTGAGCCGCCCGGGGGTGACGTCGATGATTCGGGCGCGGCCGTGCACGGAGGTGGTGATCACGCCAGCCTGCGAGCCGGTGAACGAGCGGGCTTCGTACCCCAGGTTGTGGATGGCCATGGCCAGGAGGGCCATGGAGATCCGCTCCCCGGCGGTGAGCAGCATATCCAGCTCGCGGCCCGGCGGCAGCGGGCTGACCTGGTTGGCCAGGTCGAGCAGCTCGTCGGTGGTGTCGCCCATCGCGGAGACCACCACCACCACGTCGTCGCCGGCCTTGCGGGCGGCGACGATGCGCTCGGCCACCCGCTTGATCCGCTCGGCGTTGGCGACGGAGGACCCGCCGTACTTCTGCACCACGAGTGCCACGACGGTGCACTCCCTCCCAGCGACCCTGAGCGTGCCGACGCCGCCGGAACCGGGGCCGGCGGCGCGTGTCAGACCTCATGAGGGTATCCGGCGGATAACGAAGCCGGGTCAGGTGATCCCACCATCCGGCCCGGCCGGGACCGGCGAGACCGGTCCCACCAGGTCGAACGGGGTACGCCGGGACACCCCACCCGACACGCCGAGACGAGCCCGGTACGCGCCGGCACCCGCCAACCGCCCGCACCCACCAGAATGGGCCGGTGCCCGTCCTCATCCGCTCGGCCGGCCGTGTGCTCGGGCCGCTCGTCCTCGCCCTGCCAGCCCTCCTGGTCGCCTGCACCAGTGAGCAGCCTCCGACTCCGCCGCCCGCCGACCCGGGGCCGGTCGAGGTGGACGCCGCACGGGATGAGCTGGCGGCGCTGGCCGCGGCGGCTCAGGACCGTCACCTGGTGGCCCAATATGTCTACGGCCAGGCGGGCCAACCGGATCGCACCATCGTGTTCACCAGCGCGAATGACGGGAGCTGGCGGGTGGACGTGCCGGGGGGCGCCCTGGGTGGCACCGCCGATGTCTCGATGGCCAGCACCGCCGACGGGTTGTTCCAGTGCGCCCTGCCGTCGGCCGGTCACACCGAGTCGGCGAGTTGCGTACGCCTGGGTGATCGCGACGACGCGATCCCGCGCCGGTCCGACCCCCGGGTCCAGCACCTGCTCACCGACTGGCTGGACGTCCTCACCGACCGACGCGCGCCGTTGGCGGTCGCTCCGGCCAACGCGCCCGAGGGCCTCACCGGCACCTGCTACTCGGTGGATTCCACCTCGGCGTCGCTCAACGCCCCGCTGGATGTGGGCATCTACTGCTACGACAAGGACGGCACGCCGACCGGCGTCCGGACCGGGGCCGGGACGCTCCGGCTGGCCGCCGCACCCGGCCCGGCGCCGGCCACCGTGCAGCTGGCCGGTCCGGTGGTGATCGACCGGGAGCCGCTCGACATCGCGGCGCCGCCGACCCCGGACCCGTCGGAGAGCCCGGGCGCGGGAACGCCCTGATCTTCGTCCCGTTACGGGTGCTCTTGCCCACATTCGGCTACCCCATCCTGAGGGGCGAATCACCCATACAGGACGATCCGGTGTATGGCCGACCTCACCCCGCTGCTCGCCTACCGCTGGAGCCCACGAGCCTTCGACCCGAGCGCCGAGCTGACCCCGGAGGAGTCCGCCTCGCTGCTCGAGGCCGCGCGCTGGGCCCCGTCGGCGGAGAACGGGCAGCCCTGGCGGTTCGCCCTCGGCCACCGCGACGACGAGACCTGGAAACGGATCCTGATCAGCCTCCCGGTCGACGACCAGATCTGGATCCGGCACGCCGCGACACTGGTGGTCGGCGCCCACACCGGCCTCGACACCGAGCGGGCCGCGTACGACCTGGGGCAGGCGATCGCTCACCTGACAGTGCAGGCCACAGCGCTCGGCCTGCACGTGCACCAGCTCACCCGGTTCGACCGGGCCGGACTCACCACCGAACTCGACCTGCCCGGCGGTGTCCGCCCGTTGGTGGTCGCCGCCGTCGGCCGGCTCGGGGACCCGTTCGCCCTCCCCGCCGACCTGCACGCCCGGGAGACCGGCCTGCGGCACCGCCGCCCGGTCGCCGAGCTGCTGCTGCGCTGATCGAACGCCGGGGTCACCCGCCCCGGCTGGCCCGGAGGAGGACCGCCGCCGCATCGGTGTTGCGGTAGCGGACGTGCCGACCCTCGCGGGACCGCGACACCAGGCCGGCGCCGTGCAGCGCGGCCAGGTGCTGGGAGACGTTTCCGGCGGACATCCCGGTGAGTCGGGCCAGGTCGGTGGTGGTCAGCGCAGTCTCGAGCAGATGCAGCAGCGCGGTCCGGCCCGGCCCGATCACCCGTGCCAGTGGGTCGCCGCGGGGCGGCGTGGTCGCCTCCCAGAGCGTCCCGACGGCACGGACCGGGTACGCGCCGACCGGCAGCGAATCCTCCAGCAGGTTCCACAGCACGTGCTGCTCGGTGAACACAGTGGGGTTCAGCGCCAGTCCACGACCGCGGAGGTCGAAGTCCCGCTCGAACGTGTCGTCGCTGATCACCCGGTCGCTGTGCCAGCGCAGGCTCGGGTGGAGCTGCTCGAAGAACTGCCCGGCGCCGCTCTCGGCGAGCTGGGCGGCCCGGTACGCCACGTCGGCGTCGAGCAGCGCCCGCATCCGCTGCCAGTCCGGGGCGATCGCCTCGTCGTGCCAGACCCGCACCGCGTCGACGACCTGCGGCAGCAGCCCGCCGGGGTCGGCGAGCAGCGCCCGCCCGAACGGGCTCAACGGTTTTTGCCAGGTGGTCGCCAGCAGGTCCTGGACCACGACGGCCGGCGGTGTCGCGGCGATCTGGTCGAGCTGCTCGGCCATCTCCACGTTCGGTCGGGCCGCCGGGGTCAGGAAGTCGGGCAGCCAGCGACCCGGCACGACCAACCCCACCAGAGGTCGAACCCGGTCGGCCACCTCGGGACGACGCAACGTCACCCGGGCCCGGTCGATCCAGGGCAGGTGCACCGCGTAGCGCACCGGGTTGGCCAGCGCCCACATGCTCATGACCGTCTCGTTGGCCGGTGACACGGCGAGACGCACTCCCGCCACGTCGGCCAGGCTGAACCGCAACTCGGACACACGCCCCCCTGGAGCAGGATTCGATCCAGCCTAAAAGACTCGACCGGGGTCATGGGGAACCGATTCACTCCCCGAACATGGGGACCAGAGAAACCATCCGCACCGCCGTTCGAGACGTCGTACCGCCGGCCGGGCTGACCCGCGCCCTGGCCGTGCAGGCCATGGTCTACGCCGTCGGCAGCGGCCTGTTCCACGCCGGCAGCGCCGTCTTCTTCACCCGGGCGCTCGGGCTCAGCGCCGCGCAGGTCGGGTTGGGGCTGTCCGTCGCGGCAGGGGTGTCGCTGCTGGGCACGGTGCCGCTGGGTGGGCTCACCGACCGGTACGGGCCGCAGCGGGTCTGGGTGGTGGGGCTGGTGCTGAACGCGGCGCTGTTCGCGACCTACCCGTTCGTTGGTGGCTTCGCGGGGTTCCTCGCCGTCGTGGTGGCGCTGGCCGCAGTGGACGCCGCTGTCGGCGTGGCCCGGCAGGTCTACTCGATCAACGCGCTTCCGCCTGCCGAACGGGTCACGGCGATGGCGTACCAGCGCTCGTCGCTGAACGTCGGCTTCGGGCTCGGCGCGGTGATCAGCGGCCTGGTGCTGGCGGTGGACACGATCACGGCGTACCGGGGGATGGTCTGGTTCATCTCGACGGTCTTCCTCGTGACGGCCCTCTTCGTGCGGCGACTGCCCCGGCTGCCGCAGGTGGCCCGACCGGCGGAGCCGATGAGTCGGCTCGCCGTGCTCCGGGACCGGCCGTTCATGGCGGTGTCAGTGCTGTCCGGGTTGCTCACCGCGCACGGGGTGCTCTACCTGACGGTCCTGCCGCTGTGGATCCTCACCCACACCGACGCCCCGAAGACGGTGATCGCCGGGCTGGTGCTGCTCAACACGATCCTGATCGTGCTGCTCCAGGTACGTGTCAGCCGGGGCGCGGACACCGCGGCGGGAGCGGCCCGGGCCTCCCGTCGGGGTGGACTGCTGATCGCCCTGTTCTGTCTGGTCCTGCCGATTTCCGGCGTCACTCGGGGCGCGCTCACAGTGGTGGTGCTGGTAGCCGCCGCGTTGCTGCTGATCCTGGCCGAGCTGATCGAGTCGGCGGGCAGTTGGGGGCTCACCGCCACCCTCCCGCCGGCCGACCAGCGCGGTGCGTACGTGGGGGCGCTCGGACTCGGCGTGCAGGTCCAGTACCTGATCGCGCCGGCGGGGCTGACCGCGCTCGGGGTGACCACCGGCGGGTGGGGTTGGTTACCGACGGCAGCGATCTTCGTGCTGGTAGCGGTGGCGATCGTGCCGGCTGTGGCCTGGGCGCAACGGACGCCGAGGCTGGGTGCCGAGGCCGCGAAGCCGGCCATGACCCCGGTCCCATAGTCCGGACCTGTCTTTCCACCCCCGGTTCCATCACGTAGGGTGACCTGGTCATGTGGCAGGCGCTGCTCCTCCTTAGCCGCCGCGACGAGGCCTGACCGGCCGGCACCTCGTCGCGGAGTCGCATCGCGCCGTCCAGCACATCCGAGTTTCTTCTCGGCACCGCCGCGCACCGTCGCCCGGCATCTCGCCGACACCTTCCGATCTGCTGACGCCACATGTTCCAGGGAGCACTCTGAGATGGCTCAACCTGTCACCGACGCCGAAACCGATCCGATCGCCCGGCAACGCCCGAGCCGGATGCCGTACCACCGCTACCAGCCGTACCGGGAGCAGTTCCGGGTCGAACTGCCGGACCGCACCTGGCCCACCCGCACCGTCGAGGCCGCCCCCCGCTGGTGTGCCGTGGATCTCCGCGACGGCAACCAGGCCCTGATCGACCCGATGTCGCCCGAGCGCAAGCGCCGGATGTTCCAGCTGCTGGTCCAGATGGGCTACAAGGAGATCGAGGTCGGCTTCCCGTCGGCCAGCCAGACCGACTTCGACTTCGTCCGGCAGCTCATCGACGACGACATGATCCCGGACGACGTCACCATCCAGGTGCTCACGCAGTGCCGGGAGCACCTGATCGACCGGACGTTCGAGTCGCTGCGCGGCGCGAAGCGGGCCATCGTGCACTTCTACAACTCGACCTCCACCCTCCAGCGGCGGGTGGTCTTCGGCCTGGATCGGGACGGCATCGCCGCCATCGCCACCACCGGGGCGCGGCTCTGCCAGAAGTACGCCGAGATCCACACCCCGGACACGGAGATCTTCTACGAGTACTCGCCGGAGTCGTACACGGGCACCGAGCTGGAGTACGCGCTGGAGGTCTGCTCCCGGGTGATCGACGTGATCGACCCGACCCCGGACCGTCCGCTGATCATCAACCTGCCGGCCACCGTCGAGATGGCCACCCCCAACGTGTACGCCGACTCGATCGAGTGGATGCACAGGCACCTGCCGCGCCGGGACAGCGTGGTGCTGAGCCTGCACCCGCACAACGACCGGGGCACCGGCGTGGCCGCCGCCGAGCTGGGCCTGCTCGCCGGCGCGGACCGCATCGAGGGCTGCCTGTTCGGCAATGGTGAGCGCACCGGCAACGTCGACCTGGTGACCCTGGGGCTCAACATCTTCTCCCAGGGCATCGACCCGATGATCGACTTCTCGAACATCGACGAGATCCGGCGAGCCGTCGAGTACTGCAACCAGCTGCCTGTGCACGAGCGCCACCCGTACGCGGGCGACCTGGTCTACACCGCCTTCTCCGGCTCCCACCAGGACGCGATCAAGAAGGGCTTCGACGCCCTCGCCGCCGACGCGAAGGCGGCCGGCGTACCGATGGACGAGCACACCTGGGCGGTGCCGTACCTGCCGATCGACCCGAAGGACCTGGGCCGCACCTACGAGGCGGTCATCCGGGTCAACTCGCAGTCCGGCAAGGGCGGCGTCGCGTACATCATGAAGAGCGAGCACCAACTGGACCTGCCGCGCCGGCTCCAGATCGAGTTCTCCGGTGTGGTGCAGCAGGTCACCGATCACGACGGCGGCGAGGTCGACCCGGCCGCCATGTGGGAGATCTTCGCGACGCACTACCTGCTCGACCACCAGCCCGACCCGACGGTCCGGCTGGCCGGCTACACGATCGGCACTGTGGACGGCAAGGTCGAGATCGAGGCCCAGGTCGGTGTGGGCGGCGAGCAGCGCTCGCTCGCCGCAGTCGGCAACGGCCCGATCGACGCGTACGTCAACGCGCTCCAGTCGGTCGGGGTGGGCGTACGGGTGCTCGACTACCACGAGCACGCGCTCTCCTCCGGTGGTGACGCGCAGGCCGCCGCGTACGTGGAGTGTGAGGTGGACGGCAGGACGGTCTGGGGTGTCGGCACCGACGCCAACATCGTCACCGCGTCGATCAAGGCGGTCACCAGCGCCGTCAACCGCGCCCGCCGCTGACCTGGGCGCGACACCCCCGAGGTGGCTTCCTACTTCGGGGGTGTCGCGGCGGGCAGTGAAGGGCAGGGCTGGGACGGCGGGGCTTCCCGGGGCGGTCGGTGGACCAGCACGAGGGCCAGCAGCGCGCCGGCGACGAGTAGCCCGGCACACCACTCCATCGCGCCCCGGAACGCCTCGGTCAGCTCGGCCTTCTGCTCGTACCCGCCGCCGGAGAGCCCGACCAGCAGCGGCAGCGCCGCCACCGCGAGCAGGCCGCCGGCGCGGGACGCGGCGTTGTTGAACCCGCTGGCCACCCCGGAGAACCGGTCCTGCACGGCGGCCAGCACCGACGCGGTCAGCGGTGCCACCACCAGGGTCAACCCGATGCCGAAGAGCAGCACCCCGGGCAGCACGTCCCGCCAGTACGACGCGCCCGGTCCCACGCCGCGCAGCAGCAGCAGACCGACCGCGGCGACCACCGGTCCGATGGCCAGCGGCAGCCGTGGGCCGATCCGGGCGGACAGCGCACCGGCGCGCGCGGAGCCGACCAACAGCAGCAGGGTCATCGGCAGCAACGCGATGCCGGTGCGGAAGGCCGACCAGCCGACCACGTTCTGCAGGTAGACGGCGAAGAAGAAGGTGAAGCCGCCGAGCGCCGCGTAGACGACGACTGTGAAGATGTTCAGCACCGAGAAGAGTCGGCTGCTGAACAGCCCGGTGGGCAGCATCGCGGCGTCACCACGCCGTCGTTCCAGCAGGACGAAGGCCACCGCGGAGAGCACCCCGACCGCTGCGGCGATCAGCACCTCGGCGGAGTCGAACCCGCGGGCCGGCGCGTCGATCAGGGCGTAGGTGACGCCGGCGAGCGCGAGCGCTCCGAGCAGGGCTCCGGCGACGTCGAACCGCCGTCGGGCCCGACCCCGTCCCTCGGTGCGGGAGGCGCTCTCGTCCCGGCTCTCCGGCACCCAGCGCAGGGCGGCCAGCAGCACCAGCACGGCGATCGGCAGGTTGAGGAAGAAGATCCAGCGCCAGGAGAGCGCGTCGATCAGCCAGCCTCCGATGAACGGCCCCAGCGCTGTGGACACCCCGGACAGCCCGGCCCAGGCACCGATCGCCCGGCCCCGGTCGTCGGGATGGAAGCTCGCCTGGAGCACCGACAGCGACCCGGGCGTGAGCAGCGCGCCACCGGCGCCCTGGAGGAACCGGGCCGCGATCAGCATGCCGGTGTCCTGGGCCAGCCCGCAGAGCACGGAGGCGGCGGTGAACCAGACCACGCCGATGAGGAAGATGCGACGCCGGCCGAAGCGGTCGCCGAGCGCGCCGCCGAGCAGCACGAACGCCGCCAGCATCAGCAGATAGCCGTTGATGGTCCACTGGAGATCGGCCACGTTCGCGCCGAGATCCTGCCCGAGCTTCGGCAGCGCCACGTTGACGACGGTGCTGTCGAGGAAGACCATTCCAGAGGCGAGTACGGCGGCGAGCAGCGTGCCCCGGCCGGCGGTGGTGCCCATTCGGAGGGCGGTCGCCGGTACAGGTGCGGTCATCCCACCAATCTGCCTTGCATCATGTGGGAGACGCCACGAAACGCCGAAACCGTGCCCGGGTACTGTGCGCAATCGCCGGGAGCCCCCAAGCTGGAGAGGTGTCGTCTGTGCGTACCAGATCAGGACCGCGAGCGGCGGTGGCCGCGCTCACCGCGGCGCTGGCGCTCGGCGTGGCCGGTTGCGTCCCGCAGGATGAGCCGACCACACCGCCGTCGAGCGACGGCGGCAACGCCGCGGAGCAGTTGAGCCAGCTCACCGTCGCCACCGCCGGCTCGATGAAGGGCTACAGCCGGGAGCGTTTCCCGCACTGGCGGGACACCGGCAAGAACTGCGATGTCCGGGACAGCATCCTCCAGCGCGACGGCAAGGACGTGAAGCTCTCCGGCTGCAACGTGGTCGGTGGGCGCTGGGAGAGCGTGTACGACGGTCGCAGCTTCTCGGATCCCTCCGACGTGGACATCGACCACATGGTGCCGTTGGCGAACGCGTGGCGCTCGGGTGCCGACGAGTGGGACAACGCGAAGCGCGGCGATTTCGCGAACGACACCACCCGTCCGCAGCTTTTCGCGGTTTCCGCCTCGTCGAACCGGGCAAAGGGTGACCAGGACCCGTCCCAGTGGAAACCGGCAAGCCGGTCCTACTGGTGCAAATACGCCCAGGACTGGGTGACTGTCAAGCACTACTGGAAGCTGACGGTGACCAGCGCCGAGAAGGCCGCCCTGACCGACATGCTGGAGGGCTGTTCAGTGGGGAGCGATTCGTGACCGCCGCCGGGGAGAGCGGCCCGTCCGCCGCCGGCATGACAGCGGACGGCACCGCCGAGACTCCCGCCGCCGTGCCGGGTGCCGGCATGGTCGCGGATTCGGGCGGGGCGGCCGGCCCGCAGGCCCGCACCACCGACATCGTGCCCGGCCCCGGCGGCGTGATGACCGACGAGGTCGGCGTCGTCACCGGCGACCTGACGCTGCGCACCGAGTACGCGGACGGCACTGTCACGGTGCGGGTGCAGTACAAGGACGCCGACGAGTGGTACGTGGTGACCGGCACGTCGGTCACGCTGGCCGACCCGGCCGGGCTGGACGCGGTGCACGGCGTCGCCGTGGGGCTGCTGAACCGCCCCGAGGGCTGACGAGCGCCGGCACCGCGTCCAGTCTCAGACGTACGAGCCCGGCTCGGTGGGCGCGGAGACGACGCCCGGCGCGTCCCCCTCACCCTCGGGTCGGACGATCTGCGCGCTGACCCCGTGCGGGCGCAGTTCGCCGCTGGCGATCTGTTCGGCCCAGTGGCAGGCCACCCGGCTGGCGCCGATGTCGCGCAGCACCGGTCGCTCGTCGGCGCAGCGGGTGGGCTGCGCCCACGGGCAGCGGGTGTGGAAGCGGCAGCCGGACGGCGGGTTGGCCGGCGACGGCAGGTCACCGGCGAGCAGGATCCGCTCCCGGCGGTCCTCCACGTCCGGGTCCGGCACCGGCACCGCCGACATCAGCGCCCGGGTGTACGGGTGCAGCGGCTCGGTGTAGAGCCGGTCGCTCGGCGCCTCCTCGACCAGCGCGCCCAGGTACATGACGCCGACGGTGTCGGAGATGTGCCGGACCACAGCGAGGTCGTGCGCGATCACCAGGTAGGTCAGCCCCAGGCTGTCCTGGAGCTCGTCCAGCAGGTTGACCACCTGGGCCTGGATCGACACGTCGAGCGCCGAGACCGGCTCGTCGGCGACGATCAGCTCCGGCCCGAGCACCAGCGCGCGGGCGATGCCGATGCGCTGCCGCTGCCCGCCGGAGAACTCGTGCGGGTAGCGGGACAGCGCCCAGCGCGGCAGCCCGACCGCGTCCAGGGTCTCGCCGATGATCCGTCGACGGTCGGTGCGGTCGGCGCCGATCCCGTGGGTCTGGAGGCCCTCGGTCAGGATCGACTCGACGTTCTGCCGGGGGTCGAGGCTGGACATCGGGTCCTGGAAGATCATCTGCATCCGGCGACGCATGCTGCGCAGCTTGCCGGACGGCAGCGTCGTCAGCTCGACACCGTCGAAGCTGACCTCACCGGCGGTCGGCGGGGTGAGTTGGAGCAGCGCCCGGCCCAACGTGGACTTGCCGCAGCCGGACTCACCCACCAGGCCGTACGTCTTGCCGCGCGCGATGCTCAGGTCGACCCCGTCGACGGCCTTCACCTGGCCGACCACCCGGTCGAAGAGCACCCCCCGTTTGATCGGGAAGTGCACCTTCAGGTCACGCACCTCGACGAGGATGTCGTTCTCACTCACGCTGGTTCCTCCTCGCGCGGGGCGGGCACCATGCCCGGCAGCGGCTCCGGGTTGACGCACCGGTAGCTCCGTCCGTCGTGCGCGTGCACCAGCTCCGGCGGCTCGCCCACACACTCGTCGATCCGGCGGGCGCAGCGCGGGGCGAAGGCGCATCCGTCCGGCCAGGGCAGCAGGTCGCGGACCGAACCGGGAATCGGGTTGAGCTTCTCGCCCCGCCCGGCGTCCAGGCGCGGCACCGAGCCGAGCAGACCCACCGTGTACGGGTGACGCGGCTGGCGGAACAGCGGACGACGGCGGGCCGTCTCCACCACCCGGCCGCCGTAGAGCACGTTGACGGTGTCGCACATGCCGGCCACCACGCCCAGATCGTGCGTGATCATCAACAGTGCGGTGCCGGAGTCCCGGACCAGTTCCTTGAGCAGCTCGAGGATCTGGGCCTGGATGGTGACGTCCAGCGCTGTGGTCGGCTCGTCGGCGATCAGCAGCCGAGGCTGGCAGGCCACCGCCATCGCGATGAGCGCACGCTGGCGCATCCCACCGGAGAGCTGGTGCGGGTACTCCTTGAGCCGCCGCTTCGGGTCGGGGATGCCGACCCGGTCCAGCAGCGCCGCCGCCTCCTTCGCCGCGGCCTCGCCCTTCATCCCCCGGTGCCGGGTGAGCACCTCGGTCACCTGCAAGCCGATCGGAATCACCGGGTTCAACGAGGAGAGCGGGTCCTGGAAGATCATCGCGATGTCCCGGCCCCGGATGTCCCGCCGCGACCTGTCGTCGAGCTGGAGCAGGTCGGTGCCGTCGAAGACGGCCTTGCCGCCGACCCGCAGGCCGGGCTGCTTGGGCAACAGGCCCATGATCGCCAGCGAGGTGACGCTCTTGCCACAGCCGGACTCACCGACCAGGCCGACCACCTCACCGGCGTCGACCGAGAAGGACACCCCGTCGACAGCGTGCACGGCCCGTTGACCGCGGCGGGCGAACGTGACGGAGAGATCTTCAACTTCGAGCAGTGCCATTACTGGCCCTCCGTTCGCGCCTGCGGGGCTCGCAAGCTCACTCCTCGCGCTTCACACATGCCGGGCCTACTTCCGCAGCTTCGGGTCGAGGGCCTCACGCATCGCCTCACCCAGCAGGGTGAAGCCGAGCGCGGTGATGATGATCGCGACGGCCGGGTAGATCGCCAGTGACGGCCGGATGCCGAGGTACTGCTGCGCGTCGGCGAGCATGACCCCCCACTCCGGTACGGCGGTGTCCGGGTTGCCGAGGCCGAGGAAGGAGAGCGCCGCGGCCTCGATGATCGCGGTGGCCAGGGTCAGCGTGGCCTGCACGATCACCGGGGCGAGGGAGTTCGGCACCACGTGGGTCAGCGCGATCTTCGACTTCTTGACGCCGAGCGAGGTCGCCGCCAGCACGTAGTCGCTGTTGGCCTGGGAGATCATCGAACCGCGCAGCAGCCGGGCGAACACCGGCACCGAGACCACGCCGACTGCGATCATCACAGTGGTCAGGCTGGCCCCGAGCAGAGCGGCGATGCTCACCGCCAGCAGCAGGCTCGGCATCGCCAGCAGCATGTCGATGAAGCGCATCAGGGTGGTGTCGATCCACCGCCCCCACCGGCCACCGAGGCCGGCCGCGGCACCGGAGACGCCACCGATCAGCGCGCCGACCGCCAGACCGATCAGGGTGGAGACCACACCGACCAGCAGGGTCTGGCGGGCGCCCACGATCATCCGGCTGAACTCGTCGCGGCCCTGGTGGTCGTAACCGAACCAGTGCTCGCTGGTCGGGCCGGGAATGACACCCGGCTTGATCAGCCCCTCCCGGATGCCGATCGTGTCCGTCGCCGCGTACGGCACGAGGAACGGGCCGACCACAGCGACCAGCACGAAGAGCGCCAGGATGACCGCGCCGACGATCGCGGCGGGGTTACCGCGCAGCCGGCGGAACGCCTCCTGCCAGAGGCTGACGCCCCGCTCGTCGTCGCGGGCAGCCAACTCGGAGAGCCTGTCGATCTTTTCGCGCTTCTTGCCTGGGCTGAGTGTCATCGCACCCTCACCCTCGGGTCGATGAAGCTGTAGGAGAGATCGACCAGGAGGTTCACCAGCACGTACACCACCGCGATGATCAGGATGAAGCCCATCAGCACCGGATAGTCGCGTTGGCCGATGGCCTCGGCGACGAACGCTCCGATGCCGCTGAAGGCGAAGACGGTCTCGGTCAGCACCGCGCCGGAAAGCAGACCGCCCGCGAGCAGACCGATCGAGGTGGCGACCGGCAGCATGGCGTTGCGCAGGACGTGCCGACGACGAACCGTCTGCTCGGTCAGGCCCTTCGCCTCGGCGGTCCGTACGAAGTCCTCGTTCAGCACCTCCAGCACACTCGCCCGGGTGATCCGGACGATGATCGCCAGCGGGATGCTGGCCAACGCGATGCTGGGCAACACCAGATGCCAGAGGGCGTCGGCGGCGGCGTCCCACTCACGGGTCATCAACCCGTCGAGGACGAAGAAGTTGGTGACCCGGGTCGCCCCGAGTGTCGGGTCCTGCCGGCCGCTGGACGGGAACCAGTGCAGGTTCTCCGAGAAGATCGCTTTGAGCACGTAGCCCAGGAAGAAGACCGGGATGCAGATGCCGATCAGCGAGCCGCCCACTGACGCGTGGTCCAGGAAACGGCCGCGACGACGGGCGGCCAGGTAGCCCAGCGGGATGCCGACGCCGATCGCGATGATCATCGCGGTGACGGTCAGCTCGACGGTGCCGGGGAAGCGCTCGATGAACTCCGTGGTGACCGCCCGCTTGGTGGAGGTCGAGGTGCCCAGGTCGAGCTTGATCATCCGCCGTACGAAACGGCCGTACTGCACCAGGATGGGCTCGTCGAGCCCCATGTTGCGGCGGATCGCGGCCCGCATCTCGGGGGTGCCGCGCTCGCCGAGGATGGCGGTCTCGGGGCCGCCGGGGAGTCGGCGGAGCCAGATGAAGAGCAGGAGGGAGAGCCCGAACAGCGTGGGTATCAGCTGAAGCAGGCGCCTGACGATGAACCGGAACACGGCGGCCTCGAAGGGGTGCGGAGGGTTGCGGGCGGGCGCTGTGCGACAGCGCCCGCCCGCGTTCCTTGCTGCGTCAGATCAGGACTTACTTGAACTCGGCGGTCGCGTACCGCTCGTCGGTGAGCGGGCTCGCCTTGACGCCGGTCACGTCCTTGCCGAACACGATCGCCGGCGGCGAGTGCGAGATCGGCACACCGGGCAGGAACTCCATCACGGACTTGTTCAGGGCCTTGTACTTCTCGGTCCGGGCCGCGATGTCGGCGGTGCCGTCCGCGTCCTTGAACTGGTCGAACAGGGCCTTGTTGTTGAAGCCCCACTCGTCCTTCGGCCGGTCGAAGAAGGTGCCGATGAAGTTGTAGGCGTCGCCGTAGTCGCCGGTCCAGCCCAGGAAGTGGATGTCGTGCTTGCTACCCGAGGTGGTGGCGTTCAGGTAGTCCGGGCTCCACTTCAGCGGGATCGCCTCGACGGTGATGCCAACGGCCTTCAGGTCCGCCGAGAGCAACTCGAAGATGTCCTTCGGGTTCGGCATGTACGGCCGGGTGACCTCGGTCGGGTAGTGGAACTTCAGCGTCAGGTTCGACGCGCCGGCCTCGGCCAGCAGCGCCTTCGCCTTGGCCGGGTCGTAGGTGTACTTGGTGACGTCACCGTTCCAGCCCTCGACGGTGTCCGGCATGAAGTTGTCGGCGACCTTGGCACCCGGCGGCAGCTTGGAGGTGACCAGCTGCTGACGGTTCAGGGCGTACGCGATGGCCTGCCGGACGCGGATGTCGGCGAGCTTCGGGTTGCCCTTCTGGTTCATCGCCAGGTAGAGCACGTTGAACGCCGGGCGCGTGAGCATGTTGAAGCCCTCGCTCTTCAGCGGCTCGACGTCGGCCGGGCCAACCAGGTCGTAACCCTGGATGTCACCGGAGCGCAGCGCCTGCTTGCGGGCGTTCTCATCCGAGATCGTCTTGAAGATGAGGGTCTTCAGCTTGGCCTTGGCGCCCGAGTAGTCCTCGTTGCGCTCCAGGGTCAGCGTCTTGTTCGCCACGTCCCAGGTCTTGAACTTGAACGGGCCGGTGCCGGTCGGGTGCTCCGTCGCGTACGACGGGTACTTGATGTCCTCGGCGGTGCCCGCGACGTTGCTCGCGTCGAACTCCTGCAGCGCCTTCGGGCTGTGGATGGAGAACGAGGGGAGCATCAGCGCGGCCGGGACCTTGCTGGAGACCCGGGTGAAGGCCAGGTCCACAGTGGTGGCGTCCTTGGCGGTGCAGGACTTGAAGAGACTCGGCGGGAGATCCGCGTTCTCGTTCTTGGCGAAGCCGCCCATGACGTCCTGCCAGTACGCGGTCACGTCCGGGCTCTGCATGAGGCCCTTGGCGTTGTACCAGCGGTTGAAGTTGACGCAGACGGCCTCGGCGTTGAAGTCGGTGCCGTCGTGGAACTTCACGCCCGAGCGGAGCTTGAAGGTCCAGGTGGTGCCGGCGGCGTCCGGGGTCCAGGACTCGGCCAGGCCGGGGGTGACCTTCGTGCCACCCTCCTCCGGTCGGACCAGGGTCTCGAAGACCTGACGCGCCACGCGCAGCGACTCACCGTCGCTGGCGAAGCTCGGGTCGAGCACCTTCGGGTCTCCGGCGACGCCGAAGACGAGGGTGTCCTTCTTGCTACCGCCGGATTTGTCGTCGCGGTTGCTCTCGGCGCAGCCTGCTACCGCGAGGGCCGCGACCGCGATGGCCGCGATCGCGGCCTTCGGCCTGGGTGCACGCATGTGTGCTTCACCTCGTCCTTGGGGGTACGGACAACGTGGTGACAGGGGTCACCGATGGCGGTGACCATAGCTCCCGATGCGTCCACCCGGAAACCGCTGAGTGGACGGTTGGTATCGGATCGTGCCTCAACCGCCGCTTGACATTCGATTCTTAGGCAAACAGCGGGAAAAACCGATCAATCAGCACCCGCGATGCCAAACTGTTACGTCGAACAGCCCCGATGAGGGCACAGGTGTCAGATCATTTCCGGGCACAGACGCAGCGGTGGCCGGCACCCACACGGGTGCCGGCCACCGGCCGTACGTCAGGGGATCAGACCGCGCGGCGCCCCTCGAAGGCCCGACCAAGAGTGATCTCGTCGGCGTACTCCAGATCGCCGCCGACCGGCAGCCCGCTGGCCAGCCGGGTCACCGAGATGCCCATCGGCTTCACCATCAACGCCAGGTAGGTGGCGGTCGCCTCGCCCTCGGTGTTCGGATCCGTGGCGAGGATCAACTCCCGCACCCCGCCGCCACCGAGCCGGATCATCAGCTCCCGGATGCGGAGATTGTCCGGACCGATCCCCTCCAGCGGATTGATCGCGCCACCCAGCACGTGGTAGCGACCGCGGAACTCACCCGTCCGCTCGACGGCCACCACGTCCTTGGGCTCCTCGACCACGCACAGCACCTCGTCGGTGCGACGCTGGTCGCGGCAGATCCGGCACTGCTCGGACTCGGCCACGTTGTAGCAGGTGGTGCAGAACCGCACCAGCTCCTTGACCTTGCGCAGCGCGCCGGCCAGCCGGTTGACGTCGGCCGGATCCGCCGAGAGGACGTGGAACGCGATCCGCTGAGCGCTCTTCGGACCCACGCCCGGCAGCCGACCCAGCTCGTCGATCAGATCCTGGATGGCACCTTCGTACATCTGCCGGCTCAGAAACCGGGCAGGCCGAGGCCGCCCATGCCGCCGGCGACCGGGCCCATCTTGCGCTCGGTCAGCTCCCGGGCCGCCTCGGCGGCGTTGTGCACTGCCGCGACGACCAGATCCTCGAGCGTCTCCACGTCGTCCGGGTCGACGGCCTTCGGGTCGATCTTGATGGCCTTGAGCTCACCGGAACCGGAGACGGTAGCGGTGACCAGCCCGCCGCCGGCGGTGCCGGTCAGCTCGGCCTCGGCCAGCTCGGCCTGGGCGGCGGCGATCTGCTGCTGCATCTTCTGCGCCTGCTTCAGCATCTGCTGCATGTTCGGCTGTCCACCTGGGCGCACGGGATGGCTCCTTCTCGCACTCGTCTGCTCGACCGCCGCTCAGCCTATCCGCTGGGACCGACCTCGCCCCGCCCGGTGCGTCCGCCCACGCCGTGCCTCCGGGTACGGCTACCCCTACCCCGAACCGGCCATCTGCTGGTAGTGCGCCCATAGCCGTCAAACTGGTCTGCTCGTGGCATGAACCTCAACCGCACCGGCCGGGTCGGCGCACTGTGCTGGCTCGCGGCCGCGCCCATCTTCCTCGTCGCCAGCCTGATCACCGGGCTGCGGTGGCGTGAGCCGGCCTACAGTTGGGCCACCCACAACATCAGCGACCTCGGCAACGCCCACTGCGGCGTCTGGGACACCACCCGCCCCCGCTACGTCTGCTCACCGTGGCACCCACTGATGAACACCGCGACACTGACCACCGCGGTCCTGCTCGCCGCCGGACTGCTGCTGACCTGGCGAATCCTCGGCCGCGGCCCGGTGGTGCGCACCGCCCAGACACTCCTGCTGCTGGCCACCGGCGGTTACGCCCTCGCGGCCCTCTACCCGGCCGACATCGACGAGAACCTGCACGTCCTCGGCGCAGTCCTGATCATGGGGATGGGCAACATCGGCCTGCTCCTGGCCGGCTTCGCCCCACGCACCACGACGCTCGGCCGGTGGCGACGACTCACCCTCACGGCCGGGCTGATCGCGCTGGCCGGAACGACACTGTTCGCCGCCCAACAGGGCCTCGCCATCGGGGTGGGCGGCATGGAACGAGTAGCAGTCCTACCGTTCCCCCTCTGGGCCTGCGCCCTGGCTGTCCTCCTAGCCGAGACCCCACCCCTGCGCGATCTTGCACTTCCTGCTGCGACATAAGGGGCATTTGGCGCAAGACGACGACCGAAACTGCAAGATCGCCGGGCCGGAGGGCTTGTTAGCGGGCGTCGATCTCGTTGATCTTCTCGGCGCCGAAGGTTTCCCGGAGCAGCCGTACCGCCTGCTCCTCGCTGGACTCCCGTGCGGTCTTCTCGTCGATGATCTCGTCCAACGGCTCGTCGCCCGGGTCGAACCCCTCAAGGGCCGGGGCCGGCGCCGCGCCGCCGGGTCGGCCGGCCCGCGCCGGGCCGTCGAAGTCCGGGTCGTAGGGCGGCTCACCCGCCCATTCGGCGTCCGCGACGGGCCGGGCTGCCGCTCCGGTACGCGCACCGCGCCCCGCCGCCGCCGCGCGAGCCGCGGCGATGGCGCTGCTCACCGGCGCACCACCGGCTGCCGCCGGCTGCCGGGCCGCCGGTGTCGGGTTACCCCGCCCGCCTGGCTTACCGCCACCGGCCGCTGACCCGGGACCTCCCGAACCCCCTGGCCCGGTGCCGTTCGCGCCACCACCGTTGGTGCCGCTGCCGTTCGCGCCGCTGCCGTTCCCGGCGTTCCCGTTCCCGGTGCTGCCGTTCGGGCCTGTCGACGCCGGGGTGGAGTACGGGCTCGACTCGTTTCCGGCCGACGCGCCGCCAGGTCGGGCGGCCTCCGGCCAGTCCTCGTCATCCGTAGCCTCGGCGGCGAGGGCGCCGCCGCCGGGGCGGGCCGCCTCCGGCCAGTCGCCGTCGTCGTCCGCCGCTGGGGTGGACGGCGCTGCGCCCCGCCCACCAGCACCGTGACCAGCGGAACCCGCACCGGCACCGTCGCGCAAAGCCGAGCCGGCAGCGCCGCTCAGGTTCCCGGCGGTCGGCGAGGCGTTCGTCGGACCGGCGGCGGCCGGGGCGTTGGGTCCCACAGTCCCCGGCCCGGCGGAGTTCGCACGTGGCGCACCGTTCGAGCCAGGCGCAGCGTTCGAGCCAGGCGCGTTCGAGCCAGACGCGTTCGAACCGGGCGCACCGTTCGAGCCCTGCGCGGGGTTGGAGCCAGGCCCGCCGTTCGGCCCCTGGGCGGGGTTCGAGCCAGGCGCGGGGTTCGTGCCAGACGCCGAGTTCGAGCCAGGCGCGAGGTTCGTGCCAGGCGCACCGTTCGAGCCAGGCGCGAGGTTCGAGCCAGGCACGGCTGGCGGTGCGCTCGTCGGGGCGGCGGCAGTCGGGGTCGCGGCGTTCGTCGCGGCGGCGGGCGTGTCCGACGTGACTGGCGGGGCGGCGGGTCGGGCCGGTGCGGTCTGCTGCGCGCGCGGTGCGCCGGACAGCGACACGCCACCGCGCTCGCCGGCCACTTCGCACCGGATCTGCCAGCGCCCGCCCAACTCCTCGTAGAGCGCGTCGGTGAGCACGGCCGCATGGTCGGCCATCATCTTGGCCAACACCGTGGACTTCACAGTCAGCACCAGCATGTCGCCGTCGAGTTCGCGGACGACCGCGTCGCGCATCAGGGCGGCGATCCGCTTGTTGGTCCGGTTGACCTTGCCGATCACGTCGGGCCAGACGCGGCGGACCGCCACCGCGTCCAGTGCGGCGGCCGGTGCTCCGGGTCGGGGCGGCGCGGGCGTGGCCGGGTCGGGAAGCACCGCCGACGGTGGCACCACGCGACGGGGGGCCGGCCCGGCGGGCGAGACGGGTACGGCCTGGTCAGCGGTTGCCGACCCGGTCGACGCGCCGGGGGAGGCCGGGATCGGCGAGTCGGCCGCCGAGGCGTACGAGGCTGGCGCACCGGAGGTCGGAGCGTGTGCCCCGGTGACCGAAGCAGCCGGGGCGTGAGCGCCCTGGGCCGGGGACGCCGCCGGGTCGACAGCCCACGGCGGTGCGGAGGTCGGGGCGTTCACTGGTGTCGGGGTGGCGGCAGCCGGGACCGGGGTGGCTTGCTGTGGGCGTACCCCTTGGTGGTTGGTTGGCGCGGAGCCGGCGGCGGCCGACGGCGCGTCGGTGCCGCCCACTGTGAGCCGGCGTTCCATCCGCTCCAGGCGCTGGAGCAGGCCGCCGGTGGAGTCGTCCACGCCGGGCAGCAGCATCCGGGCGCAGATCAGCTCCAGCAGCAGGCGGGGCGCTGTGGTGCCGCGCATCTCCACCAGGCCGTCGTGCACGATGTCGGCGCAGCGGGACAGCGTTGCCGAGCCGAGCTGCGAAGCCTGGGCTGCCATCCGCTCGATCTGGTCGGCCGGGGCGTCGATCAGGCCCTTCGCGGCGGCGTCCGGCACCTGCTGGATGACGATCAGGTCGCGTAGCCGTTCCAGCAGGTCGGAGGCGAACCGGCGCATGTCGTGCCCGGCCTCGGCGACCCGGTCGACGGTGGCGTACGCGGCCGCGCCGTCACCGGCGGCGAGCGCGTCGCACATTTCGTCGATCAGCGCCGAGTCGGTGACCCCGAGCAGCGCGACGGCCCGCGCGTAGCTGACCCCTTCCGCGCCGGCGCCGGCGATGAGCTGGTCGAGCACCGAGAGGCTGTCCCGCATGCTGCCGCCACCGGCGCGGACCACCAGCGGAAAGACCGCCGGCTCGACGGCGACGCCCTCGGCCTGGGTGAGCTGCTCCAGGTACGGGCGGACCACCTTCGGCGGGAACAGCCGGAACGGGTAGTGGTGGGTCCGCGAGCGGATCGTGCCGAGGACCTTTTCCGGCTCGGTGGTGGCGAAGATGAACTTGACGTACTCCGGGGGCTCCTCGACCAGCTTGAGCAGGGCGTTGAAGCCCTGGGTCGAGACCATGTGCGCCTCGTCGATGATGTAGATCTTGAAGCGGCTGCTGGCCGGCGCGAAGAAGGCGCGCTCGCGCAGCTCGCGGGCGTCGTCGACACCGCCGTGGCTGGCCGCGTCGATCTCGATCACGTCGATCGAGCCGGCGCCGTCGGCGGCCAGCGAGCGGCAGGAGTCACACTTGCCGCACGGCTCGGGAGTGGGGCCCTGCTCACAGTTGAGCGAGCGGGCCATGATCCGGGCGCTGGTGGTCTTGCCGCAGCCACGGGGGCCGGAGAAGAGGTAGGCGTGGTTGAGCCGTCCGCTGCGCAGCGCCTGCGACAGCGGTTCGGTCACGTGCTCCTGGCCGATGACCTCAGCGAAGGTACGCGGCCGGTACTTGCGGTAGAGCGCCAGCGTCACTCGTCCCGCCTCCTCTCGACCGAGCCATTCTGCGCCGGTCGGGCGCGGGTGACCACCCACCACCCCGGGCACCGCGGATGCCGTGCTTGATCCACCGCGCCGCCGGGCTTGATCGACTCGGCTTCCTGGAAACCGCGGTGTCCGCGTGGCCGGGACACCGCGACATCAGGGATGCCGAGTGGATCAACCGGCCCACAGACAAAAAGGCCTCCCGTGCACCCGGCAGAGCTCGCTTATCCTTGCTGCCTTCCGGCCCTGGGGAGGTTCACGAGATACCGCCGCACGGGAGGTGCCGCCCAGCCTACCCGACCGCCGGTCGATCTTCAGGGGGTGGTGGGGTGGCCCGGCCGGGACGGGCCTGTATCCTGGCTCGCGGAGGATTCGCCTAGAGGCCTAGGGCGCACGCTTGGAAAGCGTGTTGGGTTTACACCCTCACGAGTTCGAATCTCGTATCCTCCGCTCACCTGAGCAGCACCAACGACAGGGCCGGCCCCACGGGGACCGGCCCTGAGTCGTCTGCACGGCGGCATCCGCCCACCACCTGGACGTGCTGCAACTCGGCGTTGGTCAGGTTGGCGTCGCCGAGGTTGGCCCCCCTCGAATCGAGGCTGGTCAGGCGCGGACGCGGGCCCAGGAGAGGAAGCGGTCGGTCAGCCGGGCCGGGTCGACGTCGGTGAGGTGCTCGCCGGCCTCTGTCTGCAGCGTCGCCAGGTAGACGGTCAACGCGAGCCGGTCGTGCCGGTATTCGCCGAGCAGCCGCAGCTTCGCCGCCGAGCAGGGCCAGGCGATGCCGCACGCGGCGCAGCGCCAGGTCGGTCGGGTCGGCAGGTGGTTCCGGTAGCGGCGGCGGGGCATGGGCGGATCTCCTTCGCGGTGGGCGGGGGCCGCCCCGCCTCCCCGTCGGAGCGACCCCGGACTGACGCCGACCGCCGGGCTCCTGCGCCTCCACCGGCCACGCCGTCTTCTGTGGACCACCCTCGGGAGAGTTACGAGACAGATACACCGCGTAGCTATATGGTTCTCAGATATCTAGGACATCCGATGGAGGAGCCGTGAACGACGCGCTTCGGGTGGCGCTCAGCGACACCGGGCACACGACCGAATCCCTCGCCGAGACCGTCGGCGTCGACCCGAAGACCGTGGGGCGCTGGTTGACGGAGGACCGCATCCCGCATCCGCGCCACCGGCTGGCGGCAGCGGAGGCGCTTCACAAGGACGTGTCGGACATCTGGCCGGACACTTCAAGACGTCGTGACCCCATCTGGTTTCGTCCGTGGCAGGAGATCGAGCGCGAGGCGGTGTCGCTTCGCTGGTTCGAGTCGACAGTTCTGCCGGGGTTGCTCCAGACCGAGGCGTACGCCCGCGCGGTGCTGGGCGACGCGGGCCTGATCCCCCGGGGTGAGATCGAGCGGCATCTCACGGTCCGACTCGGCCGGCAGGGCATCCTCAGGCGGGACGACCCACCGCAGTTCACGGCGGTCGTGGACGAGGCGGTCATCCGCCGTCCGGTGGGCGGCCGGTCGACGATGCGCGAGCAACTGTTGGCCGTGGCGGCGGCGTGCGTCGAGCCGCACATCCGGGTGCACGTCGTGCCCAGCGCAGTCGGCGCCTATGCCGGCCTCAACGGACCTTTCGTGATCGCGCACAGCCACGACCACCGGGTCGCCGGCTACCTCGACAACCAACTTCAGGGACAAGTCGCTAGCGACCCCGAGGACATCGCGGCCATGATGGCGGCATGGGAGAACGTGCGCGGCGAGGCGTTGTCCCACTGGCAGTCGGTCGCACTCATTCAGGAAGTGGCGGAGTCATGGAGCTGAACGGCGCCCGGTGGCGCAAGAGCAGCCGCAGCAGCGGCAACGGTGGAGCCTGCGTCGAGGTCGCCGACAACCTGCCCGGCGTCATCGGCGTACGGGATTCAAAGGACCCGACCGGCCCGGCGCTCGCCTTCGCGCCCACGGCCTGGCGCGCGTTCGTCACCCAGCTTTCCCGGCGCACCTGACCGGCGCTCGGTCACACCGGCAGGTCAGGAGCCGTCACGGAGATCGCCCAGACGTTCCGCCCGGAACGTGATCTCGTCGAACGTCACACCGCACCCCGCACCGGTAGGGGACTGGCCAGCAAAGCCGATCCGGTCGCGAGACGTGGCGGGGTCGAGGAGGAAGACGCGGATCAACTGCCAGGTCTCACCGTCGACCGAGGCGTGGTAGGCGTAGACCCCGTCGACCCGGGAGACCCGCAACCACACCGACCGGTCGGGTACGACGAAGGCGTTCGCGTCGTCGGCGACGCCTCGGCAGATGACCGACACGATCATCGGGTCGCCTGCTGGGGAGAACTCGAAGCACAGCTTGGCCCAGCGCCGCTCGTCGAGCCACAGCAGGAGCACCCCGGCGTCGAAGGTGGCGGCGAAGCCCACCGTGACCCGGGCGCTGAACTGGAAGTCCCCCGTCGGCAGATCCCCGAGCAGCGTCGCCGCGTTGAGTGTCGACCCGGCACTGACAGTGGTGGTCCCGGCCGCCTCGGCGGAGCCGGTGCTGGGGTCGATGAAGATGTCAGTGTGCGGCTGCGCCTCGACCGCCACGGTGCCGGCCGCCTCGTCGACCCGCCACAGCTCGGCGGACGAGGGCGCGAGCGGGAACGGCACACCGGGAACGCTCAGTTGATTGGCCATGGCCAGGACCGTACAACCGTCGCCCCGCCCGCCGATGCCCACTCATCGAGCAGGGCCCGGCACGTCCACCCTCCGGCCGGTACCGTCGCAGGCACGAAAGGCGGGGAATCCGTCGTACACATGTTCTATCCACAGGCTGTGGACGGCGGAGGGCTCGATGGCTTACCAGCTCAGCGCGGTGGTCGCGGACGTCGAACTGCTCCGCGAGCAGACCGCCGAGCTGGATCACGCGGTCCTCGGCGAGCTGCGCCAGGACTTCGCCTTGCTGCCGGTCACCCCGCAGTTGGTGATCGAGCTGACCGGGTCGTTGCCGGATTTCGCCACTGACGACCGGAGTGCCGCGCGCCCGTTCGGCCTGGTGTTGTCGACGGCGCTGGTCGAGGTGCTGACCCGCTGGTCACAGTCGGGGCCGGTGGCCTATGTGGAGGCGGAGTTCGGTGGTGGCGTCGGCCACCAGTCGGCAGCGGTGTGGTTGGGCGGGGCGCTGTCCTGGGGGCCGTGCTTCGACGACGAGTTCGACGCGCCGCGCGAGCAGTGGCCGATCAACTGTGCGCTGAGTCAGCTCGGCGTGGAGCCCGGCACCTGGATCGACAGGTTCGCCGAAGTGGGGTTGCACCTGGAGCGGAACACCGAGGGTTGGCTGGCGCACGGCCGGCGTCGACTCAGCGCCGACTACTGGGACGAGCTGGTCGAACAGTGGGAAAACCAGTAATCCGGCGTGCGGCAGCAACCTGAACGCTCCCGTTCCGTTGGGGACTGGGGGATTCCATGAAATTGCGACAATTTGCGTTTATCGCCACGCTGATGACGGCTGCCTCGATCGCGGGCAGCGGCGTACCGCCTACCGGGTCGATTCCGAACGGCCGGCCCGCCGGCAACGTGGAGATCATCGACCTGAACGGCCTGCGCAACATCGAGTTCGGTGCCACCGAGGACGAGCTGACCCGACGCGGCATCCTGCGTACCAGCCTGGACGCCTGTGGGCCGATGCTCGCCGGCCACGACACGGTCAGCCCGGTCTTCGTGGAGGACAAACTCGTGCTGCTCTGGGTAGGCGACCCGATGCGGACACCGGAGGGCATAACGGCGGGCTCGCCCGTCGGCGAGGTCTGGGACCGCTACCCGGAGGTCAGCCGGCTACGGGCTCCACAGGGGACACACCGGCTCGACGGGTTGCTCGCCCGCAGCGGCGACCGCGCGTACCTGTTCCTGCACGACGGGCGCACTGTCCGAAAAACCATCGCCGGGTACGCGGACTGGGCCCGCCGCCTCTTCGACGAGGGTGCGGGCCCGTGCTGACCCGACAACGTACCGACTGACCTGTCGGGCCCGGTTCGCTCCACGATGGATCGGCCCGGCCCGACGGGTCAGTCGTCGTTCAGCGGCGAAGCGACAGCCAGAAGTCGTACGAGTGGGCCGCCGCGAAGTCCGTCCTGCCCGATCCGCCGCCACCGGCGAACATCCGCACGTACGGGGCCTCAGGGCGCAGTCGAGGCCAGCCAGCCCGACCCGTCCGGGCGAAGTCGCTCCAGGTGCTGACCATCTCGTCGGAGAGCCGCCGCTGGGTCGGCGTGAGCGCCTCGGCGTAGTCGACAGCGAACAGGTACGGCAGCTCGGCGCAGTGGTACGCGCCGATGGCGAACGTCGGTTCGGGTCCCTCGGTGAAGAACGGCGCGTCCTCGTCGGCGAACTCGTACGCGAACGTCGGCACCCGCCGCGCGAATGCCAACGCGGCGGAGTAGATCGGCTCGGCGTAGTCGTGATCGGTCAGCACGGCGCCCAACGTCGCGCTGGCGGGTTGTGCGGGGTCGCGCGGATAGCGGGCCAGCACCTCCCCCGCGTGGTCACCGAACATGGCGCGCACCTGGTCGCGGTACTGGTCGTCGGTGAGCGGGCACGACTCCGGCTCCTGGTCCGGCTTCGGCGGCTCCGGGCAGTTGAGTCCCAACCGTTCCATCCCCCACACCACGAGCCGGGATTCGTCCCGGTTCATTCCGGTCAACACCGGCACCGGATGCAGCCTCCCGGTGGTCAGCGCGTCCGCCGGGTCCACCGGTAGCGTGCGGCCGTCGACGACCGGGCCCAGGTCGACACCCGCGCCGGGATAGCCGACCGTCTCGACCAGCCGGGCGGGGGAACGTCCGCGCAGGCAGGCGGCGACCACAGCCGGGTCGGCGCAGCCGATCCTCCGCGCGAACTCCTGGGCCGCCCCGACCGCCTCGGCCCGGGTCTGGACCGGGTTGGCGCACGAGTTGCTCTGCATGATCGCCCGGTGGAACAGACCAGCGGAGCCCGGCGCGGCGAGCTGCGCGCAGACGCTGGTCGCCCCGGCGGACTGGCCGAACACCGTGACGTTGCCCGGGTCGCCGCCGAAGGCCGCCGCGTTGCGCCGCACCCAGCGCAGCGCGGCCTGCTGGTCCCGCAACCCGAAGTTGCCGATGCTCCCGTCCCGACCGGCCAGCGCCGGATGCGCCAGGAAGCCGAGCGCGCCGAGCCGGTAGTTCACAGTGACGACGACGACGTCACCTCCGGCGGCCAGCCGCTGCCCGCCGTACCCGTCGCCGCTGCCGAACCGGAAGTCCCCGCCGTGCAACCAGACCATCACCGGTAGAGGCGTTCGTGCGGCCGAACGCGGGGTGGTGACATTCAGGTAGAGGCAGTCCTCGGATTCGGAGGGTGTGTCCATCGGCAGCCCTTGCAGTTGCGCGCAGGCGGCACCGGGCCGGCTCGCGTCGCGTACTCCGGTCCAGGTCGGACCGGGCTGCGGCGGGGCCCAGCGCAGCGCGCCCAGCGGCGGGCTCGCGTACGGAATGCCCTGGAACGAGCGGTGGTCTGCCGCGACGGTCCCCCGCACCGCGCCCTGGTCGGTCCGGACGACGGCCGCGCTCCGGCGCTCGTCGTTGGCCGCGGCCGGACCGACGGCCATCGCCGGGCCGACGAGGACGACAGCGCCCACCATGACGGCCCATCGGGGGTACGAAACTCGTCTCATGCTCTCCCCATTCAGTCGACGCCGGTACGGCGTACGCACCGGGCTGCGCCGAGCATGTCGAGCTGGCGACCGTCGGGCCAGGGAGCTCTAGTACGGCCGTGGCAGGAAGGACGGGGACGCCTGCCGGTGCTCTAGTGCGCTACGGTCACCGCGAGGCCGGCGGGAGGCGATCGTGACGGAGTTCGACGAGACCGCTCCCCCTTATCTGCGCATCGTCGGGGAGTTGCGACGGCGCATCGCGGCAGGCGAGTTGGGCCCCGGCGACCGGGTGCCGTCGACCCGGCAGATCGTCCGGGAGTGGGGCGTCGCCATGGCCACCGCCAGCCGGGCGCTCACCGCGCTTCGCCAGGAGAACCTGGTCCGGGCGGTGCCGGGCGTGGGCATGGTGGTGACCGGCGCGGCGCCGACCACGCCGAGCCGGGGTGCCCCGTCCGCAGGTCGGCGGCTGCCCGTCCAGGGGTTGACCCGCGACCAGGTGGTGCGGACCGCGATGACGATCGCCGACGCCGAGGGGTTACCGGCGCTGAGCATGCGGCGCATCGCGACGGAGTTGGACGTCCCCACCATGTCGCTGTACCGGCAGGTTCGGGGCAAGGAGCAGCTTCTCGTGCTGATGGCGGACGCGGCCTTCGCCTCGAATCGGCTGCCGCGCACGTTTCCGCCCGGTTGGCGAGCCCAACTGGAGTTGCTCAGCCGACTTCAGTGGTCGATCTACCGGCGGCATCCCTGGCTGGCCCAGGTCGTCTCGCTGACCCGCCCGCTGATGGCACCGAACGCCGTCGCGCACACCGAGTGGGCGCTGCGCGCCCTCGCCCGGCAGGGCCTGGACCAGCACACCCAGCTCCATCTGGTGGCCGCACTGGCCAACCACGTTCGAGGTACCGCCATCAACCTGGAGCGAGGAGTTGAAGCGGAGCAGGACACCGGCCTGACCGACGACGAGTGGATGGAGGCCCAGGCCGACGTGTTCGGTGGATTGCTCGCGGCGGGCGAGTTTCCCCATCTGGCCCGACTCAGCCGGACAGCGGTCGACCTCGACGCCGAGAGCCTCTTCGACTTCGGCCTGCAACGACTGCTCGACGGGATGGCGGCGCTGCTCGAACGGTGACCGCTCAGACCGGCTCGGTGGCCTGCTCGGGCAGGCGCGCCCCGGACGCGGCCACGAAACCGGCGAGCGCGATCTCCGCGGCCTGTCGCAGGTCTTCCCGGCTGACTCCGGCGGCGGCATGCACCGCCTGCCCCTCAGTAACGATCATGACGAAGCGGGCGAGCGCTACCGGATCGGCGTGCGCGGGTAGGTCGCCGTCGGCGACGGCACTGGCGAGCCGGTCGGCGAGGGCACCCTCACCGCCCAGGCGGCTGGTGGCGAGGAACCCGGCGATGGACGCGTTCTCGGTAGAGCAACTGGTGCCGCCCTGGATCGACAGGCAACCGGCCGGTCGGTCGGCGCGGGTCACGGCGATCGTGTTCTCGCGCAGCAGGGTGGCGACCACCTCGTACGCGGTGGGTTGGGCGAAGGCGTCCCTCGCGTACTCCATGTCCTTTTCGGCGTAGCGGGCCACGGCCTTGCGGAACAACTCCTCCTTGCCGCCGAAGGCGGCGTAGAGGCTGGGCTTGTTGATCCCCATGGCCTCGGCGAGGTCGTTCACCGAGGCGCCTTCGTACCCCTGACGCCAGAACACCTCCACAGCGCGCTCCAGCGCCTCGTCGGCGTCGAAGCCCCGTGGTCGACCTCGCTGCGGCACAGCCCATCACCCCTTCTCCACCCATCCTACCGACAGCGAAAACCGATCGGTACAGAAATTTGCGGACCCGGTCGGCGGTTGCTACGGTCGGATACGTACCGCTCGGTACAGAACCTGCTTGAGGCCCGGCCGGCCGCACACGACCACCCCGACAGAGGAGATCCATCGTGGGACAGCTCGACGGCAAGACCGCCCTCGTCACCGGGGGCACCACGGGCATCGGCCTGGCCGCCGCCCGCCGCTTCGCCGCCGAAGGCGCGTACGTCTTCGTCACCGGCCGCCGCAAGGGCCCGGTGGACGAGGCCGTCGCCAGCATCGGCGCGAACGTCACAGGCATCGCCAGCGATGTCAGCAAGCTCGACGACCTGGACCGGGTGATGCGGGCGATCGAGGAGCGGGGCGCTGGGCTGGACGTGGTGTTCGCCAACGCCGGCGGTGGCGAGTTCCGTTCGCTCGACTCGATCACGGTCGAGCACGTGGCCAACACCTTCGACACCAACATCTACGGCACCATCTTCACGGTGCAGAAGGCCCTACCCCTGCTCAACGAGGGCGCGTCGATCGTGCTCACCGGCTCGACAGCCGCCAGCAACGGCACCCCGGCGTTCAGCGTCTACGCCGCGTCCAAGGCGGCCATCCGCTCGTTCGGCCGCACCTGGGCCGCCGAGCTGATCGGCCGGAAGATCCGGGTCAACACCCTGGTCCCCGGCTCGACCGAGACCCCCGGGCTCGCCGGCCTCGCGCCCAGCGCCGCCGAAGCACCCGGGTTGCTGAAGACCATCGCCTCGGGCGTGCCCATGCAGCGCATGGCACACCCGGACGAGATCGCCAACGCCGCGCTCTTCCTCGCCTCCGACCAGAGCAGCTTCATGACCGGCGGCGAGTTGTTCGTCGACGGCGGCGAGCAGCAGCTCTGACGCGAAAACGCCCGGTCGATCCTCGCGGATCGACCGGGCGTTTCTGCACTACAGAGCGGTGGCGGAGGGATTTGAACCCTCGGAGGGCGTTAACCCTCACACGCTTTCGAGGCGTGCTCCTTAGGCCGCTCGGACACGCCACCGCCGACGAGGGTACAGGACCGCCGGTTCCGACGCCGAACCGGTATCGCCCGGGCCGGCCTGGCAGGATCTTTGCCATGAGTACGCACATCGGCGCGAAGCCGGGCGAGATCGCCGAGCGGGTCCTGATGCCGGGTGACCCCCTGCGGGCCAAGTGGATCGCGGAGACCTACCTCGAGGGCGCCACCTGCTACTCGACGGTTCGGGGCATGCTGGGCTTCACCGGCCGCTGGAACGGCGTCGAGGTTTCCGTCCAGGGCTCCGGCATGGGCATGCCGTCGGCCTCCATCTACGCCCACGAGTTGATCAACGAGTACGGCGTGAAGACGCTGATTCGGGTCGGCTCCTGTGGCGCCCTCAGCACCGACCTGCAACTGCGGGACGTGCTGGCCGCGATCGGGTCGTCCACCGACTCGAACATGAACCGGATGCGCTTCGACGGGCTGATCGACTACGCCCCGGTGGCCGACTTCGGGCTGCTGCGTACGTCGGTCGAGGTGGCCGAGCGACGCGGCATCACCATGCACGTCGGGCCGATCCTGGCGGCGGACGCCTTCTACACCGACCGGCCGGACCTGTACGACACCCTCGCCGACTACGGCGTGCTGGCGGTGGAGATGGAGTCGGCGGCGCTCTACACGATCGCCGCTCGGTTCAAGGCCCGCGCGCTGACTGTGTTGACAGTCAGCGACCACATCAAGACGGGTGAGAAGACCACCTCGGAGGAGCGCGAGCAGACCTTCAGCCAGATGGTCGAGATCGCCCTCGACACGATCATCGCCTGACCCGTCCGGGCGGCGTCACCGCGACGAGCGTGATGACTGTGAGACATCAATATGCCGCACAGTCATCACGCTCTTTCGCATCACGCCGTCCCCCGCCGGCCCAACCGAGCCACGCCAACCGGCCCGCGCCACGCCGGTCACACGGCGGCCAGCGCCTCCGTCGGCGCGAGTCGGGCGGCGCGCACCGCCGGGTAGAGGCCGGCGAAGCCGCCGATGACCAGCGTCGCGCCCACCCCGCCGAGCATCGCCCAGGCCGGCACCACCGTCGGCCAGTCCTGCGACAGCGCGTAGCCCGCTGTGACCAGGATGCCCAACACCACCCCACCGATCCCGCCGAGCGCGGAGAGCAGCAGCGACTCGGTGAGGAACTGGGCCCGTACCTGACCGCGGGTGGCGCCAAGCGAACGGCGCAGACCGATCTCGGCTCGGCGTTCCAGCACCGAGATCACCATGGTGTTCGCCACGCCGACACCACCGACCAGCAGGGCGACCGCGCCCAGGCCCAGCAACAGCCCGGTGAAGGCGTCGTCGGTGGCCTCGGCGGCGGCCAGCGCGTCCGAGGGCCGGGACACCTCGACCTCGTTCGGCGCCTCCGGGTTGGTGGTCGCGCCCAACACCGACCGGACCGCCTCGACCTGCGACTCCTGCGCCCGGGTGTAGACGGTGGTCGGGTGACCGTCGAAGCCCAGGTATTCGGCCGCCGCCACCCAGCCGACAAGCGCCGACGTGTCCAGCTCCGGAGCGAGCGGTGCCGCGGCGAGGGTGCCGACCACAGTGAACGGCCGCCCACCCAACCACACCTGCACCTGCGGGTCCGCCGAGGTGATCCCGAGCCGCTGCGCGGCGGTGGCGCCGAGCACGACCGCCGGGTAGCGAGCGGTCGCCTCGTTGAGCCAGGTGCCGGTGGCCACCTCCGCCCCCACGGTGCCGAGCAGGTCCAGCCGGGCCGCCCGAGTGGCGATGCCACCGGTCTCCGCCGCCGGGATCCGGTCCGAGCGGTACACCTTGGCGTCGGGCACCTGCCCGGTCGCGGACACCTCGGTCACCGGGCCGATCCGCCCGATCATCGCGATCGACTCCTCGGGCAGTTGCGCGTCGGCGCCGAACAGGGTGCTGCCCGGCGCGACGGTGAGCAGGTTGGTGCCGAGCGCGTCGAGCGCCCGGTCCAGCTCGGCCCGGGACGACGACGAGATGCCGACCACCGCGATCATCGCGGCGATGCCGATCGCGATGCCCAACGCGGAGAGGAACGCCCGCAGCGGACGGGTCCGCAGCCCCACCCCACCGACGCGTACGACGTCCGCCGGCCGCAGTCGGGCCGGGGTCAGCGTCGCCATCAGCCGACCCCGCCCGACGCGAGGGCCGAGTCGTGTCGCACCGCGCCGTCGCGCATCCGCACCTGCCGGGGCAGGCTTCCCGCGATCTCCCGGTCATGAGTGATCACCACGACCGTGGTTCCGGCCCGGTGCAGATCGTGCAGCAACTCCAACACCCCGGCACCGGAGTGCGAGTCCAGGTTGCCGGTCGGCTCGTCGGCGAGCAGCACCGCCGGCTCGCCGACCACCGCGCGGGCCACGGCCACCCGCTGCCGTTCCCCGCCGGACAGCTCGTGCGGCCGGTGCCCCAACCGGTGGCCCAGGCCGACCCGGACCAACGCGGCCTCCGCCCGTTCGCGTCGCCGCCGCAGCGGTACGCCGGAGTAGAGCAAGCCGTCGGCCACGTTGTCCACTACCGGGACGCCCGGAGCGAGGTGGAACTGCTGGAAGACGAAGCCGATCCGGGTGGCCCGCAGCGCGGACAGCTCCCGGTCGGTCAGCTTCGCCGCGTCGTACCCGTCGATGAGCACGCTGCCCGACGACGGCCGGTCCAGGGTGCCGATCAGGTGCAGCATCGTCGACTTACCCGATCCGGATGGGCCGACGATAGCGACCAACTCGCCGTGACCGATCCGCAGCGACACGTCGTCCAACGCGACGACGCCGCCGGCGTACCGCTTGCTGACCCGGTCGAGCACGATCACCTCGCCGCTCACGTCGGCACCACCACCGTCGTGCCCTCGGTGAGGCCCGTACCGGTGACCTCCACCCGACCGTCCGCGAACAACCCGGTGGTCACCGCGAGGACTCGGCTCGCGTCGCCCTCGGCGACCTGGACGCCGTAGCCGCCCTCGGCCAGCGCCAACAGGGCCGCCACCGGCACGGTGAGCACGTCGCGGCGCTCCGAGACGGTGAACGTGACGTCCGCGCTGGCCTTGTCGAAGCCGGTCAGGGCCTTCGGGTCGGTCACCGCGACTGTCACCTCGATCTTCGTCTCGGCGTCGCCGGCCTGCCCGTTGGCGCCGGTCGCACCGGCCTGGACGACAGTCTCGACAGCGCTGATCGTGCCCGCCACCGACCGGCCGTCCGGCAACCGCACGGTGACCTTCGCGTCGCGCTTGGCCAACCGCTGGTCGTCCACGTCCAACTCGACGGTGACGACCCGGCTGGTGCCGGTGTACGTCAGCACGGCCTGCCCAGGCTGGGTGAGATCGCCGACGTCGACCTGGTGGCCCTCCACCCGGACCTCCCGATCCGCGTACACGACCCGCCCCGGCTCGACCCGACCGGTCTCGGTCAGGCCCAGGTCCTCCTGCCAGTCCCGCACGGCGTCCGCTGTCGCGCCGGTGTACTCGTCGTCGACAGTGAAGCCGGTGTAGCCCAGCGCCTCGAGGTTCCGCTCGAACTGCGCGACGTCCGGCCCCTCCACCCCGGGGGCCAGGGTCCGGTACGCGGGCAACCCGCCGTAGAGCAGCACCACCTCCTCGTTGTCGACCAGGTAGAGCGCCTTACCCCGCCGTACCGTCGAACCGGTGGCCACCAGCGCGGTGACGGTGCCGTTGAGCTTCGCCGTGGCGGTACGCGTCGCGCCGTACCCCAGCTCGCCGTCCGCGGTCTCCGAGTCGGCGAGGGTCTGCCGGGTGACAGTGGCGGTGGCGGGTGGTGCGCTGCCGGCCTGGGCGCGGCCCCCGTCAGCGCCGCCGCCGAAGCCCACAGCGGCGACCACGCCCACGGCGGCGACAAGCAGGACGACGCCGCCGGTGACGGCGGCGCGCAGCCGCGAGCGTCGGATGGTGCCGGTCACCGGCCAGCCCCGAACTGCGGCGCGTGCTGCCGGCACTTCTCCAGCGCGGCCTTCATGGCCGGGTCGCCGATGTTGATCGCGTTGCCGCCCGTCCCGATGCGGACCCGCCCGTCGGCGTCCGGGTCCGGGAAGTCCGGCACCCCGTTCTCCCGCATGCACTTGGCCAGCGTCCGCATCTGCTCGGCCTGCTCGGGGTCGAGCTGCGGCCCGTGTCCGCCGTTGGGCAGCTTGTCCTGGCACTTCTCCATGGCCGCCTGGACCTTCTGCTGATCCACGTCCGCACCGAACCGGAAGCCGGGACGGCCACCCGGCTCCGGGTCGGGCATGTCCACCCCGTTCTCCCGCATGCACCGGGCGAAGGCGAGTTGCCGCTC
The DNA here is from genome assembly GCF_022230935.1 of Micromonospora hortensis. Classification (NCBI taxonomy): domain Bacteria; kingdom Bacillati; phylum Actinomycetota; class Actinomycetes; order Micromonosporales; family Micromonosporaceae; genus Micromonospora; species Micromonospora hortensis. The sequence goes on from NZ_JAKKFE010000019.1 coordinate 41,560, forward strand.
CGAGTCGCTGACCGGCGTGCCGCTCGCCGTGGCCTCGGCCTTCGCCCCACCGGCGGTCGCGACCCCGCCGCCGCCGTCACCTCCCGCGCCGCACCCGGACAGCGCCAGGGCGAGCAGGACGGGGATCGCAAGCATCTGTCGTCGCATGGTGTCCGCTTCCGCTCAGGTCCGGCGCGGTTCGCCGAACGTGACACCCAGTGCACGGCAGTGGACGTATCCCCGGCGTTACCGTCGGCGGTTATGCCGGCGTTACCGCACCCCGAGCACCATGGAGGGGTGAGAGTGCTGGTGGTCGAGGACGAGAACGTGCTGGCGGACGCCATCGCCGAGTGGCTGCGCCGGGAGTCGTTCGCCGTCGACGTGGCCTACGACGGGGACGCCGCGTTGGAACGGCTCGGCGTCAACGAGTACGCGGTGGTGGTCCTGGACCGGGACCTGCCCGTGGTGCACGGCGACGACGTGTGCCGGGCGATCGTGGACGCGGGCGGGGAGACCCGGGTGCTGATGTTGACAGCGTCGGCGGCGGTCCGGGAGCGGGTGGCGGGGTTGGCGCTCGGTGCCGACGACTACCTGACCAAGCCGTTCGCCCTGGTCGAGCTGTCGGCCCGGGTGCACGCGCTGACCCGCCGGTCCCGCCCGGCGGCGCCTCCGACGCTGCGTCGCGCCGGCATCCAGCTCGACCCGGCCCGACACGAGGTACGCCGGGACGACCGGCACGTGGCGCTGTCCCGCAAGGAGTTCGCGGTGCTGGCCGAGCTGTTGCTCGCCGACGGCGCTGTGGTCTCCGCCGAGGACCTGCTGGAACGCGCCTGGGACGAGCACATCGACCCGTTCACCAACGTGGTCCGGGTGACAGTGATGAAGCTGCGCCGCAAACTCGGCGACCCACCGGTGATCGAGACGGTTCCCGGTGCGGGGTACCAGATCCGATGAAACGCCTCACGATCCGCGCTCGGCTCACCCTCATCTACGGTGGGCTCTTCCTGTTGGCCGGCGTGGTCCTGCTCGCCGTCACGTACGTGCTAGTAGATCAGCGGATGGCGCAGCCGTTCGGGGTGAAACTACGCGACCTGCCGAAGACCGCCCCCACGACGCCCAGCGGGCAGAACGTCGACAACCTGCGCGCCCTGTTGCAGGAGGTGCAGGACGAGGCGAAGCGCAACGCGTTGGAGTCGCTGCTCACCCAGGGCGGCATCGCGTTGATCGTGGTGTCGACGGTGGCGATCGCGTTCGGCTGGTTGCTCGCCGGTCGGGCGTTGCAGCCACTGCTCCAGATCACCGGCACGGCCCGCCGGATCGCCGGCGCGGACACCGCCGGTCGTGGTCTGCACGAGCGGATCGCGCTCACCGGCCCTCCCGACGAGGTACGCGAACTCGCCGACACCTTCGACGAGATGCTGGAACGGCTGGACCGTTCCTTCGACGGGCAGCGCCGGTTCGTGGCGAACGCCTCGCACGAGCTGCGTACGCCGCTGGCGCTCAACCGCGCCCTGGTGGAGCTGGCGATCACCCGCCCGGACGCTTCGGAGGAGACCCGGCGACTGGGCGAGTCGCTTCTGGCGGTGAACGAACGCCACGAGCGGCTGATCGACGGTCTACTGACCCTGGCCGACTCGGAGAACGAGCTGACCGAGCGTACGCCTGTCGACCTGGCCGAAGTCTGCGCGCACACGACCGACCAGGCCGGGAAGCAGGCGCCCGACGTGCGGGTTCGGCGGGCCCTGGCTCCGGCGCCGACCAGCGGCGACCCGGTGCTGTTGGAGCGGCTCACGTTCAACCTGGTGGAGAACGCGTTGCGCCACAACCTGCCCGCCGACGGTTGGGTGGAGGTGCGCACCGGGCTGGTCGACGGCCGGCCCACCCTCACCGTGACAAACACCGGCCCGGTCATCCCCGGCTACGACGTCGAGACGATGTTCCAGCCCTTCCGACGGCTGTCGCGGGAGCGGGTCGTCGGCGCGCGGGGCTTCGGGCTGGGGTTGTCCATCGTCCGCGCGGTGGCCCGGGCCCACGGCGGCACCGCCGAGGCGCAGCCCCGCCCGGACGGCGGTCTGATCGTCACCGTCACAGTGCCGCCGGCCTGACCGGCCGCCCGGTCTCAGCGGAAGAACGCGCGCAGGACGGTGGCGGTCTCGGCCTCCAGCACCCCGCCGTAGACCTCGGGGCGGTGGTTGAGCCGACGGTCCCGCAGCACGTCCCAGAGCGATCCGGCCGCGCCGGTCTTGGGCTCCCACGCGCCGAACACGACTGTGGAGACCCGGGCCAGCACCAGCGCCCCGGCGCACATGGTGCACGGTTCGAGGGTGACCACCAGGGTGCAGCCGTCCAGTCGCCACCGGCCGGTGCGCTCCGCACCTCGGCGCAGGGCCAGCACCTCGGCGTGGGCGGTGGGGTCGCCGGTCAGCTCCCGCTCGTTGCGTCCGGTGGCCAACTCGGTGCCGTCCGGCCCGTAGAGCACCGCACCCACCGGCACGTCGTCGACGTCGGTGCCGATCGTGTCGACCTGTGGACCGGCGACGGCGATCTCCAGGGCGCGGCGCATCCACAGCTCGTGCCGCTGTCGTCGGCCGACCTCGCCCAGGTCGGCCAGGCCCTCGTGGGCGCCGGGCCCGGCGCGGCCCACTGCTCCGGGGGTCGGCTGGCCTGGTCGGATCGACTCCAGCGACGGATCGGTGGCGTCGGCCGGCTCAGACCTCACGCAGCTCCTCGACCTCGTCGGCGCAGCCGAGCACCTGGCAGATCTCGACTGTGACGTCCGCCGGCATCATCCCCTCGTGGGTGCAGAGGGTCAGCAGCTTCTGCGCGGAGATGCCCAGGTTGGCCAGCAGGTCGGCGTCACCGACCGGGTCTGCCTCCGGGTCGACGACGGGCTGCTCGCTCTCCTCGTCGCCGGTGCTCACCGGGCGTGGCTCGTCGTCACCGTCGAGCCCGGTGACCGAGGTCTTCAGGTCACCGACCAGCAGCGACCCGAGCTGCGACTCCTCGGCGTACGCGGAGTCCGAACCGAACACCCGCAGGTCCTCGCCCTCGTCGAGGCGCAGGATCACCAGGTACGCGTCATCGGCCTCGACGAAGAGCAGCGACACGTCGGCCTCCTGGTCGACGTCACGCAGCCGGTCGGCAACCTCGTCGATGTCGGTGGCGCCACGCAGGCTGACCTCGGCGGCGGTCCAGCCACTGTCGTCGCGCACCACGGCCGCAGCGAAGTACGACACGGTCCCCCCAATAGCCCTCGACACAGCGTCGACTCGTTACGCGTGCACGTTAGCCGGTCGGGTCGGCAGGCGACCCGTCAACGCCCCGAAGGGCGGGTCATTCCTGACAAAGTCGGATCAGCCGACGACTCGACGGCGGGTGGCGATGAGCTGGCGCAGACGCTCGGTGCGCTGCCGCTGCGGTCGGCTGCGCTGGCGGACCGCCCGGGCGCCCGCCAACTCGGCCAGCAACTGCAGTCGACGGCGATTGCGATCGGGATCCTGCCGGGGAGTGGTCCAGGCCATGGTCCCGAGCGTGCCGAGTCTCGACGGCCACGTCAAGACGACGTTCGCTACGCAGCCAACCGGGCACACGGTGCATTCACCGAGCGCCGTTTCGGGGCCCGTCCGTGCCGGTCACCACAGCGGCCAGTCACCACTGGTGGCCCAGCGGACCGCCACCACGGCGGCGGCGATGCTCCACCCACCCGCCGTGACGATGGCGACCCCGGTGGCCACCCCTCGGTCGCCAAAGCGGACCAGCACCAGGGCGGTGGCCCAGGCCAGCAGGCCGGCGAACACCGTCCACCGCGCGTAGCTGGCCACGTCGGTGCCGAGCAGGCCAAACAGCAGCAGCCAACCGGCCGCCGCGCCGCCACCGGTGGCGACACCACCGCCGGTGACCGGGTGCGGCTCGCGGTAGGTGGGCCGCGTCGGCGGCCCGGAGGGGAAGAGACCCGACGGGGTACGCGGCATCGGGCGGACGGCACCGAAATCCGGGCCACTGTCGGGTCGGGCAATGGTCACCGTCGCTGCCCTCCTTCACGCGTGCCGCTCGTGCCCACGGTACCGGCTCTGCCAGGATGACCGGATGTCCTCGCCGACGATCAGCCGCCGCGCTCGTCCGGTGTACCCGATCCTGCTGCTGCTCGCCCCGGTGCTGGCCGCCGGCTGTGCGACCACCCGGCCGGGGGTGCCCGACGGCGCCGCGCCGACGCCACCGTCGGTCTGGGCGACCGCCGACCAGCCGGCGTCGCAGCCTCCCACTCCGACGGCGACCGACCCGAGCCCTCCGGCGCCGTCGTCGGCCAGGCCGTCGGCGACGGCACCCCGCACCGGGCTGAAGCACGTCTTTCCGGTACGCGCCGACAACGTCGACTACCACCCGACGCACGGGGCGTACCCGGGGACGGATCTCTTCGCCGACTGCGGCGAGCCGTTCGTGGCGGTCACCGACGGGACGGTGTTGGAGGTGAGCCGCGTGGACCGGTACCGCAAGCGTGGACCGCAGGGCCCGAACAACGGCGGCCTGTCGGTAGCACTGCTCGGCGACGACGGGGTGCGCTACTACGGCTCGCACCTGAGTGTGGTGACCAGCGGAGTCGACGCCGGGGTGCGGGTCCGCGCCGGGCAGCAGCTCGGCAAGGTGGGCCGCACCGGCAACGCGAACAACGTGTGTCATGTGCACTTCGGCATTTCGCCGCCGTGCGCGGGCAAGGACGGCTGGTGGATCCGGCGTGGGGTGATCTGGCCGGCGCGTTACCTGGACTCCTGGCGGCGCGGCGGCAACCGGGAGCCAGCCGCCGAGGTCACCGCGTGGCAACGCAGGCACGGCTGCCCGAAGGCGCCCTGACGTGGCTCACGCGAGAGATCCCATCGCCGACCTGCGCCGGATCGCGTTCCTGTTGGAACGGGCGAACGAGGCCACCTACCGGGTGCGCGCGTTCCGGTCGGCGGCGAAGGCGCTGGCCGGCCTGCCTGCGGCCGAGCTGACCGAACGGGCCGGCAACGGCACGCTCACCGAACTCGCCGGTGTCGGTGACGTCACGGCCCGCTGCGTGGCGGAGTCCCTCGCCGGTGAGGAACCGGTCTACCTCCGCCGGCTGGTGGCGACCGAGGGCAGCGACCTGGACGCCGAGGCCACGGCGCTCCGCGCCGCCCTGCGCGGCGACTGTCACACCCACTCGGACTGGTCCGACGGCGGCTCACCCATCGAGGAGATGGCGCTGGCCGCTGTGGAGTTGGGCCACGAGTACCTGGTACTGACCGACCACTCGCCTCGGCTGACGGTGGCCCGAGGGCTGACCGCGGAGCGGCTGCGCCGGCAGCTCGACCACGTGGCGCAGGTCAACGCGGCGCTGCCCGAGGGTTTCCGGATCCTCACCGGGATCGAGGTGGACATCCTCGCCGACGGCTCCCTGGACCAGGACGACGACCTGTTGGCGCGGCTCGACGTGGTGGTCGGGTCGGTGCACAGCGGCCTGAAGGACGAGCGGTCGAAGATGACCCGGCGCATGCTGAAGGCGGTCGCCAACCCGCACCTGGACATCCTCGGTCACGTCACCGGCCGGATGGTGTCGTCCCGCCCGGCCGGGGTGACCGGTCCGGGCGATCGGGGGCACCGCGCGCGTACCCGGGCGGAGAGCGACTTCGACGCGGACGCCGTCTTCGCCGCCTGCGCCGAGCACGACACCGCCGTCGAGATCAACTCTCGGCCGGAGCGGCAGGACCCGCCGAAGCGCCTGATCCGCCGCGCCCTGGAGGCTGGCTGCCGTTTCGCGATCAACACCGACGCGCACGCGCCCGGCCAGCTCGACTGGCAACGATTCGGCTGTGAACGCGCCGCCCTGTGCGGCGTCCCCGCCGACCGCGTGATCAACACCTGGTCGGCAGAGCAACTGGTGGCCTGGACGCACAACCGCACGTGACCAGCCCGGCGCTGATCGAGCGGCGGTCTGTCAGCGGCGGGCGAGTTCGGCGGCGAGTGTGGCCGAAGCGCCGACACCGACGACCGGGCTGCTCCGGCGGCGACCGAACATCCCCTGCGAGACCGCGACCCCGAGCAACACGATCAGCGCGCCGACCGGTTGGTGCCAGTTGAGGCGTTCGTCGAGCGCCAGAGCACCGATCAGCACCGCGAAGATCGGAATCACGTACGTGACCGTGGACGCGGTGCTCGCGCCGGCCAGCCGGATGTTGCGCATGTTGATCACGAACGCGAGCCCGGTGCCGAGCGCGCCGAGGGCCAGCACACTTGCCACTACCCCCGCCGACAGTTCGCTGGGCAGCGGCGGCAGGCCGGCGACGAAGGGGGTGACGATGGCCAGCTGCGCGGCGGCGAGCAGCAGTTGCGCTGTGGAGAGCGACAGACCCGAGTACGCGCTGCCGGCGACGAACCGCTTCTGGTACGGAATGGACACGCCGTAGCAGGCCGCCGCACCGAAGCACATGAGCTGCCCGGTGAAGTGCGCCCCGCCGATGCCCTCCCAGACTCCGAGCACCACCAGCACCCCGACGAAGCCCAGCCCGAGCCCGACCGCGCGGCGCACTGTGAGCCGCTCGGTGCGGAAGACCAGCACCGCCAGCGGCAGCACGATCAACGGCGTGGTGGCGTTCCAGATGCCGGCCAGCATCGACTCGACCCGCTGCTCGCCGTAGCCGAAGAGGGTGAACGGCACTGCCACACCGAAGGCGGCGACGACCGTCAGGTGCGCCCAGACCCGGGGCTCGCGGGGCAGCCGGTCGCGCAGCACGGCAAGGACCACGAGAAGTGTCAACGCGCCGGCGACGACCCGGTAGAGGGTGAGTTGGACCGGGTGCAGCTCGGCCACCCCGACCTTGATGAAGAGGAAGCTGGAACCCCAGATCGCGGCGAGGGCGACAAAGCCGGGCAGCCAGGCGCGGACCGGTGCCTTGTCAGGAGTGGTATCGGTGGTCACCCCTGACACTCTGCCGCAACCGTGCGACAAAGTCGCGCACCTTTCGGCCGTCACGCCGCACCTGAAACCGCAGCTCCAACACGACAAACGTCGGCGACACGGGGGTGGGGTGGTCACGTAGGGTCGCAGCGTGGGACGAATTGATGAACTCGCCAACCGCTACGTGGCCGAGTGGGCGCCGTTGAGCCCCACCGGCGCCACCTTCGTCGGCATCGCCGGCCATGACGACCAGCTCGACGACCTCTCGCCCGACGGCTACGGGGCGCGCGCGGACCTCACCCGCCGGACCCTCGCCGAACTGGAGGTGACGGAGCCGGAGACCGAATCGGAACGGACCGCCAAGGAGGCCATGCAGGAACGACTCGGCTTGGACCTCGCCCGGTACGACGCCGGCGAGGTGACCAGCGAGGTCAGCGTGATCACCAGCGGGCTGCACGAGATCCGCATGGTGTTCGACCTGATGCCCACCGCCACCAGCGACGACCAGGCCAACATCGCCGCCCGGCTCAACGGCTTCGGCGCCGCCCTGGAGGGCTACAAGACCACGCTGCGTGAGGCGCTCGCCGCCGGTGAGGTCAGCTCGAAGGTGCAGCTGGTCGAGGTGGCCAAGCAGTGCGACATCTGGGTCGACCCGACCGGTGACAACTTCTTCCACGGGCTGGTCGAGCGGCTCGGGGCGGATGGCACGCTCGGCTCGGAACTGCGTAGGGGTGCGGCGGCGGCGACCGCGGCGACCGCCGAGTTCGGCCAGTTCCTGCGTACCGAGCTGGCCCCGCACGGGCGGGACAAGCAGGCCGCCGGCCGGGAGCGCTACGAACTCGCCTCGCAGTACTTCCTCGGTGCCAAGGTCGACCTGGACGAGACGTACGCCTGGGGCTTCGCGGAGCTGGCCCGCCTGGAGGCGGAGATGCGGGTCGTGGCGGGGCGCATCGCCGGCTCCGGTGCCACAGTCGACGAGGCCGTGACCAAGCTGGACGCCGACCCGGCCCGGACCATCCAGGGCAAGGAGGCATTCCGGGACTGGATGCAGGCGCTGGCCGACAAGGCGATCACCGAGCTGCACGGCACCCACTTCGACATCCCGGAGCAGGTCCGCCGTATCGAGTGCTGCCTCGCGCCGACCAGCGACGGGGCCATCTACTACACCGGCCCGAGTGAGGATTTCTCCCGCCCTGGTCGCATGTGGTGGGCGGTGCCGCAGGGCATCAGCGACTTCTCCACCTGGCGAGAGGTGACAACGGTCTACCACGAGGGCGTGCCGGGTCACCATCTCCAGGTGGCGCAGACCGCCGTCCGGGCCGACCTGCTCAACCGTTGGCAGCGGCTGCTCTGCTGGGTCTCCGGGCACGGTGAGGGCTGGGCGCTCTACTCGGAGCGGCTGATGGACGAACTGGGCTACCTGGAGGATCCGGGCGACAAGCTGGGCATGCTCGACGGCCAGGCGATGCGCGCGGCACGGGTGATCGTGGACATCGGCATGCACCTGGAGCTGGAGATCCCGAAGGACAATCCGTTCGGTTTCCACCCGGGCGAACGGTGGACGCCCGAACTGGGCTGGGAGTTCATGCGGGCGCACTGCCGGGTCCCGGACGAGAACCTGCGCTTCGAGCTGAACCGCTACCTGGGTTGGCCGGGGCAGGCGCCGTCGTACAAGGTAGGTGAGCGGATCTGGCTGCAGGCCCGCGAGGACGCGAAGGCCCGCAAGGGCGCCGATTTCGACCTGCGGGAGTTCCACAGGCAGGCGTTGGACCTGGGTGCGCTGGGTCTCGACCCGCTGCGCCGGGCGCTGGCCCGACTCTGACCGCGCGGTGGCTGCGCGCGCCGACGGTACGACGAGTCCGTCGCCGCGCGCGGCCACGCCCGCGCCGAGGCTGCTCGCGCCACGAACGCCGCACCCCGAGGCCGCCCTGCGGCTGTGCGCTCAGCCGAGGGTGAGTGCCAACGCCGGGCGGGCGGTCAGCGTGTCGCTGGTGACGTACGCCAGGTCGATGGCGGGGTCGGTGAACGTGATCGGGATGGGCGAGGTGATCGGAAGGCCGTCCGGTAGCGGCAGATCCGGGGTCAGCGTGATCTTGATGCCGAGCAGTCGGCCGACGAACCGGGTCGCGTAGAAGGCCACGTCTCCCCGCACTGTCAACTGGCTGGTCGCGTACCTCTGGTTGCGCCCTGCGGGGCCGTCGGCCCGCAGCAGGAAGTCGGCGGTCACCGCCTCCCGCATGCTGAACTTCAGCACCTTGAGGTCGCCCTTCACGGTGTGCAGGTCCGTGACCCCGTCGAACCGCAGCCCGGTCATCCGCACCGACGACCCGCTGAGCTTCGACGGCGTCTGGGCCACCGTCGGCAGGCCCGGATCGGCGGCGATCCGCGGCAGGAGCTTGCCCGGCTGCACCGTGTCCGGCCTCCCGGGTGCCGGTGTGCCGGGTTTACCCGGGGTCGGCTTGCCCGGGGGCTGCGACGGGCAGTCGGTGGGGCCGGGGCGGGGCGTCGCCGTGCTGGTCGGCCGGGCTGTCGGCGTGGCGGTGGGACGTACCGAGGGCGCGGGGTCCGCTCGGTCTCCAATGCCGAGCAGATCGCCGATCCCGTCCAGGATGTCGGTGATCACGTTGCCGCCCCGCGCCGGGCTCGGGGTGGGCGTCGGCATCGGCGCGCTGCGACTGGGCGACGGGGTGACGGCCCGGGGCGGGGTGGGGCAGCCGGTCGAGGCCGGTCGGTTCGGTGCTGCCTGCACCGCTCGGGGCTGGCTGGCCAGGCCGACGGCCGCCAGGCCGAGGACCACGAGAGCGATGGCGAAGGCTCGCGGATCAGCGGAACGTCCCGGCCACTCGGGCGGCGCGCCCTCGTCGGACGCTCCGCCCCCCGGATGATCGGCCCGTACGGCACCGTCCTGCTCGGCGCCGCCACTGTCGGATCCGTCGGCGTCACCATCAGCCAGGCCGACGCCGGCCAGGCCGGCGCCGCCCTGGTCGTCGCCGTTCTGCTCGATCTCGGCCTGTTGCGGGGTGGGTGGTGTGGGGTGGATCGGGGTCCAGGCGAAGGCGAGCGCGCTGCCGACGATGCCGAGCAGCAGACCGACGAAGAAGCCGCCCAGGTTGAGCCCGATCAGCGAGTACACAGCGGTGACCGCCGCGACGACCGAGTAGAACAGCCGCTGCGCCGGGGTGATCCAGAGCAGCAGGCCACAGGTCACCAGGATGATCGGGATGAGCAGCGAGAGCAGACCGGTCGCGCCGCTGTGGAAGCTGAGACCGTTGAGGGTCATCCGGGTGGAGGCGAACATCTCCAGCCCGGCCAGGGCGATGAGCAATCCGCCCCAGAACGGCCGGCTGCGCTGCCAGCGGCGGAAGAGCCGCCACGCCTGAGCCGGACCACCGGGCCGGGCGTGGGACGGGTTCGCGGTTGTCACGTACTCCTCCTGGCCGAGCGGGGACGGGACCGAGCGGGAACGGGGGCCTGGGCCCGGCCCGCGGTGCTGACCACCGCGGGCCTGGGCTCAGCTCAGAAACACTCCTTGCCCTTGGCGTCGTCACCCACGTTGACCTTGAGTCGGAGGCCGACCAGGTTGAACGTGGCCGCCGTGGTGTAGCGGGACACCTGTTGCAGGTTGGTGATGGTGACGTGGTCGGAGTTCTGGCCGAACGAGCCGGCCTGGGCAGTCGGGTTCAGGTCGGTGGCGTCCCGACCGATCCTGATGTTGGTGAAGGTCGCGTTGCCGTTCAAGGAGTCCATCGCGATCAGCAGGTCCTTGGCGCGGGCGGGTTCCTTGCCCTCGCCGGCGTTGATGGTGAGCACCACCGGCAGGCCCGGCAGGTCGGCGCGGACGGACTGGCAGAGGCTGTACAACTCGGCGCTGCTGATCTCGGAGAGGGCGATCGGGTGGACCTGACCGGACTTCCCGTCCTTGCCCTTCTCGCGGACGATGCCCCCGTACTGCTTGAAGCCGTCGCCCTCCAGGCGGTCGGCGCCGATCTTGAACGTCTGCCCGGAGACCGTGATGTCGGACGCGATCGCGCCTGTCGACATTCCGAAGAGGATGGCGCCGGCAGCCGCCGTGGCGGGCACCATCATGGCGGCGAAGCGCCACCATCGGGTACGACCCTGACTGTCCAACCGATCCTGCACGGGTTCCTCCTCGGGTCGATGCGCGCGAGTGGCCGGTGTTGAGCGGGCGGTCGGCGCTGCGAGCCCGCGTTCTGTTACCGGCTGGTAACCATCGGGCTTGATGGTGCACCCGTTGCGGCGCAGGTCACAACCCCCTGATTACCGGGCGGTAACAGTCGGGCGACCACATGGAGGCAAGACATCACGGAAAGTGAACGAATTCGTCCCGGCAATCCCCCTCTATGTTCACAAGTCGGGTGCACGACGGTGGTTTGATCAACGCAACGTGACTCCACATAGACTAATTACAATCGAATAACAAATGTAAAGTACGCAGGTCGTACGGGTTGCCACATGACCGAGGGGCGGACCGCGTCGCGGCCCACCCCTCGGTCGTACGTCCGGTCGTACGCGCGTCAGCGCTGCTCCACCTCGCCCGGAGCCGGCCGCTGGGTCGGCACGGTCGGGTCCTCCGACTTCCAGTTGGTCGAAGCCGGCGGAATCTCGTCGGACAGTGGCCCGCCGACCGGCTGCGGCCTGGGCTGCTCGACGGTGTCCGTGTCGCGCACCGGCTCCTGGTCCACCCGGGTCGGCGTCGGGTCGTCGACCGCCGGCTCGGCGCGGTGCCGGGCCGTTCCACCCTCGGGTCGGGTCACCAGCCACACACCGAAGACGACAGCGATCAGACCGAGGACACCAGCGACGATCGGGCCCCAGAAACTGATCAGGCCGATCTTGAAGCGGTTTTCCTTCACCGTCTCGACACTGCGGCTGACAGTGTCGTCGGTGTAGTTGAAGTCCGCGTCCAACAGCACAGTGGGGGTGCCGGTGTTGGGGCGCAACTCCTTGTGCTGCTGCTCCCGCACGTTCACGTAGGAGCCGGTGACCGGGTCCACCCAGAGCGTACGGATGTTGCTGTAGACGACCTGGCCGCTGGTGGCGCCCGGTGCGAACTTGCCGACCAGCGTCTGGAGGCTGCTCTCCGGGGTTGCCAGCACCTCGTTCTCGATCCGCTGCTCGAAGCGGTACGCCTCGATGCCCTTGATCTTCTCGGTGCCGACGAACTTGGCCGGGACGGCCCGCTTGAGGTCACGGTCGAAGACCTGGTAGTCGCGCTTGGCGGTGCCGAACGGGAACTTGTAGATCTGGCCGGTGTACTTCACGTTGCCGACCGGAGTCCCGTCCGCCCCGGTCTCATTGAGCCACTGGTCCTTCCACGAGGCGGCCGCACCGGAGATCCGGTAGAGAGCGAGTTCGGTGCTGTACTGGCTGACCACGTCCTGGTTGTCGGTGCGCCGGACCGTCTGGTAGACGTCCCAGATCACCGCGTCGCCCTTGAGGTCCTCGGGCAGGCGATCCTTGGTGTCGTCGGGCTGTGGGATGACCTCCACGTTGGACACCAGATCGCCCTGCGGAACCTCGATGCTCACCGAGCTGCCGGTGGCCGTGATCTTCAGGAACCTGGCGTTCTTCGCCTCGGCGACGGACGTCGTTGGCTCAAGATCGTAGGGGAGCTTGGTCACGGCGGGGGCCACATAAAACGGCAGCCCGGCCGCGAAGACCAGCAATAAGACGCCAAGCCCGAAGAGCGCGGCGCCCACGCGAAGCTTCACTCATCCTCCTGTAACCTGCCGCCCTACGACCTGTTGTCCGGGGCACCCGATCCTTAACATGGCGGGAGGTTACTCCCCGGTCACCTTCAAAGCGACCCCCTGGATGTCCAGATGTCCACAGCCGCCGCGCCAACAGTTTCGGAGCCTTCGGTAACCGGCCGACTTCCCGCCCTCGACGCGCTGCGAGCAATCGGCGCGGTGGCGGTCGTCGGTCACCACGTCGGGTTCCAGACCGCCGTCACCATGAACACCACCTGGGGCGGCTGGCTGGCTCGACTGGACGTCGGCGTCGCCATCTTCTTCGTACTGTCCGGGTTCCTGCTGTTCAGGCCGTGGGCGCTCAACGCCGCGACGGGCCGGGCTCGACCCCGCGCCAAGCGCTACCTGTGGCGGCGGGCTCTGCGCATCCTGCCCGCCTACTGGTTGGCGGTCGCGGTCTGCCTGGTCGTCCTGCCGCAGAACGGGCAGGCGTCCGTCGGCGACTGGATCCGGCACCTCACCTTCAGCCAGATCTACCAACCCGGGCAGTTGCGCGCCGGGCTCAGCCAGACCTGGAGTCTCGCCACCGAGGTCGTGTTCTACCTGATCCTGCCGTTGGTCGCCGTGCTCGCCGTCGGCCGGTCCTGGCGTCCGGTCCGGACCATCCTGATCGTCAGCGGAAGCGCGCTGCTGACAGCGGGATGGCTCACCCTGATGGGGCTCGGCTGGCTCGACGCCGCCCTGCACACCATGTGGTTCCCCTCATACGCCGCCTGGTTCGGCACCGGCATGGCACTGGCGGCGGCGCACGTCGCCCTACGCACCGGGACCGCACCCGCGGCCTTCCGGGTCCTGGACGACCTGGCCTCGGCGCCGGTCACCTGCTGGGCCGCCGCCGTCGGCCTGATGGCGATCGCGACGACACCCGTCGCCGGTCCCCGCGACCTCACCGAGCCGACGGCCGCCGAGTTCGGCGTCAAGCTGGCCCTCTACCTCGTGATCGCGGCGCTGATCCTGATCCCGGTGGCCTTCGGCGGGCCGAGCCGGGCCAAGGAGATCTTCGGCAGCTCGTCCGCCCGGTGGCTCGGCACGGTCTCGTACGGGCTGTTCCTGTGGCACCCCATGGTCATCGAACTCATCTATCTGGTCGACGACCGACAGCTGTTCACCGGCGGGCTGCTCAACACCTTCGCCCTCACCATGGCCTTCGGTCTGGTGTACGCCGCGGTCAGCTACTACGGCGTCGAGCGGCCCCTGCAAATGCTCGGGTCGCAGGGTCGGCGCCGACCCACCGGGCGTGGGCGGACGTCCGGGCCCCCCGCCACCGACGTGGCCGTACCGGCCACCACGCCGCCGACCGTCGCGGCCGGCACTCCGGTGCCAACGGTCGGCGGGTAGCGCCCAGCGCTGGCCCATCGGGGCATTGCCGGCCGGCACACCAGCCCCTAATGTGACGCGGGTCGCTAAATTACTTGAGAGTAGGGTTCGCGTGGAGCGTCGCTTCGGCATGCCCGGACACGTGTTGTTCCTCAACTGGCGAGACACCCGCAACCCCGAGGGCGGCGGTTCCGAGGTCTACGTCGAACGGATCGCCGCCGAGCTGGTGGCGCGCGGATTCCGCGCCACTCTCTTCTGCGCCGCCCACAGTCAGGCACCCGCCGACGAGGTCAACGAAGCCGGCGTACGGCTGGTGCGGCGCGGCGGCCGGCACAGCGTCTACCTCTGGGCGGCACTCTGTTACGTCGTCGGCGCGCTGGGCATCGGCCCACTGGCAGCCCGCCGCGGCGGCCGGCCCGACGTCCTGGTCGACGTCTGCAACGGGTTGCCGTTCCTCGCCCCGCTGTGGTCACGACGCCCGGTGGTCAAGCTGATCCACCACGTGCACCGCGAGCAGTGGCCGGTGGTGCTTCCGAAGTGGGCTGCCCGGTTCGGCTGGTGGATCGAGTCGTCGCTCGCCATACGCGTCTACCAGCGGTGCCGGTACGTCACCGTCTCCGAGGCGACCCGCCGAGAGCTGGCTGTGCTGGGCGTGCCGACCGAGCAGGTCTCCGTGGTGCACAACGGCACCCCGACGCTGCCCCACACCGACGCCGAACGGGCGACGTTCCCGCTGCTCGTGACGCTGAACCGGCTGGTGCCCCACAAGCGGGTGGAGGTGGCGCTGCGAGCCGTCGCGGCCCTCGCCGACGAGCTGCCCCAACTACGTCTGGTCGTCGCCGGCCAGGGCTGGTGGGAGTCGCATCTGCGTGAACTCGCCGCGGAGCTGGACATCACCGAGCGGGTGGACTTCCGGGGCTTCGTGACCGAGGAGGAGAAGGCCGCCCTGCTCGCCTCGGCCTGGGTGGCCCTGACCCCGTCCCTCAAGGAGGGCTGGGGGCTCACGATCGTGGAGGCGGGGTCGGCGGGCACCCCGACTGTGGCGTTCCGGGGAGCGGGCGGAGTCGCCGAAGCGGTAGTCGACGGGCGTACCGGCCTGCTGGCCGACGACATCGACGACTACCTGATGAAGGTGCGCACGCTTCTGCGCCGGGATGAGCTGCGGCGGGAGATGGGCGCCCAGGCCCGGGAGCACGCGGCAAGTTTCACCTGGCAGGCCGCGGGTGGGCGCTTCGAGGCGATCCTCAAGGGTGTGGAGTCGCCCCGCCCAGTGCAGCAGCGGGGCGAGCCGTCCTACCTGTCGCCGTAAACCGCTGGGGCGTACGGGTCTTTCTTACCGGCGCGCTTGGCCGCCTCCGAGACGAGCTTGGCCTCACTCGCGGCCTCCTCGTCGGTGGCGGTCGCGGCGGCCGAGATCCCGCCGAGAGCCAGGATCCCCAGCAACGCCGCCACCAGGCCAGACACGACCAGGGTCAGAGCTCTACGCATGCCAATCCTCCAATGGCGAGACGTGCGAGCGGACGTTACCACGCGGTAGCTCGCCGGTGTAGTGCCGAAACGGCGGCAGCGATGACCACCAGAAGGGCAGCGCTGAGGGCCGCTACCACCGCCAGTCGGGCGGGCCCGGACCCGCCCGATTCCCGCACTGTGGCCGGGTTGCGGTACAGCGTCAGGAACGGTCCGTCGTGGACGCGTTCCAGGCCGCCGAGCACCTGAGAGTCGACCTCGCCGGAGACCTCGCGCTGCACCAGGACCCAGCGCACCCCGGTGGTCCAGACCGGCCGCCCCTCGGCCAGCGCCCGGCGCATCTCACGGACGCGCGGGTTCTCGCCGGCCACGGCGACGTCGCCGACCCGGAGCGTGTCGTCGGTCAGGACCGTCCCCGGCAGGTAGCGGGGTGCCGGGTCCAGGACGACCCGACCAGGGTTCCACTGGTACGCCCGGTAGGCGCTCAGCGGCAACGCGAGGATCTCCCCCGGCTCCTCCTCGATGTGCTCGGCCACCCGCTGCCACTCCGTCGGATAGCTCACCGGCCGAAGCCGACCGGCACCGCCGAACGCGAGGTCCGGCAGGACCGCCACCGGCAGGAACAGCAGCCCGACCAGGACCACCCCGGCCACCTCCCGGTCGATCCGGGCCACCAGCCGCTCGGCGCCCAACGCCGCGCACACCACCAGCAGCAGGGCGTACGGCGCCAGGAACTTCTGCCCATCTCGCAGCAGCCCCGCGCCGGGCAGGTGCACCACCGCCCAGCGCAGCGCGGCATCCCCGCCGGGGAGCAGCCCGAAGGCGGCGAGCAGAAATCCGGTCCCGGCGAGCACCGCCAGTCTCGCCGCCCCACCCGGGGGCAGCCGGCGTCGCAGCAGGCCCGCACCGACACCGGCCAGGATCAGCAGCACGAGGGCCGCCACCGGCACCAGTGGTGCCGCGCGACTGGAGGGGGTGGCCTGCGCGCTCCAGATGCCACCGGTACCGGCCAGCGCCACCAGTGGGCCGGCCCAGTTCTCCGAACGCGCCGCGAACGCCGCCACCCCCGCCGGGTCCGAGGAACCCCCGGCACCGGTGACCAGCGCCGCGACCACCCAGGGGGCGTTGAGCACTCCGACCGCGGCCAACGCTTGCCGGGACCGGTGCGGATGCATCCGCTGCGACACCAGCAGCGACCGGGGCGCGAGCATCCGGTCCGACGTCAGCACCAGCACGGTGCCCAGCGCGATCAGACCGCCGGTCGGAGTGATGGCGGCGGGAGCGGCGGCGAGCACCACCCGGGCGAGCGCGCCGTCTCGCCCGGCCCGCAGGTCCAGCGCCGCCCGCACCAGCCAGGGCAGCGCGGCGTACGCGAGCAGCAGCCCCCACTGCCCGATCAGCAACCGCTCGGCGAGGTACGGCGTCCACGCGTACGCCACTGCGGCGAACAGCCGGACCGCCCGCCGTTCGGTCGGCACCAACCGGCCGGCGCCGACCGCCGCGAGGAAGACCGCCCCGGCGAGCGCGAGCCGCTGCACCACCCAGCCCGGCACGAGCTGGGTGACCAGCGAGACCAGCGCGTCCATCGGCACCGCCCGGGGCAGACTCTGCGCCGGGGCGACGAGATCCCAGGTCAACGGCTGCCGGGGTACGAACACCATGTCGTACAGCAACGCGTAGCCGGGTGCCGCCAGCGGGGCCAGCACCACAACGGTGACCGCCGCCGCTACCGCGTACAGCGACAGTGTGTCCCGCGCCCGCCGAACCGGTGCGGCCTCGACGCCGTCGGTCGGCTCAACCATTCACGACGCCGGCACCGCCCGGCCGACGGTGATCAACTCGGTGCACACTCCGACCCCTGGCGTCCGCACGGTGACCTCGACGGCGTCCCCCGCACCTTCCAGCAGGAAGAACAGGTCGTTCAACCCGCGTCGCAGGGTGATCTCACGTGTGGCGTCCCCGAGCCGGAACAGCGCTGTCGAGTCACCCGAGCTGAGGTAGCCGAAGTGCACCACGTACGGCCACTCCACCAGGTACCCGTCCAACGGGATCCGAGTGGGTTGCCCGCCCTGGGCCAGGTGCCCGCAACCGTCCACCGGGCCGGGCACGATCTTCCGTCCCTGAACCACTACCGGGCGGATCCGGCCGAGATCATCGAACGTCGACGGTCGCGCGGCCTCCGTCACGAAGGTGGGTCGACGCTCGGCCGGGCGGAAGAAGTGCGACTGGAGATTGTCAGGCCAGAAGTAACCGGCGATCACCCGGTCCGGGACGGCGGTGTCGAAGAAGACGGTGCCCGGCGGCGCCGCGGCGAGCTCGGCCTGCGTCGTCGCGAGATAGTCCCGCCCGTACTTCGTACTCCAGTTGTCCCCGAAACGGGCAGTGCTCCACAGGGTGCCCACGCCGATGGTCGCCAGGACGACGATCATCGAGACCAGGCCGACAGCGAACGCGCCCGGCTCCCGCAGGACCGTCGGCACCGGCCACGCCGACACCTCGTCCTCGTCGGTGTCCTTGATCCCCAGCAGGGCCGCGCCCACACAGATCGCCGCGACCAGCACCACGTCGGCGACGTACCGGGGGACGACGCCGACCAGTGGGCCGAGCGGCCCACCCAGCCGGGTGATGGCGAAGAGCGCGGCGACCAGGCCGAGGTAGGAGGTGAGCAGCAACCAGGCCCGGCCGGCCGACGGACGCCGTCGGACGGTGACCACTACCAGCGTCGCCAGCGCCGCCCACGACAACCACTTGGCGATGTCGTACGGATCGACGAGCGGGGGACCGTCACCGGCGTAGCTCCAGC
Organism: Micromonospora hortensis; assembly: GCF_022230935.1. Classification (NCBI taxonomy): domain Bacteria; kingdom Bacillati; phylum Actinomycetota; class Actinomycetes; order Micromonosporales; family Micromonosporaceae; genus Micromonospora; species Micromonospora hortensis. Next base: position 59,810 of record NZ_JAKKFE010000019.1, read on the forward strand.
GCCAGGGACCTCCGAGCAGACCCGGCACCACTGTCTCGCCGACCAGGTCACCGAGGAAGTTGAGGATCGGGCCGACGGACGAGGGCTCGTCCAGCTCGCGGGCGGCGGGCCGGGTCAGGTAGAACGCCAGGTATCCCCCCGACAGCGCGCTGAGCATCAGCCAGGCCGGCCAGTGCCGGCGGATCGCCGCCGCGAGGCTGCGCCATACGCCACCGGAGGTGAAGAGGAAGACCGTCAGCAGGAACAGCAGCGGCACGATCAGCAGGGACTTGGTGTCGAAGAGCAGGCCGAACACCAGCCAGAGCGCGACCGCCACGAGGTGCCGCAGGCGACCGGTCCGCACGTACCGGACCTGGGCTGCCACCGCCATGACCAGTGCCAACTGCATCGGCAACACGAGCAGCCCGACCAACCACAGCGAGGAGACCTCAAGCGTCAGCGGGCTGAACACGAACAGGCACAACGGAATGAGCAGGCCCCAGCTTGGCCGGAGCAGATCCCGCAACAGCCGGTAGACGGCGATCCCGGTCGCCGCCTGGCCAACCGCCAGCAGCAACACCCACGGCCAGGTGGCGAAGCCCGCCGCCCGCACCATCGCCCACGCCACCAACAGGCCGCCGGGCATGAGGTGGTTGTTGAACGTACGTAGGAGATAGTCCGCGTCCAGTCCGGTGTCGAGAACCTGGGCGGCGATGACGAACTCGTCCTGCGAGAACCAGCCACGGGTGGCGAGGCCGGCGCGCCAGGCGACGGACACCGCGATGAGGGCGATCGCCACGGCGCGGACGGGGTCGGCGCGGAGCCATCGGCCGATCGGCCCGGGCCCGTCGCCGTCGGACGCGACGCGTTCCGGATGCGTCTCGGCCTCAGCTTCTGGCATTGACATGGTCGGCAGCCTGCCACACGCTTACACGCCGTGGGGACGGCCGTTCTCCCGATAACGCCACCGCAGCGCCCCTGGTCGCCCGTCCGTGCCCGGTCCGGATAACGTCGCGCGACAGTCGTCGGCTGCAGGTGCGCGTCCGGCCGGTGAAGACAGGAGCCGAAATGCGTGCAGAGGTGGCCAGTGGCGCCGCTCCGGGGTCCAGCCGGAGCCGGCACACGGCCCGACGGTTCCGGCACCTGGTCATCTGCATCGCTCTCACCGCCCTCGCCTTCCAGCAGGCCCCGGGCCAGGTCGTCCCGGACACCAAGGTCGACCTGAACGTCAACCCGGCCGGGTGGCTGCTCCGCTCACTGCACCTGTGGGACCCCACCGGCACGTTCGGTCAACTACAGAACCAGGCGTACGGCTATCTCTGGCCGATGGGCCCGTTCTTCCTGCTCGGGTCGGAGTCCGGCCTCGCGCCGTGGGTGGTGCAGCGGCTGTGGTGGGCGCTGCTCTTCTGTGTCGCCTACCTGGGGGCCGTACGCCTGGCGGGTCGGCTCACCATCGGAACGCCCGCCGGGCGCATGATCGCCGGCGTCGCCTTCGCGCTGTCACCGCGCATCCTCACCCAGCTCGGCTGGTCCTCGGTGGAAGCCTGGCCCAGCGCCGTCGCCCCCTGGGTGCTCATTCCACTGGTCGGTCTCGCCGCGGGCACGCGACTGCGACGTGCCGTCGCCGCGTCGGCCATCGCCGTCGCCTGCGCCGGTGGGGTCAACGCCACCGCCGTGTTCGCCGTGGTGCCACTGGCAGTGCTCTGGCTCGCCACCGTCCAGCCCGTACGCCGGCGGGTCACCGCCATCGCCGCCTGGTGTGGCGCGGTTGCCCTGGCCACCGCGTGGTGGTTGGTTCCGCTGCTGGTCCTCGGGCGGTACAGCCCACCCTTCCTGGACTACATCGAGACCGCCCGAAACACCACCAGCGTCACCGACGGGGTGACCACACTGCGCGGCGCCTCCTACTGGGTCGCCTACCTGGCCTCCCCGTTCGGACCGACCATCCCGTCCGGTGGGCGGCTCGCCAACGAGGCGGTGCTGGTCGCCGCCACCCTGGCGGTCGCCGCCCTCGGTGTCCTCGGGCTGTCCCGACGGGGGATGCCGCACCGCCGGTTCCTCATCACCGGTCTGGTGCTCGGCGTCGCGCTCGTCGGTCTCGGGCACGTCGGCGACCTGCCGAACATCCTCGCCGGGCCGCAACGGGAGTTCCTCGACGGTGTCGGCGCACCCCTGCGCAACGTGCACAAGTTCGACGTCCTGCTCCGCCTGCCCCTGTGCCTGGGCATGGCACACCTGATCGGGCTGGCCGTCCGGGCTGCGCGCACCGCGCCCGCGCGGCACCGTCCGCGAACCGTCGCACGCGCCTGGCTGACCGCCGGTGCCGCGATCGTCGCCGTCACGGCGGTCGCCACGCCCGCCCTCGCAGGTGGTCTCGCCACCCCGGGCGCCGTCAAGGAGGTGCCCGGCTACTGGCACGACGCCACCGACTGGCTCGACGCGAACACGGGACGCGGGCGGGTGCTCGTCGTACCCGGAGCGCGTTTCCCGTCGTACGACTGGGGCAACACCACGGACGAGATCACTCAGCCGCTGCTCAACAGCCGGTGGGCCGTACGCAACGCCATCCCCTTCACCCCACCGACCACGATCCGACTGCTGGACGTGATCGAGTCGACGCTCGCCACCGGCGCCGGGTCGACCGGCCTGGCGGATCTGCTGGCCCGATCCGGAATCAGTCACGTCCTGTTCCGCGCCGACCTCGACCATGGCCGCTCCGACACGGCGCGCCCAGCGGTGGTCCGGCAGGCGCTGGAGCGCTCACCCGGGTTGACCCGCGTCACGTCCTTCGGCCCCCTGCGCGGCGGGCCCTCGTCCCCCGACGAGTTCCGCGACCACGGGCTCGACGTGCCCGTCCGGGCGCTGGAGGTCTACCAGGTCGACCGGCCCGTCGAGCCGGTCGTCGCCTACGACAGAGCCGACGTGACCACAGTGGTCGGTGGCCCCGAATCACTGCTCGACCTCGCCGCGGCAGGGCAACTCGGCTCGGCGCCCACCGTCCTGGCCGGCGACGCGTCGACAGCCGACGTCGCCGGACCGGTGGCGATCACCGATGGTCTGCGCAGGCGGGACGTGTCGTTCGGCGGGCTGCGTGACAACACCTCCCAGACGTTGACCGCCGACGACACCTTCGAGGTCACCGCGCCCGCCCACGACTACCTGCCCGAGTGGGGCGCGGAGCACTCCACCGTCGCCCGCTTCGAGGGCATCGACGCGATCCGCACCTCCACCGCCCGTTCGCAGGTGGGCTCCCCCGGCGGTGCCCGCCCCGAGCACCAGCCGTACGCGGCGATGGACGGCAACCCGGCGACCTCCTGGCAGTCCGCGCCGTACTCGCCCAGCGACCAACAGTGGATCGAGGTGAGCCTCGCCGACCCGACGACTGTCACCCGGGTCGAGGTGTGGTTCGACCTGAAGGCCGATGCCCTGCCCACGACGGTGACCGTCAGCGCCGGGTACGAGAGCAGCACCGTCGAACAGTTCAGCGACCACATGGTGTTCGAACTGCCCGGCGTCCACGCCACCCGCGAGGTCCGGGTCTCGGTCGACAGCGCGTACGACCTGCGCCCGTTCGGAAACGGCTCGGTCGGTGTCGCCGAGATCAAGATCCCGGGCATCCAGACCAGCCGCACCCTGGTCCTGCCCACCGCACCGGTCACCGACCGGCCGGCGGCCGTCGTCGTGTCCGCGGCACCCACAACACCGGCCTGCTTCTCCGTCGACGGCTACCCGCGCTGCTCCACCGACGCCATCCGTGGTTCCGAGGACGGGTCCACCATCGACCGGACAGTGACCCTGCCGGCGGCCGGCGCGTACGACGCCAAGCTGTGGGCGCGTCCCACAGCCGGCCCTGACCTGGACAACGCCCTCGACAAGCTGGTGACCGACGCGCAGCCGTTGCGCCTCGCGGCGCAGATCAGCGCCTCCTCGACGGCGGTGCCCGACCCGACCGGCCGGGCCGGGGCGGCACTCGACGGAGACCCGGCCACCAGCTGGTCACCGGCGATCGACGACGAGGCACCGATCCTGCGACTCAAGTGGCTCAAGCCGCAGACCATCACCGGTCTCCGCTTCTCGGTCGACGACAAGACACCCGCCACCCGTCTTGGCAGTGTGCGGGTGGTCGGCGACGACGGCTTCCGCAGCAGCCTGCTCGGCGACGACGGGCTGCTCCGCCTGGACCCGCCGATGCGGACCGACGAGATCACCATCCAGTTCCTCGACAAGCCGTCCGCCACCAGCACCGACCCGTACAAGCTGCGGTTGCCGGAGCGGTTGCCCGTCGCGGTCGGCGAGGTGACGGTGCTACCCGGAGCGCCCACCGTCGGACCGCGCCCCGACGCACCCCTGACGCTGGCCTGCGGATCGGGGCCGACGCTCCAGATCGGCGCGGCACGGGTCACCACCACGCTGCGCGGCACGCTCCGCGACCTGCTGGAGATGCGCGAGATGCCGGTGACGCCGTGCGGCCGGGACACGCCCCGGCAGCTTGACCTGGGCCGCGGGGAGCACCGCATCGTCACCACCCCGGGCAAGCTGGCCTGGCCCACGAGGGTCGCCCTGGTACCGAAGACGACCACTCCCGCCCCGGCGACCGCCAACGCCAGCGCCAGCGCCACCGAGATCGAATCCTGGGCGGCCACCGAGCGACGGGTACGGGTGGCCAGTCACCCCGTCGACCGGGTGCTCGCCGTACGGGAGAACACCAACACCGGCTGGCAGGCCACCCTCGGCGGGCGGACGCTGAAACCACTGGTGGTGGACGGTTGGCAGCAGGGCTGGATCCTTCCCGCCGGCGCCTCCGGAGAGGTGCTGTTGCGTTTCGCACCGGACACGCCGTACCGGGCAGGGCTTCTCCTCGGCGGCATCCTGCTCGCGGTGGTGGTCCTGCTCGCCGTGGTGCCCGCCCGACAGCCCACCGGGCGAACCCCGGCGACCGTCGCACCGCGCGGCCGACGTCGGGTCACCCGCTCGCTGCCGCTGCTGGCCGTCGGGGCCGCCGCGCTGGTGCTGTGGAGTGGCCTCATCGGCGGCCTGCTGGTCGCGGCGGGATTCATGCTGGCGGTACCCGGCTCACGCCGCCTGCCCTGGCCGGCCGACCCACGCCGGGCCAGGACGATCAGCCGGGCCGTCGAGACCTGGCTGCCCGGCGCGCTCGTCCTGCTCGCCGGGTTGCTCTACCTCGACTCGACGCGGCGGAACACCGACGCGCTCGTGCAACTCACCATCGTCGTCGCCCTGGGCGCCCTCTGGCTCTCCACCGCCGCCCGACGGCGGCCCGTACGCCGGGCCAGGCCGACCGCCGCGACCGCAGCCGTTGCGGCGGTCATGGCGGGACCGACGCGGGAGACGACCGAGCCGGACGGGACCGAGCCTGTTGTGGCTGAGCAGGACGCCAGCGAGCCGGACGCGGCCGATCACGACCCGGCCGAGCCGGCGAGACCCGGCCCGGCGGCCGGGCCGGCCGACGGGCAGCTTCCGACCTTCTCCGAGATCACGTGAGCCCCCGACGACCCGTCCGTCGGCAGAAGACGGCCCAGACGGAGCTGGCACGCGGATGGAGCACGGGCCTCGGCGCTGCCGGACTCAGCGTCACACTGGCCGGGGTCCTGGTCAACGGCCTGGCCTACCTGGTGCCGGTCCTGGCCGCCCGGCGGCTCGACCCGGCCGACCTCAGCGCGCTCGCCACCGCCCTGGGTCTGGTGGCGATCGTCGGTGTGCCAGGGCTCGGCCTGCAACTGGCCGTCGCCGTGCACCGCGCCCGGCACGGCGCCTCCGACACTCGGCGGCTCACCGCCGTCACCGCCGCAGTGTGCGCGGTAACCCTCGTCGCGGCGACACCGCTGCTGGTCACCGCCCTGGATCTCCCGGTCGAGATGCCCGCGCTGCTCGCGGTCACCACCGCGGCGATAGTGCTCTCCTCCCGATCGCTCGGAGAGTTGCAGGGTGGCCAACGCTTCGTACGACTCGCCATCGGGATGGCGCTGCTCGCCGCCGGCCGCTACGGCGGCGTGATCGCCGGGTTGCTGCTCGACGCGGGACCGACCGGCGCGCTGGCGGTCGGCGCGTTGACCGCCGCCCTCACCCCAGCGGTGCTGGCCCGACTCGCCCGCGAGCCCCGACGGTCGTCCACCGCCCCACGGTTGACCGTCGCTCAGGTCGTTGCCGGCGGCGGCGCGACCCTGGCGATGCTCGTCGTCTCCTACGCCGACCTGCTGCTGTCCCGGCAACTGCTGTCCCCGTCGGATTCCGGGGCGTACTCGGTCGGCACCGTCCTGAGCAAGGGCGCGCTCTGGGCACCGCAGGTCGCCGCCGTCCTCGCCCTACCGCGGCTGGCCCGCGGCGACCGGCGCAGCCGAACGGTAGCGCTCGCTGTGACAGGCGGGTGTGGCGTGATTCTGGTCCTCGCCTCGACGCTCGCCGGAGGACTCGCGTTCCGCTTCGCCGGTGGGCCCGACTACGACCACCTGGGCCGGTACGCGCCAGTCTTCGCGGCGGTCGGTGCGCTCTACGCGGTGACGTTCGTGCTGCTCAACGACCGCCTCGCGGCCGGCGCACGCTGGGCGGCGGCACCACTGTGGGTGGGGGTGGCCGGCCTGGTGGCCGTCACCGCGACCCTCCGGCCGCACACCGTCCCCGGTCTCCTCCTCGCGGCACTGGGCACTGCCATCGTCACCACAGCGCTGATGGCGGTGACAGCCCGTCGGCCCGCACCGGTTCCGGCGACCGAGCCGACTAGTCCTCTTCAAGCCAGTCCGTCAGCAGTCGGTGGTCGATCGAGTCCACCCGACCGAGCGGACGACCCGAGGCCACCCGGTCCCGCAGCTCCGCCCGGGTGAACCAGCGCGCCTCCAACAACTCCTCGCCGTCCACGCGTACCGCGTCGGAGGTGGCGGTGGCCCGGAAGCCCACCATCAGGCCGGCGGGGAACGGCCATGCCTGTGACCCCTGGTAGGTCACGTCGGTGACTGTCACGCCCGCCTCCTCGCCCATCTCACGACGGACCGCGTCCTCGAGGCTCTCGCCGATCTCGACGAAGCCGGCCAGCGTCGAGTACGCGTCCTCGGCCGCACCCGCGTGCCGGGCCAGCAGACAGCGCCCCGACCGACCGGGTGCCTCGACCAACACGATGATGGCCGGCTCGATCCGGGGGAACAGCAGACGTCCGCATTCCGTGCCGGTACACGTCCGCAGGTGCCCGCCGCCGCCGGCGACCGCCGGCGCGCCGCACGTCCCGCAGAATCGCTGCTGCCGGTGCCAGTGCAACAAACCCCTGGCGTACGCCAGGACTGACGCGTCGCCGGGTTCGATCCGCCCGACCAGTGCCCGCACGTCGACGGACCGCACCGCACCGGCCATCTCGACGGCGGACCGCTCGGGGAGCGCGGAGAGGTCCGCTGCGAACACGGCGGCTTCCCCGTCGAGCCCGAGGAAGACTGTCTCGCCGACGGCGGACCGGACCAGCGCCGCGCGCTCCGCGCTGAGCCGGATCGGCCCGTGCCCGTCGACGAGACAACGGTCACGCCACAGCGGCAACAGCACTGTGGTCGACTCGGTGAGCAGCGCGCCCAACCGCGTCGGATCGGTGCGCAACGGTCCCGCCCGGTCCAGCGATCCGCCCCCGTACGCCAACACCCGCTCCGCAGTGTCCACCCGGTCACCGTGCCACGTCGGCGGTGGGTCGTCGGCACCGCCCCCAGACCGGTGCGACACGCCGAACGACACGCGGTAGCAGCGCCTGGTGGGCGTAGCCAACGAGGAGGGCCGGGCATTCGTTACCGTAGGTGCCTCCGGGAGGGAGGACCTCCCGCGGCACCCTGGCGATCGAGGTTGCAGTGACGCTGTACGGCGAAAACAGTCCACCCGCCGACGACCGGCCCACAGTGCAGGTCACCGCGGTCACCTGGCCGGACGACGGACCTGAGCCGGTCAGCACAGCCACTCCCGGCGAGCCGGACGGCGGCCCGCGCCGGCCGCGTCGGGTGCGCATGATGCTCGCCGCCGGCATCACCGGTGGCGTCCTCGCCGCCATGGCGGGCGCCGGTGCCTGGGCGTACGCCGGTGACGTCCCCCGTGGCACCAGCGTGCTCGGCACCGAACTGGGCGGCCGGAGCCGCGCGGACGCCGACCGGGAACTGCGGGCAGAGCTGGACCGGCGGGCGGCAACTCTCGCCACGCCGCTGAAGGTCACCGTCGACGGGCGCACCGCCGAGATCAACCCCGCCGACGTGGGGCTGACCGTCGACGTGCCGGCGACCGTCGCCGCAGCAGCCGAGGCCGACGCGCACCCGGTCAGCCGGTTGGTCGGCTCCCGCACCGTCGAGCCCGTGGTGACAGTCGACGCGGCCCGGTTGGACGACGCGCTCCGTAAGGTGCTCGGCGACCAGGCCCAGGGCATGACGATGCCGGCGATCACCTATAAGGGCACCACGCCGAAGGCCGTACAACCCAAGCCCGGGCTGGCTCTGAACCCGGAGCGTTCCGCCGAGGTGGTCCGCACCGGCTGGTTGGCCGGCGCCCCGGTCACCGTGCCCCTGGTGGAGACCCACCCGGCGACCACTCCGGAGGAGTTGGACCGGATGGTCAGCGAGCTGGCGAGGCCGGCGGTCGCAGCACCGGTCACCCTGCGCACCAACAAGGGCCAGGTGTCGATCCCGCCCGCCGCCATCGCGAAGAGCCTCCGGTTCAGCACCGACAAGACCGGCAAGCTCACCCCCTCGGTGGACGTCAAGCGGCTGCGGGCGGCGCTCGGCGACAAACTGGCCGCCATCGAGGTGCCGCCGAAGGACGCCACGATGACGATTTCCGGTGGCCGACCCACAGCCAAGGAGGGGCGATCCGGGCAGCAGCTGGACACGGCAACCCTCAGTCGAGACCTGCTGGCCGTCCTACCCAGGGCGGAGGGCCGCGAGGTGACCGGCGAGTTGAAGCCGACACCGCCGCAGCTGACCGCGGAGAAGCTCGCCGGCCTGGGCATCAAGGAGCGGGTGTCGACCTTCACCACCCGGTTCACCGGCGGCATGGCCTCATCGCGCAGCCAGAACATCGCGACCATCGCGCGGAAGGTGGACGGCACCGTCGTCCTACCTGGAAAGACGTTCTCGCTCAACGGGCACACCGGCGAGCGCGGCTACGCCCAGGGCTACCGGGACGCACCTGTCATCCTCGACGGCAAGCTGGTGCCGGGCGTCGGCGGCGGCACCTCGCAGTTCACCACCACGCTGTTCAACGCGACGTACTACGCCGGCTTGGAGGACGTCGAGCACAAGCCGCACTCGTACTGGTTCGACAGGTACCCGGCCGTCATCGAGTCCACAATCTTCTGGCCGAACCTGGACTTCAAGTTCCGCAACAACACCGAGTACGGCGTACTCATCGACACGTCGTACACGTCCAGCACGATCACCGTGTCGATCTGGAGCACGAAGATCTACGACAGCGTGAAGACCGAGTACGGGCCGCGCCGCAACATCACGACGCCGAAGCAGATCCACCTGTCGCCCGGCCCCTCGTGCATCGAGACCAACGGCATCAACGGCTTCACCCAGGACGCCTTCCGGGTCATCAAGAAGGGCGGCACCGTGGTCAAGCGGGAGAAGTTCACCTGGCGCTACGACGCGGAACCCCGCTACGTCTGCGGGCCCAAACCGTCCTAAGGGCTCACCCGGTGCGGGTCGATCCCGCCGTGAGGTCCGCCCTGCTCCGGGTCCAGCCCTGCTCCGGGTCCAGCTCAGGTCGGGGGTCAGGCTCAGGTCGGGGGTCAGGCTCAGGTCGGGGGTCAGCTCAGGTCGGGGGTCAGCTCAGGTCGGGGGCCGGGTCGCCGGCGTTACCGCCGTGGCCATCGCGCTTGCCGCCCTGCGGTGGCATCGGGACCGTACGACTCTCCTGCACCCGGATCTCGGCCCGGAACCGGTGCGCCGCGGGGTGCCACATCTCCTCGAACGGACCCATTACCTCACCACCGATACCGCGACGACGCACCCGGGACGCGAGCCACCAGAGGGTACCCAGGACCGCGGCCACGCAGCCCGTGAACACCACAAACACCAGGACCTCATCCACGGGCCGAGCCTAACCCTGGGCGCCAGACCCAGCCCTGAACCGCCGCGATCTTGCACTTTCTGTCGTCGTAACGCGAAGTCTGAGGCGATTTGTCGCCGCACAAACTGCAAGATCGCGGGGGAGAGTGGGCGCGGGGGAGATCCCAGACCTGCTGAGCTGCTGAGCTGCTGAGCTGCTGAGCTGCTGAGCTGCTGAGCTGCTGAGCTGCTGAGCTGCTGAGCTGCTGAGCTGCTGACAGCAGACTCGCTGACCGTCGCCTGGCCCGGTCGTCGCCGGTCCGCCGGCCGCAAGATCGTGCAACATCCTGGATGTAGTGGTGTCCCAACGTAGCTGAGGCCACGACAACCAGGATCGAGCGTGACCTTGCCTGCCTCAAGGCGGCTCGGACCCCTGACACGGCCTCACCGGTCATACGGATAGCCCGCAGAGCCCGGGGAGACCGGGGAGCCCGCGGAGACCGAGGAGACCGAGGAGCCCGGGGAGACCGGGCCGATCAACCACGCGGGGAAACGCAGAAAAGGGGAAACGCAGATAAGGCCACCCCGTTAGGGG
>NZ_JAKKFE010000002.1:0-103311 GCF_022230935.1 Micromonospora hortensis
CCCGGCCCCGCCCCGCCCCGCCCCGCCCCGCCCCGCCCCGCCCCGCCCCGCCCCGCCCCGCCCCGCCCCGCCCCTGGGGAGTGTGCCCCTGCTCCTTTGGAGCTGATGTCGTAAACGAATCAGGGCGCGGTTGACCCGAGCCGGGCCGAGCCGAGCCGACCCGAGCCGACCCGAGCCGACCCGAGCCGACCCGAGCCGACCCGAGCCGACCCGAGCCGACCCGAGCCGACCCGAGCCGGGCCGGGCCGGGCCGGGCCGGGCCGGGCCGAGCCGGGCCGGGCCGCGCGATTCGTTCACGACATCAACTCGATAGCGTGCCGGCCCTCTATGCCACCACTACGCCAGGCCGACCCCGCCCCCGTCGATCATGGCGTTCTGGTGGGCGCAATAGACGTTTTCGCGCCTTCTGCCGCCCACCACAACTCCTTGATCGACGCGGGCGGGGCTTGGGTGGGGTGGGGTGGGGTGGGGTTAGGGGGTGCGGACTGCTTCCAGGGCAAGTAGGGCTACGTGTAGGGAGAGGCTGGCCTCCACCGAATCCAGGTCCACGTCGAGGATGCGGGCGATGCGGGCCAGGCGTTCGTAGAAGGCCGGCCGGGACAGGTGGGCGGCGGCGGCGCCGGCAGACTTGTTACGGCCCTGCTCCAGGTACGCGCGCAAGGTGTCGAGCAACTGTTCCCGGGGGTGCCGAGCGTCGTACTCCAGTAGCGCGCCGAGTTCGCGTTCCACGAACGTCTGCAGGCGGGGCTCGTCGCGCAGCAGGTGCAGCAGCCCGGCCAGGCCGACGTGCGGCAGCCGGAAGATCGGTAGGTCACGCCGGTCCCGACGGGCCGCCTCGGCGATCTGCCGCGCCTCGACCAGCGACCGGCGGGCCTCCCGCAGGGTGCCCACCCCGGAACCGGCGGCCACGATCACGGCACCCGGGCTAGCGCCCCGGAACGGGTCGACACCGACCCCCGACCGAGCGGACTCGACACCGGACGCCGCGCGGGACGCATCTACGCCGAAGCCCGTACGGGCCGGATCGGCGCCGACCGCCGCACGGGAAGCGTCGGATGCGGAGCGGGACACGTCAGCTGCGGGACGGGAGACGTCGACGCCGGAGGCGGCCCGCGCCGGTTCGACACCGGGCGCCGGTCGGCCGGTGCCGGCGTCGAGGCGTACCCGACGAAGGGCGCTGGCGAACGCGGACAGCGCGCGATCCTCGGCGGCCGGGTCCGGCAGGGCCAGCAGCGCGCCCACCGAGTGGTCGTCGACGGCGCTGGTCAGCGCGGTCAGCTTCGCCTCCCGCAGGGCCTGGCCGACCGCCTCGGAGAGATCACGTAGCCGGGCCTGACCGGCCTCGGGGCCGACCTCTCCCGCGGGGTCGTCGGCGCGGTGCCGGACCATCACGCCGACCAGGTGCCGTCGGTCGAGCACCACGCCGAGCGCCTTGGCCCGCAGCCCCACCTCGTCCACCGGACGGGAGTGGTCCAGCAGCGCGGTGAGCAGGGTGCGGTGGATCTGCCGTTCCAGGCCCTCGGCGTCGCGGCGGATCAGCCGGCCCAGCGCGAGGGTGGACGCGGCCCGCTCGATCAGGATGGTGAGCCGGGTCGGCGAGCCCGCTGCCGGTTCAACGGCCCGGGCGCTGGGCACGTCCCCGCTGGCCGGCCAGCGCAGCAGCAGCCGACCCCAGTCCTGCCCCCGAGCGCCGACGGTGGTCACCAGCCAGCCGCTGTCCGCGTCGTACGCGGTCCGCCCGGCCGGGCGGATCCGCCGGGAGTGCTGCTCCCAGCCGTCCAGCAGCAGCTCGGCGCTCTCGCCCGCCGGGTCGTACCCGAGCACCTGCCGGGACAGGTTCTCCAGCACCACTGGGCAACCGGACAGCTCGGCGGCCTGGCGGATCACCTCGGCGGCGTCGGCGCCCTCGACGGACAGGTCGTTGAACCGCTGGTGGATCTCCTCGGTGGCGCGCAGCTCGGTGAGCTGCGCGTCGACGATGAGCGCGTGCACCGCCTCGGTGATCCGGACGAACGGGGTGGCCCGGCGCAGCTCCACCAGGGGCAGCCCACGCCGTTCGGCGGCGGCGGCCATCACCCGTGGCACACCGCTGACGTACCGGCGGCCCAACTCGACGACGAGCCCGGAGACTCCGACGTCGGCGAGATCACCGATGAACGCGCGTAACCCGGCGTCGTCCCCGGGCAGACCGATGCCGGTGGTGAGCACCAGTTCGCCACCGCCGAGCAGGGTGGCGATGTCCGGCACCTCGGCGACATGCACCCAGCGGACGGGTCGGTCCAGCCCTTCGTCGCCGGCGACGACGCGTGGCGCGCCGTGGCGGACCGGGTCCAGGGCGAGGACCTCACGGACGGTAGGGAACACGGCCGCCACGCTACCGTCCGTGACGCCGGAACTCGACTTGCCACCGGCGCGAGGGGTCAGTCGACGCCGAACTCCATGGCGGCGCGGTCGAGCGCCTCGTCCTCCGCCGAGGCGACGCCCCGGGACGCGATGGCTTCCGCGCCACCCTCGGGCATCGCGCCGATCAACCCGGTCGAGGCGGCCTGCGCGGCCCCGATCATCCGCTGCGGGTTCCCGCCGCCGACCAGGCCGAGGGAGGCGTACTGCTCCAGCTTCGACCGCGAGTCGGCGATGTCCAGGTTGCGCATGGTGAGCTGACCGATCCGGTCCGACGGGCCGAACGCCGAGTCCTCGGTACGCTCCATCGACAGCTTGTCCGGGTGGTAGCTGAACGACGGGCCGGTGGTGTCCAGGATCGAGTAGTCCTCGCCCCGGCGCAGCCGCAACGTCACCTCGCCGGTGACCGCCGTGCCGACCCACCGCTGCAACGACTCGCGCAGCATCAGCGCCTGCGGGTCCAGCCAGCGGCCCTCGTACATCAGCCGACCGAGGCGGCGACCCTCGTTGTGGTAGTTCGCCAGGGTGTCCTCGTTGTGGATGGCGTTGACCAGCCGCTCGTACGCGTAGTGCAGCAGCGCCATCCCGGGCGCCTCGTAGATTCCCCGGCTCTTGGCCTCGATGATCCGGTTCTCGATCTGGTCCGACATGCCCAGGCCGTGCCGGCCGCCGATGGCGTTGGCCTCCAGCACCAGGTCGACGGCGCTGCCGAACTCCTTGCCGTTGATCGTGACCGGGCGACCCTGGTCGAAGCCGACGGTGACGTCCTCGGCCTGGATCTCCACCGACGGGTCCCAGAACCGCACACCCATGATCGGGTTGACAGTCTCGATGCCGGTGTCGAGGTGCTCCAGGGTCTTCGCCTCGTGCGTGGCGCCCCAGATGTTGGCGTCTGTCGAGTACGCCTTCTCGGTGCTGTCCCGGTAGGGCAGGCCGCGTTCGAGCAGCCACTCGGACATCTCCTTGCGCCCACCCAGCTCGGTGACGAAGGCGGTGTCGAGCCACGGCTTGTAGATGCGCAGCATCGGGTTGGCCAGTAGGCCGTACCGGTAGAACCGCTCGATGTCGTTGCCCTTGAAGGTCGAGCCGTCGCCCCAGATCTGGACGTCGTCGGCGACCATCGCCCGCACCAGCAGGGTGCCGGTCACGGCGCGGCCCAGCGGGGTGGTGTTGAAGTACGCCCGCCCGCCGGTGCGGATGTGGAAGGCGCCGCAGGTCAACGCGGCCAGGCCCTCCTCGACCAGGGCGGCGCGGCAGTCGACCAGGCGGGCGACCTCGGCGCCGTAGCTGAGCGCGCGGCCGGGCACCGAGGCGATGTCGGGCTCGTCGTACTGGCCGATGTCGGCGGTGTAGGCGCAGGGAATGGCGCCCTTGTCGCGCATCCACGCGACCGCGACCGAGGTGTCGAGGCCGCCGGAGAAGGCGATGCCGACACGTTCGCCGGTGGGCAGGGAGGTGAGAACCTTGGACACGGGGAAAATTATGCAATAGAACGCATGGCCATGCAAGCCGAAGGGGTCTACTCGCCGCCGAAAGGCGGATCCTCGCGGCCCAGCTCCCAGAACGCCACCGCCGCCGCGGCGGCCACGTTCAACGAATCCACGCCACGCCGCATCGGAAGGACCACCCGCACGTCGCTGGCGGCCTGGGCCGCCGCGGTGAGCCCTGGCCCCTCGGCGCCGAGCAGCAGGGCCGCCCGCTCACGCTGCGCCGGGGTCAACCGCTGGATCGGTACGGCGTCCGGCGCGGGCGTCATGGCGAGCACCGTGAAGCCGGCCTCCCGCACCTGGTCCAGGCCCTCGGGCCAGCGGTCGAGCTTCGCGTACGGCATCGCGAAGACCTCACCCATGCTGACCCGGACACTGCGCCGGTACAGCGGGTCGGCGCAGGACGGCGACAGCAGCACCGCGTCGATGCCGAGCGCGGCGGCGCCCCGGAAGACCGCTCCGAGGTTGGTGTGGTTGTTCACGTCCTCCAGGAGCACGACCCGGCGCGCGGCGGCGAGCACCTCGGCCGCCGTCGGCAGCGGCCGGCGGTGGAACGACGCCAGCACCCCCCGGTGTACGTGGAAGCCGGTGGCCCGTTGCAGCACGTCCTGGGTCGCGGCGTACACCGGCGCGTCGCCGGTGTCCAGGTCGGCGAGCTGGTCGACGCGCTTGGCGTCGACCAGGTACGACCGGGCCGGGTAGCCCGCGCGCAGCGCCCGGCGCAGCACCAGCTCCCCCTCGGCGATGAACAGGCCGTGCGGTGGTTCCCAGCGGGTGCGCAGCTCGACGTCGGTGAGCGCTCGGTAGTCGGCGATCCGGTCGTCGTCGGGGTCGGTGATCTGGTGGACGGGCACCCGACGATTCTGCCGGACGCGGAGCAGTGCGCTTCGACGCCCGTCCGGCGGGGTGTTTTGTCCGAAGAAGAAGGGGAATGACCGGCGGGCATCGGACGCGACGGGAAGGACCAGCCAGGTGAGCGCAGACGACACCACGGCGGGCGAAGCGGGCACTCTGCCCCGGCGTCCGACCGTCGCCGACCACATCGTGTCGCGACTGTTCAGCTGGGGCGTCCGCCGCTACTTCGGCTATCCCGGCGACGGCATCAACGGCATGACCTCCGCGCTGCAACGCACCAACGGCCGCGCCCAGTTCATCCAGGTCCGCCACGAGGAGACCGCCGGCTTCGCCGCCTCCGCGCACGTGAAGTACGGCGGCGGGCCGCTGGGCTGCGCGCTGGTGACCAGCGGGCCGGGCGCGATCCACCTGCTCAACGGCCTGTACGACGCGAAGCTCGACCACCAGCCGGTGGTCGCCCTGGTCGGGCACACAGCGACCACCGCCGAGGGCGGCGGCTACTACCAGGAGGTCGACCTGCTCGCCCTCTACAAGGACGTGGCAGCGGCGTTCCTGGCCCAGCTCGACCACCCGGCGCAGGTACGCCACCTGGTCGACCGGGCGTGCCGGACGGCGCTGGCCCGGCGCACCGTCACCGCCCTGATCCTGCCCCTGGACCTCCAGGACGAGCCGGCCGTACCGAACCCGCCGCACGCGCACGGCTACTACCAGACCAGCAACGCGCCGAGCAGCACGCCGACGGTGCCGCCCGAGGCGGACGTACGCCGGGCGGCCGAGGTGCTGCGCGGCGGGCAGCGGGTGGCCATGCTGGTCGGCCAGGGTGCCCTCGGCGCGCGCGACGAGGTCCGCGAGATCGCTGATCGGCTCGGGGCCGGCGTGGCCACAGCGCTGCTCGGCTTCACCGCCGTCGACCACCGCGAACCCTGGGTGACCGGCGCGATCGGGCTGCTCGGCACCCGACCGAGCTGGCAGCTGATGAGCGGCTGCGACCGGCTGCTGATCGTGGGCAGCAACATGCCGTACTCGGAGTTCTATCCGCAGCCCGGGCAGGCCCGCGCGGTGCAGATCGACCTGGACGGCACCCAGCTCGGGCTGCGCTACCCGACCGAGGTGAACCTGACCGGCGACGCCCGCCCCACGCTGCGGGCGTTGCTGAACGAGCTGGGCCCCGGCCCCGGGCCGACCGCCTGGCGGGCGGAGGTCACCGAGGCCACCTCGGCGTGGCGTCAGGTGCAACACGACCTGGCCGAGCAGGCCGCCGACCCGGTCAACCCGCAGTTGCTCTTCCACACGCTGAACGAACGGCTGCCCGACGACGTGCTGCTCACTGTCGACTGCGGCACCACCACCGCCTGGTACGCCCGACACATCCAGGTACGCCCCAGCATGCTGGCCAGCCTCTCCGGCACGCTGCTGTCCATGGGCGGCGCCATGCCGTACGCGTTGAGCGCCAAGTTCGCCCACCCGGACCGGCCGCTGGTCGCGCTGATCGGCGACGGCGCCATGCAGATGAACGGCGTCAACGAGCTGATCACCGTGGCGAAGTACTGGCGCAGCTGGACCGACCCACGCTTCGTGGTGCTGGTTCTCAACAACCGGGATCTGGCGTTCGTCAGCTGGGAACAGCGCTCCACCGAGGGGACGCCGATGTTCCCGGACAGCCAGCAGTTGCCGGACATCGCCTACCACCAGTGGGCGGAAGTGCTCGGGCTGCACGGCGAGTTGATCGACTCACCGGATCAGGTACGCGACGTCTGGGACCGGGCGCTCACCGCCGACCGGCCGGTGGTGATCAACGCCCTGGTCGACCCGGCGGAGCTGATGCTGCCACCGCACTTCACCGTCGAGCAGGCCCGCAAGACCGCCGCGGCGGTGCTGCGCGGCGACACCGACTGGGCCGGAATCATCCGCCGCGGCCTGCCAGCCACCCTGGCCAGCTACCGCCCCCGCCGCCGCGACCGCTAACCCCGCCCCGCCCCCGGCCCCGGCCCCGGCCCCGGCCCCGGCCCCGGCCCCGCGATCTTGCACTTTCTGCGCCGACAAAAGGGGGCAAACGAGTGCTTGTCGACAACCGAAAGTGCAAGATCGCGGGGGTGAGGGCGGGAGGGGCGGGGGGTTAGCCTCGGCGGTCTAGCCAGCGCTGGAGGGCTGAGCGGGGGTCGTCGGTGGTGGGGTCCTGCCGACGTTCCGGGACCTTTGGGCGCTCCACCGGGCGGTGCGGGTCGCCGGCCAGCTCGTGGCTCGGGGCGGCGAACGCCTTCTCCGGCTGACCCTTGACGGCGGTGGCGATGACCCGGGCGACCGCGTCGATCACCTTCGTCTGCACCGCCGAGCCCACCGAGTCGGCCGGGTCGTCCGGGTTGGCGGCGATACCGGCAACAGCGACCTGCGGGGTGAAGCCGACGAACGTCTCGGTGGAGTTCTGCTCCGAGCTACCCGTCTTACCGGCCACCGGTCGGCCGTCGAGGATGTCGTTCACACCGGTGGCGGTGCCGCCGTTGCACTGCCCGAACGCCGACTGCTGACCCACCGGGCAGCGCGCCGCGTCGGTCGCGGCACGGGCGATGTCGGCGTCGAGCACTCGCTTGCAGGAGGGCTGCCCCACCGGCACCTTCGTGCCGTCCGCGCCGGTCACGGAGACCACCGGCACCGGCGTGCAGTAGGTGCCCTCGGCGGCCACCGTGGCGTACGCGTTGGCCAGGTCCAGCGGGGTGGTCGCCGCCACACCCAGGGTGAACGAACCCCAGTTCGCGGCGTTGTTCTTGGCGAAGGCGGCGTCCGAGTCGGCGCGGAACGTGATGCCGAGCCGCTGCGCCATCTGGACCACCTTGTCCTGGCCGACCTGCTCGGCCAGCCAGACGAAGTAGGTGTTCACCGAGCGGCCGAAGCCGTCCCACATCATCCGGTACCCGTCCATCCAGTCCGGGTTGGCGTTCGCCGGGCACCAGTGGCCGTCACAACTGCCCGGCCCCTCGGCGGCGTACCGGGTGGGCAGCTTGGCGGGCGCGTCGAAACCGGTGGAGAGGGTACGGCCCGACTCCAGCGCGGCGAGCATCGTGAACAGCTTGAACGTCGAACCCGCCTGGTACCCGTCGACGCTGGCACCGCCGGAGATCAGCGGGTTGACGGTGTTCGGGTAGTTAGCCTGCCCGGCCGGGTTGTCGGCGAGGCTGTAGTGCCTGTTGACCGCCATCGCCAACACCCGCCCGGTGCCCGGCTGGACCGCCGCGATCGGCAGGGCGCGCTTGTTGTCGTAGGAGTAGACCTTGGTGGCCTGCTGCTGCGCGGTGGCCTGGATCTTCGGGTCCAGCGAGGTGACCACCGTGTAGCCGCCCGAACGCAGTGCCTGCTCGCGCTCCGCGACGGTGGCCCCGAAGGCCGGCTGGGTCAGCCACCACTGGCGCAGGTAGTCGCAGAAGAAACCCCAGTCGTCGTGGCCCTGGGAGACAGCGGTGCAGCCGTTGGGCTGAGCGGTGGCGTGCAGGGCCAGCGGCTCCGCCTTGGCCTGGGCGGCCTGCGCGGCGGTGATCGCGTTGGTGGCGACCATCGAGTCCAGCACGTACGACCGGCGGGTCAGCGCCTCGTCCTTGTCGCCGCTGATCGGGCTGTACGCGTCCGGGGACTGCACCAGACCGGCCAACAGGGCCGACTCGGCGAGGGTCAACTGCGCCGGGGGCTTGCCGAAGTACCGCTGGCTGGCCGCCGCGATCCCGTACGCGCCGGAGCCGAAGTAGGCGATGTTCAGGTACCGGTCGAGGATCTCGTCCTTGCCGAGGCTCTTGTCCAGCGCGCTCGCGTACCGGATCTCCTGGATCTTGCGGCCCACCGTGGGATCGGTGGCGGCGGCGCGCTCCTCGGCGGTGCGCGTGGGGTCGGTCTTGAGCACGTTACGGACGTACTGCATGGTCAGCGTCGAGCCGCCCTGCTCGGTGCCGCCGCCCTTGACGTTGGCCACCAGCGCCCGGGCCAGACCGCGAAGGTCCGCGCCACCGTGATCGTAGAAGCGCCGGTCCTCGGCCGCCACGATCGCCTGCCGCATGACCGGGGCGATCTCCGAGAGGGGGACGTCGGTGCGGTTCACGTCGTAGAACGTGGTGATCAGCGTCTTGCCGTCGTTGGCGTAGAGGTACGAACGCTGCGGCGTGGCGGGGGTCTTCAGCGAGGCCGGCAACGCGGCGTACGACCCGAGCGCGGAGCGGGCGGTGAGCCCGAGCAGCAGGTTGCCCGGCAGCGCGGCGACGGCCAGGACAAGCCCGGCCAACACGCCGGCGAGCAGCACTGTGAACAGCCGCGACAGCGGCGAGCGGGGGGCGGCCATGCTCCCCAGGATTGCCATGAAAGCCGCCAACCGACCACCCCCACCCCGCGATTGTCAGCAACTTCACGCCCACCCACCAGCCAACTCCCACCCCGCGCCCCGCACCAGTTGTTCAGGGTGATCAAGAGGTTTGCGTCAGGAAAGGGCCTTCGGCTGACGCAAACCTCTTGATCACCGGCCAGTAGGCGAGGCTTAAGGCAGGTGGGTGGGTTAGGGGTTGGGGGTACTTAGGCTGGCGATGGCGGCGTCTCTGGCGGTTTCGCGGGGCATCAGGCGGCCGGAGCGGTAGCCGATGCCGATGCCGGCGATCAGCACGAAGATCGCGCCGAAGGTCTGCAACGAGCCGATCAGGGCTCCGCCGAGACCGAGCAGCGGCGCGGCGATGATCAGCATGACGCCGTCGCCGAGGCTGAAGGTGCCCGAGCGGGCCACCGCCCATCCGGTGAGGAACCAGCCCGCGCTGTAGAACGTCGCCCCGAGCAGGACCAGCGACCGCGCGGTGGCGCCGAAGACCGGCGTCTGCTCCTCGAATCCCGCGAACGGCAGCATCAGCACGGTGCCGGCGATGCTGACCAGCAGTCCGGCGGCGGCCACCCGGCGGCTGCGGGTCGCGGCCAGCAGCCCGGTGAGGGCCAGCAGCGCGAGCAGGCCGAGCCAGACCGCTGCCACCCAGCCGATCAGGTACACCGCCTGGCCGTCGGCCGGGTAGGGGTCGTTGCCCACCCCTCCGTCGCTGGCCATCGCCACCGCGCCGTAGAGGATGGCGTACGCGGGCAGCAGCCAGACCGCCGCTCGTGCGAACCGACGTACCGAGAAGGCCCAACTGGCGTTCGTGGCGGGGGCGCCCGGGGTCGGCTCGCCGACGAAGGGCAGTACGCCGAAACCGCCACCGCTGCGGCGGGAGCCCAGCGGGGCGACCGGGTCGTGCGCGCCGGGCACCGGGGCCGAGGACCACATCCGATTCGCCGGATCCTTCATGCGTCACCTCGCTCGTCGTCGAGCGGTGCACCGACGCGCCGGGGCGCCCCGATTGCCTGGTCACCACCCGTCCTAGGACCGATCGTGGCAGGCGTCGGAGCGCCCCATGAGTCTTTCTCGTATTTAGCCGACCGGGCGGCCCGCGTACCGGATCAGCCGCGCTCGCGCTGGTCGGCCGGGTCCTCGGTCAGGCTGGCCGGAGACACCGGCTCCGGTGCCGGCAGCCCCTGCGGCTTGTTGCCGCCGGTGGCCTGCGCCTCGGCGACGCGTACCTCGTCGTGGATCTGCTGAGCGGCGTCCGCCGCGGCCTGCGCCGCCTCCGCGGCCTCGCGCTCCACCTGGCTCGCGTGTTCGGCCGCCTCCGGAGCGGGCAGGTCCCCCACCATCTGGCTCAACCCACCGAGCGCGCCGCCCATCCCCTCCAGGGCCTTGGTCAGCTCGGCCGGAACGATCCAGACCTTGTTGGCGCTGCCCTGGGCGATCTGCGGCAGAGCCTGCAGGTACTGGTAGGCGAGCACCTTCTGGCTCGGGTTGGCCTGGTGGATCGCGTCGAAGACCGTACGGATCGCCTTCGCCTGACCCTCGGCCTGGAGGATCCGAGCCTGCCGGTCACCGTCGGCGCGCAGCACCGCCGACTGCTTGTCACCCTCGGCGGTGAGGATCACCGACTGCTTGTGCCCCTCGGCGGTCAGGATCGCCGCACGGCGGTCCCGCTCGGCGCGCATCTGCTTCTCCATCGAGTCGCGGATGCTGGCCGGCGGCTCGATCGCCTTGATCTCGACCCGGGTCACCTTGATGCCCCAGCGGCCGGTGGTCTCGTCCAGCACACCCGAGAGGTGCCTGTTGATCTCGTCCCGGCTGGTCAGCGCCCGCTCCAGGTCGAGCGAACCGATCACGTTACGCAACGTGGTTACGGTCAGCTGCTCGATGGCCTGGAGGAAGCTGGAGATCTCGTAGGTCGCCCGGACCGAGTCGACCACCTTGAAGTAGAGGACCGTGTCGATCGAGACCACCAGGTTGTCCGAGGTGATCACCGGCTGCGGCGGGAAGCTGACCACCTGCTCCCGCATGTCGACCTTGGTACGGACCGCGTCGATGAACGGCACCAGCAGGTTGAGGCCGGGGCTGAGGGTGCGCTTGTACTTGCCGAGCCGTTCCACCACGTCCTGGCGTTGCTGCGGAACGATCCGCACCGCCTTGGCCAGCGTTATCACGGCGATCAACGCCACCGCGATCACCACCACCCCGATTAAGGTCATCCCGTTCACCCTCTCGATTCCGGCAGCTCGCCGGAGGAAGAAACATCGTCCTGCCACACCAGGGCGGTCGCGCCCCGGACCTTTATCACCCGAACCCGTTGACCGGGGTCGTAGACCTGCGTCGTGTCGTACGACCGGGCGCTCCACAACTCACCGTCGATCTTGACGAGGCCGTGCTCGGCGTCCACCCGTTCCAGCACCAGCGCCGTGGAGCCCTCGATCGCCTCCACGCCGAACGGCTGCTCACCGCTCTCCAACGCGGAGCGGCGGTGCCGCCGGATGACCGGCCGGACCACCACCAGGCTCAACGCCGACACCACGGCGAAGACCAGCGCCTGCACGGCGACCGGCGCGCCCAGGGCGGCCGCACCGGCGGCGGCGAACGCACCGGCCCCGAACATGATCAGAAATAGCGTCGTCGTGAAAATCTCGGCGACGGCCAGCAGCACACCCAAAACGATCCACACCACGGCGTCCACCCCCCGATCGTGACACGCAAATGCACGCGCGGCCTCCCCACGAAGATCAGTAGGCTCTGCGGGACCCTTTCCGGCCCGTCAAAACACCACGAATCGGCGGCCCGACCCGAGGAGATCCCGTTGACCCTGTTACCCGAGACCGCCCGACAGATCGACACCCGGGCCGCCCAGGCACAGGCCGACGGTCACACCCCGTCGCTGGTGCTGGGCGTGGTCCGCGACGGCACGCTGGCGCACGTGGCAGTCGCCGGCGAACACCCTCGCCCAGATGTCGACCTGCAGTACCGGGTGGGCTCGATCAGCAAGACGATGACCGCCACCCTGATCATGCAGTTGCGCGACGCCGGACGACTGGCCCTGGACGACCGGCTGGAGCAACACCTGCCGGGTACCGGTGTGGGCGCGCTCACAGTACGTCAACTGCTCGGCCACGCCAGCGGCATCCAACGCGAACCCGATGGCGACTGGTGGGAGCGGGCGGCGGGCGTCGACCTCAACACCCTGCTCGCCGCTGTCGACGCCGACAAGATCGCCTACCCGTCGCACCGCGCGTACCACTACTCCAACCTGGCGTACGGGCTGCTCGGCGGGTTGCTCGAACGGCTCACCGGGACACAGTGGGCCGACCTGCTCGACGAACGGATCCTCACCCCGCTGGGCCTGCGCCGCACCACCTACGCGGCCACCGAGCCGTACGCCCGCGGATACGTCGTCCACCCCTGGCACGGCACGTTGCGTGAGGAACCCCGTACCGACACCGGCGCCATGGCCCCCGCAGGCCAGCTCTGGTCGACGATCGAGGACCTGGGTCGCTGGGCCGCGTTCCTGGCCGACCCGGACCCGTCGGTGCTGGCCGCCGAGACGCTGACCGAGATGTGCGCCCCCGTGGTGATCAGCGACCTCGACTCCTGGACCGGCGGACACGGCCTGGGGCTGGAGCTCTACCGCGACGGCGAGCGCGTGTACGTCGGGCACGGCGGCTCGATGCCCGGGTACGTGGCCGCCCTCATGGTGCACCGGCCCACCCGAACCGCGGTGGTCGGCTTCGCCAACTCGTACGGCTTTCCGATCACCGGGCTCGGCCGCCAACTGCTGACCACAGTGCTGGACACCGAGCCGGCGTTCCCGCAGCCGTGGCGGCCGACCACCGCCGCGCCTGATCCCGAACTCGCCGAGCTGACCGGCCGCTGGTGGTGGATGGGCACGTCGCTGGACCTGAGTTGGGACGCGGGTGACCTGGTGGCCCACGTACGCGGTGAGCGGGTGAGTCGGTTCACCGCCGAGGGGACGGACCGCTGGCGGGGACGCTCCGGCCCGGAGAACGGCGAGATCCTGTCGGTGCTGCGCGACGACGACGGACGGGCGCGAGCGGTCGACATCGCCACGTTCGTCTTCACGCGCAGCCCCGACGAGGTTCCCTGACCCAACGGGGGCGGCCCGGAGGAGCAGGCGGTCAGGCCGGTTCGGTGACGAAGTCGATGAGGCGTTCCATCGCGTTGATCAGCGGGGTCTCCACGTCGGCGAAGCTGTTCACCCGGGACAGGATGTGCCGCCACATGTCGGCCGGCTCGGCCACACCGAGGGCCGCGCAGACCCCCTCCTTCCACGGCCGCCCCGGCGGCACCACCGGCCAGGCAGCGATGCCCAACGCGGCCGGCTTGACCGCCTGCCACACGTCCACGTAGGGGTGCCCGGTCACCAGCACGTGCGGCGAGTTCACCCGGGCGACGATCCGGCTCTCCTTGCTGCCCGGCACCAGGTGGTCGACGAGCACGCCGAGTCGTCGGGTCGGGCCGGGGCCGAAGTCGCGCACCTCGGCGTCGAGGGCGTCGATGCCGTCCAACGGCTCGACCACCACGCCCTCGATCCGTAGGTCGTCGCCCCAGATCCGCTCGACCAGCGCGGCGTCGTGGATGCCCTCCACCCAGATTCGGCTGGCCTTCGCCACCTGGGCCCGGACGTTGTCCACGGCTACCGAACCGGACGCGGTCCGCCGACGGGCCGCCGGCACCGGGGCGCGGGTCGGGCGGCGCAGCGTCACCGGGCTGCCGTCGAGCAGGAACGCCGCCGGCAGCAGCGGGAAGTTGCGCCGTCTACCGTGCCGGTCCTCCAACACCACAGCGCCGGCCTCGAAGCCCACCACCGCTCCGCAGAACCCGGAGTCGGCGTCCTCGACCACGAGATCCGGTTCGGCGTCCACCTCGGGGGTGACCTTGCGCCGTCGCCAGTCGCCCGCCAACACGTCCTCGCCGTATCGCCCCGCCATGTCGATCACGCTAAACCCAGCCCGCGCCCACCCGGGCCCCCGACACACCGCTCCGCCCTCCGACCGCCGACCACACACCCGCGCCAGGGAGCGGGGATTGGGGCGAACAGGGCAGTTGGGGGCAGGCCGGGCGACCGGAGCGGCAGCCGAGACAGGGCCGGTCGTGACCACGTACCCTTTCGGCATGTCCACCCCCGCAACGGGCGCGGCCACACTCGCGCCGCGCCGGTCCAGCCGGTTCGTTGCCTGGGTGCGCGCGTGGCGCGCCGGGTTGGTGCCCTACGACGAGGTCGCCGACGCCATCGCCGGCGACGAGGAACACCTCGTTGCGGACGCCCCGGGCACCTGGACCGACGTCCCGCTGGGCGCCGCGCTGCCCACCCTGGCCAAGCTCTCCCCGGACGAGATCCGCCTGGTGCTGCCCGCGCCGGGCGACCCGAGGGGTTTGCCCGGCCCCGGCGACTTCGCCGGTGCGGCGCTGGTCACTGGCGAGGCGGTGGTCGCCGGCGGGCTCGGGTTGATCCCCCAGGTGCGGCTGCACACCTCCGGCTCCGGGGACTGTTTCGAGACGGTGCTCTGGCGGGTCTACCCGCTGCCGGCCAACGCCGCCGCCGCGTCACTCTCGTTGCCCGGCGCCGCCGAGGCGGAGGCCGAGTTGGCCGCCGCGCTGGCCGAGACGACCGCCGTGCTGACCCGCCTCGACGTCGCCCAGTGGCGGCCCGAGCTGGCCGGCGCGCTGGCCGCGCTCCGCCGCCCGGACGGCACCACCGACCTCCCACCGGGCTTCGACCCTCGGGCCCGCCGGCTCTTCGCCCGGGCCGCGGTGCTCGACCGGGTGCTGGCGTTGGCCGGGCACGCCGCCCCGGGCGGCGCGATCAACAACTACGAGGCACAGCAACGCGACGCGGCACTACGGCCACTCACCGCAGCCTGCCGACAGGCGCTGGTGGCCGCCTGCAACGCCCCCCTGCGCCCCTGACCAGACCGCGCCACGGCACCGCCACAAGCGTCACGGCACTGCCACAAGCGCCACGGCACCGCCCCGCCGCCCATGATCGTGCTCGATCCAGGTTGTAGTGGCCTGCTACGGGACGGTGACCACTACAACCTGGTTACAGCGCGATCATCAGCGCCGGCGCGGCGCGACCACCAGCGCCAGCGCGGCACGATCAAGCAAGCGCCGCCCGACCAGCACCGCCCCGACCAGCGCCGGCACCACACGGCCGCGCGGCGGGCCGAGGGCCGAGGGACGAGGGACGAGGGGCGACCGGGGCTGGTCAGATCTCGTCGAGCAGGTCCGCTACCGAGTTGATGATCCGCGACGGGCGGTACGGGTAGCGCTCCGCCTCGGTGCGGCTGCTGATCCCGGTGAGCACCAGGATCGTCTCCAGCCCAGCCTCCAGGCCACACAGGATGTCGGTGTCCATCCGGTCACCGATCATCGCGGTGCTCTCCGAGTGCGCGTTGATGGTGTTCAGCGCCGAGCGCATCATCATCGGGTTGGGCTTGCCGACGAAGTACGGTTCGACCCCTGTCGCCTTGGAGATCATGGCGGCTACCGAGCCGGCGGCGGGTAGCGCGCCCTCCACGGACGGGCCGGTCACGTCGGGGTTGGTGCAGATGAACCGGGCGCCGTCGTTGATCAGGCGGACGGCTTTGGTGATCGCCTCGAAGCTGTAGGTGCGGGTCTCGCCGAGCACCACATAGTCGGGGGCGAAGTCGGTCAGCACGTAACCGACGGCGTGCAGCGCCGTGGTCAGTCCGGCCTCACCGATGACGTACGCGGTGCCACCCGGCCGCTGGTCGGCGAGGAACTGGCCGGTGGCCAGGGCGGAGGACCAGATCGACTCCTCCGGCACGTCCAGCCCCATCCGGCTGAGCCGGGCCGTCAGGTCCCGAGGTGTGTAGATCGAGTTGTTGGTCAGCACCAGGAACGGCTTGCCGGAGGCGCGCATCCGGTTGATGAACTCCGGCGCGCCGGGCACCGGCTGGCCCTCGTGCACCAGCACGCCGTCCATGTCGGTCAGCCAACTCTGCACGGGCTTACGGTCATGCATGATGATCCTCAGAGGTCAGGGGCGACGGGTCGGCACGCAACAGACGGTGGGGCAGGTGTCCCACAAGGGCAGCTCGCCCAGGCGGCGACGCAGCTGCGCGCCGTCCGGGTCGGTCCGCTCGGTGACCAGCTCACGCACCATGGTCACGAAGCGCGGGTCGGTGCCCGGCGTGCCGGCCCGGACGAAGTCCAGGCCGAGCTGCTTCGCCGTCTCCAGCGCTTCGGTGTCCAGGTCCCACACGACCTCCAGGTGATCGGAGACGAACCCGATCGGGCTGACCACCACACCGGTGGTGCCGCCCTGCGCGAGGGCGGCCAGGTGGTCGTTGATGTCCGGTTCCAGCCACGGCACCTGCGGCGGGCCGGAGCGGCTCTGCCAGACCAGGTCGTACGCCAGGTCGGGTGCGGCGGCCGCGGCGACGAGCCGGGCGGTCTCGTGTAGCTGCGCCTCGTACCGGCCGCCGTGCGGGCCGGCGTTCGCCGCCATCGAGGTGGGGATGGAGTGGGCGGTGAAGACCAGCCGGGTGGTGTCCCGCTTCGCCGGGTCGAGCTGGCCCAGCGCCGCCCTGACGGCGTCGACGTGCGGCTCGACGAAGCCGGGGTGGTCCCAGAACTGACGCAGCTTCTCGATCACCGGGGCGTCCGGGCCGACCGCGGCACGGGCTGCGGCGATGTCCTCCTGGTACTGCCGGCAGGACGAGTAGCCGCCGTACGCGCTGGTGACGAAGGCCAACGCCCGGGTGATCCCGTCGTCGCGCATCTGGGTCACGGTGTCGGCGAGCATCGGGTCCCAGTTGCGGTTGCCCCAGTAGATGGGCAGGTCGACACCGTGCGCGTCGAAGTCGGCGCGGACGGCGGCCAGCAGGTCACGGCACTGCTGGTTGATCGGGGACACCCCACCGAAGTGCTGGTAGTGCTCGGCGACCTCGACCAGTCGTTCGGGAGGCACACCCCGGCCCCGGGTCACGTTCTGCAGAAACGGCATCACGTCCTCGGGCCGCTCGGGACCGCCGAAGGACACCAGCACCACCGCGTCGTACGACATGGGGTCATTCTTGCCCCTCGGCCGGGACGTCCCGGCGACGCCCCCTGGTCCGGACGCGTAGATCACGCGGACGGTGACCAGGGAGCGTCACGGCACAGCGTCAGGAGCCGATGGCGTGGTAGCCGCCGTCGACGTGGACGATCTCGCCGGTGGTGGCCGGGAACCAGTCGGAGAGCAGCGCCAGGCAGGCCCGAGCGGCGGGCTCCTGGTCGGTGAGGCTCCAGCCCAGCGGGGCACGCTCGGCCCAGGCTTCCTCGAACTGGTCGAAGCCGGGGATCGACTTCGCGGCGATGGTGCGCAGCGGCCCGGCGGCGACCAGGTTGCTGCGGATGCCCTGCTTGCCCAGGTGCAGCGCGAGGTAGCGGGACGCGGACTCCAGGCCGGCCTTGGCCACGCCCATCCAGTCGTAGACCGGCCACGCCTTCGTCGCGTCGAAGGTCAGGCCGACCACCGCGCCGCCGGGCGACATCAGTGGCAGCGCCGCCATGGCCAGCGACTTGTACGAGAAGGTGGAGACGTGCAGGGCGGTCGCCACGTCCTCCCAGGGCGCGTCGAGGAAGCCGCCGCCGAGGCAGCTCTGCGGGGCGAAGCCGATCGAGTGCACGACACCGTCGAGGCCGTCGACGTGCTCGCGTACCCGGTCGGCGAGGCCGGCCAGATGCTCGGTGTTGGTGACGTCCACCTCGATGACCGGCGCCGGCTCGGGCAGCCGCTTGGCGATCCGCTCGACCAGGGAGAGCCGGCCGTAGCCGGTGAGCACGACCTGCGCGCCATTTTCCTGAGCGAGCTTCGCCACCGAGAAGGCGATCGAGGCGTCGGTGATGACACCGGTGACGAGCAGTCGCTTACCGGCGAGCAGTCCGGACATCGCTGATTTCCTCCGTAGTCAAAAGGGTTAGTGGCCCATGCCGAGGCCGCCGTCGACCGGAATGACGGCGCCGGAGACGTACCCGGCGCTGTCCGAGGCCAGCCAGGTGACCACGGCGGCGACCTCGTCCGGGCTGGCCATCCGGCCCGCCGGGATGGACTTGAGGATCTCCGCCTTGCGGTCGCCGGTGAGGCCGGCGGTCATGTCGGTGTCGATGAAGCCGGGCGCCACCACGTTCGCGGTGATGTTGCGGCTGCCCAGCTCCCGGGTGATCGAGCGGGCGACGCCGACAAGGCCGGCCTTGCTGGCGGCGTAGTTGACCTGCCCGGCGCCACCGGCGAGGCCGACCACCGAGGAGATGAAGATCATCCGGCCCCACTTGGCGCGGAGCATCTTGCCGGAGGCCCGCTTCGCGACCCGGAACGCGCCGGTGAGGTTGGTGTTCACCACATCGGTGAACTGCTCCTCGGTCATGCGCAGCAGCAGCGTGTCGGCGGTCATGCCGGCGTTGGCGACCAGCACCTCGACCGGACCCAGCTCGGCCTCGACGGCGGCGAACGCGGCGTCGATCGAGGCGGCGTCGGTGACGTCGGCGCGGACGCCGAACAGCCCGTCGGGCGCCTCGCCGCTGCGGTGGGTGACCGCCACCCGGTCGCCCTGCTTGGCGAAGGCCTGCGCGATGGCCAGGCCGATTCCCCGGTTGCCCCCGGTCACCAGCACGGTACGGGCCACTGTTCCCCCTTGCGAATGGTCAGCACGGACGCGTCGGAGCCTAGGCGTTACCGGCAGGTAAGCGCTAACGGGAGTCGCGTCACACTGGGGTACGACACCGGGATCAACCCCTGGTGGCACGCCTCGTGGCGGGGTCGGCCCGTAGCCTGCGGGTGGTGAACCGGCATCCGATCGCGGTGGCAGTGCGGGCCCTGCGGCAGACAGTGCTCGGCCCCGACGTCCGGCCCGAACGGCCGCTGCTGGCGCGTTGGCCCGGGCCGGCCCGCTACGCCGCGCCGGCCGGCCTGCTCGCCGCGCTCGGCCTCTTCCTGATCACGTTGACGGTGGAGAGCGACTGGGGCCTGCCGCCACCGATCGCGCTGCTGTTCGCGGCGATGACGGTGGCGCCGCTGCTGGCGCTGCCCCGGCGTCCACTGCTGGCCTGGCGGCTGACGGTGCTGGCCCTGCTGATCTGCACGTTCAACGCCCCGGACGACCAGGCCTGGCCGTGGACCCCGCCGCTGGCGCTCGGGTCGGTCGCGGTGCTGGCGGTGGTCGTCGCACGGGTCGACCGGCCGGTGCTGGTCTGGGTGGTGGCGATCAGCACCGTGCCGGTGCTCACCCTGGTCCACCCCGACAACCGGGTCCCCGTTCTGCTGCTGGTCGGCGCGCTGGCGATCGTCGGCGACCTGATCCGGCGCAACCGGCTGTCCCGGCACGCCCTCGACGCGCAGGCCGAGCTGAGCGAACGGGAGCAGGAGCGCCGCGCGGTGCTGGAGGAACGCACCCGGATCGCCCGGGAGCTGCACGACGTGGTGGCCCACCACATGTCGCTGATCGCGGTGCAGGCGGAGACCGCCCCGTACCGGCTGACGGACGTGCCGGCCCCGGCAGCCGCGGAGTTTGTCGCCATCGCCGCGTCGGCCCGCGACGCGCTCACCGACATGCGGCGGCTGCTGGGGGTGCTGCGCAGCGAGACGAGCGGGCCGCAGACCGCGCCGCAGCCGGACCTGACCGACCTGGGCGCGATGGTGGACGCGGCACGCCGGGCCGGGTTGCCGGTCACAGTGGACGTCGAGCCGGTGGACGACGACCGGGTGCCCGCGCCGGTCGGGCTGGCCGCGTACCGCATCGTGCAGGAGGGCCTGGCCAACGCGGCCCGCCACGCGGCCGGCGCCGCGGTGCGGGTCACCGTCCGCGCCGGCCGGTCCGGTCTGGAGGTACGCGTCGAAAACTCCCCGGCCGACGTCCGACCGACCGCCGACGGCGGCCCCGGGCACGGGCTGACCGGCATGCGGGAGCGGGCCACCTCGCTGGGCGGTACGTTCACCGCCGGGCCGCTGCCCGACGGGGGTTACGCGGTGGCGGCCGAGTTGCCGTACGACGCGGAGGGCGGGGACCGATGATCCGGGTGCTGATCGCCGACGACCAGGCGATGGTCCGGCAGGGTTTCGGCGCGCTGCTCGCCGCCCAACCGGACCTGCTGGTGGTGGGGGACGCCGCCGACGGCGCGCAGGCGGTGGCCGCCGCCCGCCACCTCGACCCGGACGTGGTGCTGATGGACGTGCGGATGCCGGTCATGGACGGGCTGGAGGCCACCCGCAAGCTGCTCGGTGACCGGTCGACGCAGCGACCCCGGGTGCTCATCCTCACCACCTTCGACCTGGACGACTACGTGTACGAGGCGTTGCGCGCCGGGGCCAGCGGGTTCCTGCTCAAGGACGCCCCGGCGGCCGACCTGGTGCAGGCGGTGCGGGTGGTGGCGGCCGGCGACGCGCTGCTCGCCCCGGGGGTCACCCGCCGGCTGATCGCCGAGTTCGCGAACCGTCCGGACCGCCGCCGCCCGCGCCCCACCGACCTGGCCGGGCTCACCCCGCGCGAGACCGAGGTGCTGCGGTTGATCGCCCGGGGCCGCAACAACGCGGAGATCGCTGGTGACCTGGTGGTGGCCGAGCAGACAGTGAAGACGCACGTCGGGCGGATCCTGGCCAAGTTGGGTCTGCGCGACCGGGCCCAGGCAGTGGTGCTGGCGTACGAGACGGGTCTGGTGGCCGCCGGCGAGTAGCCCCGTGGAGCCAGCCCGGCAACGGCTCTGCGGGCTGACGACCGGGCCCCGCCCCTGGGCGCACTCTCCCTCCGGACGACATTCCGGAGGGAGACCGTGATGCGACGACGAGGTGCCAGCCGGGTGGCGATGGCCGCGCTGCTCGGCGTGAACCTGGTTCTGCCGACCCGACCCGAGCCGGCCACGGCGGCCGGGTTCGTCGAGGCGTACCCGGTGATGGCGGCGGCGATGCGCGCGGCCGGCCCCCCGTACGCGGACTGGGCTGCCGACGGACGCCGGTTCCTGCTGTTCGACGAGCGCGGTGACGGCCGCGCTGTCGAGGTTTTCGGCGACCTCGCCGACGCGGACCGGATCGCGGTGCTGGTGCCGGGGGTCGGCAGCACCCTCGCCGACTTCGACAGGGGGTTGGGCGGGGTGGCCCGGCGGGCGCCGGCGGTGCAGGCTGGGCAGCTCTACCGGGAACTGCTGGCGACCGACCCGGCGGCGCGGGTCGCGGTGCTGGCCTGGCTCGGCTACGACCCGCCCGACGGGGTGTTGACCGCCGCCGGCGGCGTCAGCGCCCGGCGTGGCGCGGCCGGGCTGGCCACGCTGCTGCGGGAGTTGGCCGGGCGGCGTCCGGCGGCGACGATCACCCTGGTCGGGCACAGCTACGGGTCGCTGGTGGTGTCGCTGGCGGCGGCGGACGCCCCGACCCAGGTCACCGACGTGGTCAGCCTCGGCGGCGTCGGCGCCGGGGTGCAGCGCGCCGACGACCTGCCCGGCGGACGCCGGTTCTGGGCGGCCGAGGCGCCGACCGACTGGATCCGTCGGGTACCGCCGGTGCGGCTGCCCGGCCTGGGTTTCGGCCGGCGACCCGGCGATCCGGCGTTCGGCGCCCGAGCGCTGCCGGTGGGTGGGGTGGCGGGACACGACGGCTACCTCGCGCCGGGCAGCTCCGCGCTGGTAGCGGTGGCGGCGGTCGTGCTGGGCGGCGTCGACACCGACCGGATCGGGGACGCCCGATGAGCCGGGACCGTGCCGTCGACGCGCTGCGGGCGTACGCCATCGGCGGTGTGGTGCTGGGGCACTGGCTGGTCACCGGGTTGGTGCTGGCCGGAGACGGCGGGCTGCACCAGGCGAGTCCGCTGACCGCTCTGCCCGACCTGGCCCCGGTGACCTGGGTGTTGCAGACGCTCGGGTTGTTCTTCTTCACCGCCGGGTTCGGCTCGACCCGGTCGCTGGCCCGCTACCCCGGCGGCGCGGGCGGTTGGCTGGCCGGGCGGCTGCGCCGGCTGCTGCTGCCCACCGTGGCGCTGCTCGGTGTCGGTGCCGCGGTGCTGCTCGCCGCCACAGTCGTCGGCACCTCCGACGACACGCTCGCCGTCGCGCTGCGGCTGGCGGTCAGCCCGCTGTGGTTCCTGCTACCGCTGGTGGTCCTGGTCGCGCTGACCGGCCCGCTGCGCGTCGTCGTACGCCGGTGGGGGGTGGCGCGGTGCGGGGCACCGGCGGTGGTCGTGGTGGCCGCTGTCGACCTGGCCGTCCGGCTGCTGCCGGCCGGCACCGACCTGCCCCCGGTCACCGTACTGGCGGCCTGGTCGGTGCCGTACCTGCTGGGTGTGGCGCACGCCGACGGGCGGCTGGACGGCCGGCGGGCGGGCGGCACGTTGGCGGCCGGTGGGGCGGTCGCGCTGGCGGCGCTGCTGGCGCTGGGCTACCCGGTGAGCGCGGTCGGCGTGCCCGGGGCCGGGGTGTCCAACCTGAATCCACCGTCGCTGCTGGTCGTGGCGCTGGCGGTGACCCAGGTCGGGCTGGGACTGCTCGCCCGGCCGGCACTGCACCGGCTGCTGACCCGGCCGCTGCCGGGCCGGGCGGTGACCGATGTGAACCGCTCCGCCGTCCGGATCTACCTGTGGCACCAGCCGGTACTGGTGGCGGTGACAGCGCTCACCGCCCGCGGCGGGCTGGCAGTGCCCGGTCTGCACACCGCCCCGGACGGCCCGGGGTGGGTGCTGGCGCGCTGCTGCTGGCTGCCACTGCTCGCCGTGGTGCTGGTCAGTGTGGTGCGGGTGGGGCAGCCGCGCTCGTCACCCGAAGGCGTACGTGCTGGTGGCGAGCGGCGTCGCCAACCGGGCGGTGGAGGGGTCGCCAGCCGGTCGGCCGAGTGCGTTCCGTCGGCACCGCAGGTGTACGATCATCGACGTTCCGGCCCGCCCGACTTGCAGGAGGTGATCGCTGTGCGAGATAGCGATCCTCCCAGTCGTGGCCGGGCCGATGGTCAGTCCCGCTGAGCCACGACTCAGTCTGGTGAGCTGACCCCGCTCCGCTCCCCACCACCTCGGCGCCTGCCGAGGTGAGTGTGCCGCGCCGCCCGATCCCGGGCGGTCGCCGGGAGCCGCCCGGTCACGACTTCGTGTGCGCGTCCCCACCCCCTGCGGTCCGCCCCCGCACGCGGACCGTCCAGCCGCCACCCGGAGCCGTCATGAGCCGCTACGTCGCCCCGCTGGGCTTCACCCTCGCCGCCGTCTGGGTGGCCATCGTCTTCGTGCTCGCCGGTGGCGGTCACTGACCGCTCCGGGCCGTCCGCGGTCGCCGACCGCTGGCTGACGCTGCCTCGTGCTGGTGCCGGCGGCGGTCGTCGCCCGCCGCCGGCGCACCGGTTCACAGCATCCGGGACGACCAGAGCAGACTGAACGCGCCCGCGCAGAGCGCCAGCAGCAACGCCACCCCGGCGTACCACTGGGTCACCTCCCGCGGCTCGGTGCGGAACCCGATCGAGCTGCCCATGTCCTGATAGACCTGCTTCAGCTCGCTCACCGAGGCCGCCTCGTAGAAGTAACCCTCGGTGGTCTCGGCCAGCTCGGCGAGGGCCAACCGGTCCACCGGCACCCGCTGCAACTGCCCGCCGATGTCGACCTGGCCGGTGTCGGTGCCGAAGGCGATGGTGGAGACCGGAACGTTCGCTGCCTGCGCGGCTGCCGCCGCCTCCTCCACCGCTCGACCGGAGGTCCGGAAGCCGTCGGAGAGCAGCACGATCCGTGCCGGCGGAATGCCCGCCGCGCCATCGGTCGGCACCGACCGGATCGCCTCCAGGCAGGTGAACACCGCCTCGCCGGTCGCTGTCGCCTCGGCCAGCACCAGCCCGTCGATGGCGCTGGTCACCGCGTCCCGGTCCTTGCCCGGCGGCACCAGCACGTTGGCCGCCTTGGCGAACGACACGAGACCCAGGTTGTAGCTCTCCGGCAACTCACTGACGAACTGCTTGGCCGCCTCCTGGGCCGCCTCCAGCCGATTCGGCGCCACATCGTCGGCCTGCATCGACAACGACACGTCGATGGCGAGCATCACTGTGGCCCGCTCCAGCGGCTCCTTGGTGTCCACGGCGGGACGGGCCAGCGCGGTGGCCAGCACCAGCAGGCAGAGCAGGAACGCGGTCGCCGGGACGTGCCGACGCCAGCCCAGGCCCTTCGGCGCGACAGTACGCAGCAGGTCCACATTGGTGAACCGCATCGCGTACGCCCGACGGTGCAACTGCCGCCAGACGTAGAACGCGGCGAGGGCGAAGACCGGCAGCACAGCCAGCAGCCACCACGGTTGCAGAAAACGGATCATCGTGTCGTCCCCCTGGTACGCGCGTGCCGCTGCGCGGCCACGAATCGCACCATGTCCAGCAGCCAGTCTCGGTCGGTACGCAGACGCAGGTGGGCCGCGCCAGCGCCGCGCAGGGCGGCGGCGATAGCGGCCCGTTGGGCGGTGGCGGCCTCGGCGTAGCGCTGCCGTAGCCGCGGGTCGGCGGTCTGCACCTCGTGCAGCTCACCGCTCTCCGGGTCGACCACCGGCAACACGCCCACGTCGGGCAGCTCCAGCTCACGCGGATCGACCACCTCGATCGCCAGCACGTCGTGGCGGACGCGCAGCTTGCGCATCGGCCGCGCCCACTGCTCGGCCGGCGCGAGGAAGTCCGAGACCACCACTGCCACCCCACGACGACGGGGCGGACGGTTGAGCATCTCGATCAGGGCGCCCAGATCACCACGGCCGGGCTGGATGGCGGTGCCGGCGACGGCACGCAGCAGGCCCTGCGCCTCCTTGCGCCCGGAGCGGGCCGGCAGCCGGGTGAGCACCCCGGGGCCGGCCGGCGGTGGTCCGCCCCGCCACCGTCGCGCCGGCGCGGACGCCCCGCCACCGGTACCGATCACGGCGCCGATCCGGTTGCCCCCGCGCACTGTCAGGTGGGTGATGGCGGCCGCGGCGGCCACCACTACCTCCCGCTTGAGCCACTGACCGGTCCCGAAGTCGAGGCTGGCGGAGAGGTCCAGCGCGAGCCAGGTCTCCAGCTCCCGGTCGGCGACCGTACGCCGCACGTGCGGTGTGGTGGTCCGGGCCGTGACCGGCCAGTCCATCCGGCGCACGTCGTCGCCGGGGCGGTACTCCCGGGACTCACCCGCCTCACTGCCCGGTCCGGGCAGCAGGCCGGCGTAGTCGCCCTGCAGCAGACCGTCGAGCTTACGGGTGACGAGCAGCTGAAGCCGGGACAACACGGCCTCGCTACGGTCGCCGAGGGGGGCCGGACGAGGGGTGGGTGAGGTCACGGGCGCTGCCCGGGCCAGCCAGCGCCCGGCGGCGGCGCGATCGACGGCGGGGTGGCCTGCTGCCGGGGAGCGACCGCCGGGAGCGGGATCGTCGACATCACCCGCTGCACGATGTGGTCGGCGGGCACGTCGTCGGCGAGCGCGTCGTAGCTGAGCACCAACCGGTGCCGCAGGATGTCCGGTGCGATGTCCTGCACGTCCTGCGGCAGCGCGTAGTCACGCCCACGCAGCAGCGCCAGGGCGCGGGTGGCCCGGACCAGACCGAGCGAGGCACGCGGGCTGGCCCCGTACTGGATCAGTTGCGCGACGTCGGGCATGCCGTGCTCGGCCGGGGCCCGGGTGGCCAGCACCAAGCGGACCGCGTAGTCGACCAGCGCGTTGTGGACGAAGACCTGGTCCGCCTTGCGTTGCAGGGCGATCAGCTCCGGGGTGTCGAACACCGCTGTCGGCTCGGGCGCGGCCACGCCCATCCGGTAGACGATCTCCCGTTCCTCCGCGTCGGTCGGATAGCCCACCACGATCTTCATGAGGAACCGGTCCCGCTGCGCCTCCGGCAGCGGGTAGACACCCTCCTGCTCGATCGGGTTCTGGGTGGCCATCACCAGGAACGGGTCCGGCACCCGGTGGCTCTCCCCACCGATGGACACCTGCCGCTCGCTCATGACCTCCAGCAGCGCGGACTGCACCTTCGCCGGTGCCCGGTTGATCTCGTCGGCGAGCAGGAAGTTGACGAAGACCGGGCCCAACTCGACGTCGAACTTCTCGCTCGACTGCCGGTAGATCCGGGTGCCCATGATGTCGGCGGGCACCAGGTCCGGGGTGAACTGGACCCGGGCGAAGGACCCACCGACGACCTTGGCGAGGGTCTCCACCGCCAGGGTCTTGGCCACCCCGGGCACGCCTTCGAGCAGGCAGTGACCGCGGGCGAGCAGCGCGACGAACATCCGCTCCACCATCCGGTCCTGCCCGACGATCACACGTTTGATCTCGAACAGGCCCTTCTCCAGCAGGGTGGCGTCCTGCGCGGGTGTGGTCACCGGGGCAGGTGCCGCTCCGTTCGGCGTCGGGGCGTCGGGCATGGTCGGCTGGGCCACCGGTCCTCCACAGCGTTTGTCGGTCGTCGCGGCTCGTGCGGTATCAAGACTCGCACGCCTTGCTGAGTGTCGAGGTGGGGAGAAGCCGATTTTGACAGCGCCGTCCCCAGCGGCCGATTCACGCATCGCGGGTGTGCACGGACCGGCCCGCCGCGTGTACGATTCACCCCGTCGCCGGGCGGCTCCCCCCGTGGTCGCCCGGCGCTCAAACTTTCCATCCCGCCGCCCTAGACTGGCCGGGATGAGCATCCCCTCCCCCACCGACGAGGCCCTGATCTGTTCGGCCCGGGGCTGCCGGTCCGCCGCCGTCTGGGCGCTGGAGTGGAACAATCCCCGCCTGCACGACGCCGATCGGCGCAAGACCTGGTTGGCCTGCGACTCCCACCGGGGCAGCCTCGGTGACTTCCTCGACGCTCGAGGCTTCCTGCGTGCCGTCACTCCGGTGCCCGGATCGCCTACGCTCGACCTGTGAGCGGCGACCCTCCGGCTTCCCCCGGCCCCACCTCCCCGTCCTGGCCGCCCACCCCGGCCACCGCACCGCCCGGCGTCGACCCGCCGCCCGGCGCGTTCCCGGCACCCGGCACGCTCGGCCCGGAGCCCACCGCGCCGGATGTCTCGACGCCCGCCCCGCTGCCACCGGGCGCACTGCCGCCCGGTCACCGGCCGGCACCAGCCGCCGACCACCGCGCTCCCGACCTGCCGTCCCCGGGCCTCCTGCCGCCCGACCCCGGCGCGCTGCTGACGGCTGCGCCGGCTGGTCGGGGTCCGTTGGAGCCCTGGCCGGACACTGTCAACTGGCAGCCGATCTCCACGGACCTGATCTGGGTGGAGCTGATCCGGCTGGCGATCGTGGTCGCCGTCGGGCTGGCGGTGACCGGTGTCGGCTGGGCGCTCAGCGGTCACTGGTTGTTCGGGCTCGCCGTGGCCGTCGTGCTGGTGCTCGGCGCGTGGCGGGCCGTCGCGATCGTCCGCGCGGTCCGCGCCTGGGGGTACGCCGAGCGGGAGAACGATTTACTGGTCCGGCACGGGCTGCTGGTCCGCCGGCTCTCCATCGTGCCGTACTCGCGGATGCAGTTCGTCGACGTGAGCGCCGGGCCGTTGGAGCGCGCCTTCGACCTGGCCACCGTGCAGTTGCACACCGCGGCGGCGGCGAGCGACGCCCGGGTGCCCGGGCTACGTCCGGCGGAGGCGTCCCGGCTGCGCGATCGACTCACAGCGCTCGGCGAGGACCGGGCGGAGGGGCTGTGAGCGCCCGCGCGGGCAGCCGCCGGCCGCGCCGAGGGCCGCTCCGATGAGCGACGGGCCCGCCGAGCCGAGCACCGTGCCACCCACCGGCCCGACGCCACCGGGGCCGGCGCTGCCCGCTGACTCGGCATTCGCTGGCGCGGCAGCGCCTGGGCCGGTGCCGACCGGCGTGGCACCTGGTGGGCCGATGCCGCCCGGCACGCCCGCGCCGTGGCCGGCACCGCCGGG
Source organism: Micromonospora hortensis (assembly GCF_022230935.1). NCBI lineage: Bacteria > Bacillati > Actinomycetota > Actinomycetes > Micromonosporales > Micromonosporaceae > Micromonospora > Micromonospora hortensis. Next base: position 27,923 of record NZ_JAKKFE010000002.1, read on the forward strand.
CGGCGGCGAGGGCGAGCCCCGGCAACGACTGCACCCGCTCAGCCCGGTGCTGCACGGCGCCAAGTCCCTGGTCGTGGTGATCGCCGGGCTGTCCTGGTCGACGCTGTCCCGGGTGGGCTTCGGCTGGTTCGCCGCCATGGTGGCGGTGCTGGCGCTCGGCGCGACAGTGCTGTCGGTGATCAGCTGGTACAACACTGGCTACCACGTCGTCGGCCGGGAACTACGGGTGTACGAGGGGCTGCTCTGGCGGCGTACCCGGGCCATCCCGTTGGAACGGTTGCAGGCCGTGGAGGTGGTCCGGCCGCTGCTCGCCCAGCTCACCGGCCTGGCCGAGCTGCGCCTGGAAGTGGTCGGCGGTGGCAAGACCGAGGCGCCACTGGCGTACCTCGGGGTGGCCGACGCGGCACTGTTGCGCGAGCGCCTGCTGGCGCTGGCCGGGCGGGTGGCGCAGCAGCCCGCGCCCGGCGACGCGGCGACCCCGGTGGCCCCGGGTGCGACGGCGCCACCGGCTGCCGTGCCGGGCCGGCCACTGCACGCGGTACGCAACCAGAACCTGCTGATCAGCCAACTACTCACCCCGCAGGCGTTCCTGCTCCCGTTCGGTGTGGCCTTCGTCGTGGTGCAGTTCCTCACCGCCGGTTCGTGGTCGTTCGTCGCGGTGGCGAGCACCCTGACCGCGATGGCGGGTGTGCTGCTGCAACCGATCCGCCGGGTCCTCGACGACTGGAACTTCCGGCTGGCCCGCGACGGCGGCACGCTGCGGGTGCACAACGGCCTGCTGGAGACGCGGGCGCAGACCGTGCCCCTGGAGCGGGTGCAGACCGTGCGGGCCACCTGGCCGTTGCTGTGGCGGATGAAGGGCTGGCTGCGGCTACGGCTGGAGGTGGCCGGTTACTCCGTCGCGGAGGCCGACGACCGCAACCGGCCCGATCGGCTGCTGCCGGTCGGCGACCTGCCGACGGCGACGATGATCGTCGCCGAGGTGCTTCCCGGGGTACGCCTCGACACGCTCACGCTGAGCCCGCCGCCGCACCGCACCCGTTGGTTGCACCCGCTGGGCCGTACCGCGTTCGGCGCGGGGCTGTTCGAGCGGGTGTTCGCCACCCGGTCCGGGCGGCTCACCCGGCAGTTGGTGATCGTGCCGTACGCCCGGATTCAGAGCGTGCGAGTGGTCCAGGGGCCCCTCCAGCGCCGTCTCGGGTTGGCCACCGTCCACGCGGACACCGCAGGGGGTTCCGGCGCCACCGCCCAGGACCGCGACCTGGCAGAGGCCTGGGCCCTGGCGGCCGACCTGACCGAAAGAGCACACCAGGCCCGCACCCAACCCTGACCCGCCACGGTCGACGTCATTGCTATATATATCGTCGTGCGGTATATATAGCCCATGGACATCAGTGAGCAGACGTTCCTGATCCTCTCCGCCCTCGCCGACCAACCCCGCCACGGCTACGCGGTGGTGACAGAGGTCGACGAGATGACCGACGGCAGGATCCGGTTACGCGCCGGCACGCTCTACGGGGCCCTCGACCGCCTCGTCACCCAGGGGCTCATCGCCCCCGACCACGACGAGGTGGAGAAGGGCCGGCTGCGCCGTTTCTACAAACTGACCGACGCGGGGGCAGACGCCATCCGCAACGAGAGCCAGCGGATGGCCACCGCGGTCCGGCTCGCCGAGGAGCGCCTCAACAAGCGTGCCGCCCGCAACGCCCCGCGCCTCGGGGCCATCGGATGAGCCCGGACATCAGCCCCCTGGAACGACGATATCGGCGGCTGCTGCGCCTGCTGCCGGCCACGCACCGCACCACCCGCGGCGAGGAACTGCTCGGGCTGCTGCTCGACCTCGACGACGGCCGCCAGCGCCCCAGCCGACACGAGACACTGCACATCATCGCCCTGGCGATCCGGCTGCGACTCACCACGCCCGTCACCACCACGGCCCTGACCACCGGGCTCACCGCCCTGCTCGTCGCCGCCGGAACCCAGCCCGCCGGTCACACACTGGATCTGTTCACCGGTGCCGTCCTCGCCACCGACATGTCGGCCGTCATCGCCGGCTGGCCGCAGCTTGTCGCTCTCGGCCTGCTGCCCCTCGCACCGCTGATCGCCTGGCTGTGCGGCGCGACCCGGACCGCCCTCACCCTGCAGGCGATATTCCTGACGGCCACCGTAGGTTGGCTCGTCATCGACGTGGTCAGCGGCGCCGGCCTGGGAATCAACCCCGGCCAGCAACTCGTGGCGTCCGCCGCCCCACCGGCCCTGACCCTCGTCCTGCTCGCGATCGCCGCCCGCGAGCGGTGGGCCGTGCCCCGGCCGCGCCTGTTCTGGTGGGCCCTCGTCCCGCTCGGGATCCTCGCCTGGAAGGGCACCGGAGAGTGGGGGCGCCACGGGGTCTACGTTCCCGACGCCGTGCCGACCGTCATCGGGATCCTCACCGCCGCCGCCGTCGCTGTCGGAGCCGCCTTCGCAGTCCGCCGCCACCGGCCCGCCGTCATCATCGGTGTCGGACTCTCCGGCTTCATCGCCGGATGGCTCGTCCCCGACCCGCTGCTCTCCAATGCGGCGATGCGGCACTTCGACGGTCAGCCGCTGCCGCTGGCGATCCTCATCACGGTGATCGCCGCCGCCATGGCCGGCATCAATCGCCTCACCCGTCGCCTCAGGCCCGAGGTGCGGTCGCTACCACCCGACGAACCCGTGCTGCGCTGAACACCAACTCCGGGGGCGGGGTGGGAGTTAGCGGTCGGCGGGGATCGCGGGGTGGGTGGTGGTGTCCGGTTCCCCTGGTGTGGGGGGCTCGGGCTCGCCGGGCGGGGGGTCGGTGGGCGTCGGTGGAAGTTCCGTGGCCGGTTCCGACTTGGCGCTCGGGTGCCGGACGCGCCACGCTGCCCAGCCGCGCTCCGCCAGACCGACCACCAGGAAGGTCAGCCCCACGTAGGCCCAGCCGACCAGCACGTCGATCACGTAGTGCTCACCCGAGTAGACCAGGGTGAAGGTCATCGCCAGCGGGTACGCGAGCAGCAGCGGCCACCAGCGACGACGGGTGGCGGTCAGGAAGAACAACACCACGAACAACGCCCACGCCGTGTGCAGCGACGGCATGGCGGCGACCGGGTTGGAGGCGATCTGACCGGCGTTGAGGACGTTTCCGGCGCCGTGCATGCCGAACGCCTTCCAACCCCGTGTCGAGATCCGGGCGACCTCGGTGAGCAGGCCGTTCTGCGCCGCCCACCAGGGCGGGGCGGCCGGGTAGATGAAGTAGGTCACCAGGCCGGCCGCGCAGAGGAAACCCCACCGCCTCATGTACGCGGCCCAGCGGTGCCGGTCGCGCAGCCAGAGCACAGCGGCGGCGGCCAGCGCCACCACGAAGTGGGAGAAGTACACCCAGCTCGCGGCGACATCCCACCAGTGCACCTGCGGGTGGTAGAAGTGCTGCTGCAACCAGACGGTGGGCACCTCACCCCCGGTGGCCCAGCCGAACATGAACCGGTCGGCGACGATCAACTCCATCGCGTGCGGCGTGGCCCCGTTGTCGGCGAACCCGCGCGAGAGGTTGTAGATCACGAACAGCAGCACCACCGGCACCCAGTCCCGGGCGAAGCGCAGGTGGCTACGCCACGGCCGTTCGCTGTTCCAGGCGATGGTCGCGAGCCAGATCCAGACGAAGGCGTACGCGGGATCGGTGGGCAGCCCGATGCCCAGCCACGCACCGACGAAGGCGACCGCCCAGACGGTCATGGCGACGACGCGCCGACGACCCCCGTCCGGGGACGCGGGCGGGTCGGTCCGGGCGGGGGGCTGGGGGTCAGTCACGACGGCCATCGTGGTCAAGGTTAACGACGGGTACGGCATCGACGGACGGGGACCACCCGTTGCACGTCGGGGGTGGTCGCGCCCGGATCGTCGGGCGCGTGCTCGTCGCGTCCAGCGAGCACCTAGGCTGACGACCATGCAGGAGCAGCCCGAGCCGGCCTTCGCGCCGGGTCTGACCGCCCAGATCGAGTTGACAGTCACCGACGCGGACACCGCCCAGGCGGTCGGTTCCGGTGACGTACCGGTGCTGGGCACTCCCCGGGTGCTGGCGCTGGCCGAGGCGGCCACCGTCGCGGCGACGGCGACCGGGATGCCGCCCGGTTCGACGACAGTGGGCACGCGGGTCGAGTTGGAGCACCTGGCGCCGACAGTGGTCGGCCGGACGGTCCGCGCGCAGGCGCTGCTGGCGACCGTCGACGGTCGCCGGCTGTCGTTCGAGGTCACTGTCAGCGACGGCGACCAGACGGTGGCTCGGGGCCGGGTGGACCGGATCCTGGTCGACCGGGGACGCTTCGTCGAACGGGCCGGGCGGGCGTCGTGAACGCCGGTTTCGTCGAGGTCGCCGACCGGGTGCATGTGCTGGCCGAACCGCTGCTGCGGGTCAACGTCACTCTGGTCGTCGGCGACGACGAGGCGCTACTGGTGGACACGCTCTCCTCGGCCGCCCAGGCCACCGAGCTGGCCGCTGCCGTCCGGGCGGTCACCGACCGTCCGTTGACGCTGGTCAACACCCACCACCACTACGACCACTGCTTCGGCAACGCCGTCCTGGCCGGCGACCCACCCCGCCCGGTGTACGCGCACGACCTGGCCGCCGCCGCCCTGCGCGAGGAGCCGGAGCGGCTGCGCCGGGAGGCGTACGAGGAGTTGCGCACGGAGCACCCGGCGCTCGCCGCCGAGCTGGCCGACACCCCGCTGCTCGCCCCCACGCACACAGTGCACGTCGAGACGGTCCTCGACCTGGGTGGTCGACGGGTGCTGCTGCGCCACCCGGGGCGGGGGCACACCGAGGCCGACCTGGTGGTTCACGTGCCGGACGCCGACGTGTTGGTGGCCGGGGACCTGGTGGAGCAGAGCGGCCCGCCCGCCTTCGAGGACTCGTACCCCCTGCAGTGGCCGGACGCGGTCGCGGACCTGCTGCGGCTGACCACCGCGCGCACCGTGGTGATCCCGGGCCACGGCGACCCGGTGGACGTCGACTTCGTCCGGGCCCAGCACGCGGAGCTGGCGAAGCTGGCCTGGCTGATCCGGGCCGGGCACACCGGCAGCGCCCCGCCGGAGCGGGTGGCCGCCGAGGCACCCTTCGGGGCCCGCCCGGCCCTGGTCGCCGCCCACCGCGGCTACCAGGAACTGACCGGCACGGGCTAACCCGGTTCTACGCCGCGGTACGCCGCCACTGCTGGTGGGTGCCGGTGCCGCACGTCCACTGGGCCAGGCGGGCACCGTCGGTGGTGGCGGCGTTGAGCACCTCCAGGCACTTGCCGCTGTGCCGGGCGACGAGCTGCACGTACCCCGAGCCGACATCCTGTACGCGCCACTGCTGGTTGGTGCCGCCGTTGCAGCCCCACTGGATCACGCGGACCCCGTCCGCGGTAGCGGTCGCGCCACCGTTGACGTCGAGGCACTTGCCGCTGTGCACGCTGACCACCGTCTGGTAGCCGCCGCCCGCGTCCTGGAAGCGCCACCGCTGGTTGGGCTGACCGTTCGCGGCCCACTGCACCATCTCGGCACCGTCGGTGGTCGCGTTGTTGTAGACGTCCAACAGCTTGCCGCTGTGCCGCGCGGCGAGGGTGTGGGTGGTCGGCACCGGCACAGTGGTGTCCGGGGTCAGCCGGTACAGCCCGGAACCGTGGGCCGCAAGCGACCGGGTGAGGGTGCCGGTCACCGTGCCGAGGGCCGCGCCGGACCACAGGTCGGTCACGGCGGCCGCTCCGATTCCGAGGTCGGCGAGGTTCACCGACACCTGCCCCGCGCTGCCGTCCCGGTTGAACAGGGCGACGTACCGATCGTCGCTGCCCGGCACGTCGGCGACCCACACCTGCCGGCTGCCACCGTAGAGCTGACGGTTGTTAGCGCTGTTCTGGTTGACCCCGATGACCGCGGCGTTGGTCATCAACGCCAGCTCCGCGGCACGGTTCTCGACCAGGTTGCCACCCCACATCAGTGGTGCCCGATTGATCGCCCAGAGTGACATCAGGGTGCGCTGCTCGTCGGGGGTCAGGTTGGAGTATCGCGGCGAGCCGACCGGCCCGTACTTGGAGAGCCGGCCGATCGGGATCATGTCGGCGTCGGGCCAGGCGCCGGTGGTGCGGTACGGGGTCCAGTTGCGCAGTTGGTCGAAGAGCGCGTCCACCGACGACCAGTTGTCCCACAGGTCGTTGACGATCCGCCACATGTGCGCGTTGGCCTGGACGTGTGCGCCGCTGGCCAGCGAGGTCGGGCCGGGCGACAGGCTCAGCACCATCGGGCGGCCGCTGCGCTGGATGGCCAGTCGGTATCCCTCGACCTCCGACTGCCGGTACGTCGGGGCGGCGATGTCGTCCACCTTCACGTAGTCGACCCCCCAGGACGCCAGCAACTGGAACATCGAGTCCAGGTAGGTCTGCGCGCAGGGGTTGGACATGTTCAGGCCCCACATCAGGTTGAGCCAGTTCGCGGTGGTGGTGTTGTTGATCTGGTTGGCGCGGCAGGTCGTGCCGAGGATCGGGACGTTGTCGGCGACCGCCTGGCGGGGAATGCCGCGCATCAGGTGGACGCCGAACTTCAGCCCCTTCGCGTGGACGTAGTCGGCGAGCGGCTTGAACCCGTTCTCACCGGCGGCGGAGGGGAACCGGGTGGTGTCCGGCAGCAGCCGTCCGTTGGCGTCCATCCGGAGCCGGGGTTGCAGGTTCGCGTCCTGGTTGGGGCTGTTGTTGTGCCGACCGGGGTAGTACCAGGCCCAGTCGATCACCACGTACTCCCAACCGAACTGCCGCAGGTTGGTGCCCATGTAGTCGGCGTTGGCCCGGACGTCGGCCTCGGTGACGCTCCAGTTGAACGAGTCGTAGCTGTTCCACCCCATCGGCGGGGTGTCGGCCACCCCGTTGTCCCACGCGGCTGCCCGCTCCGGCGGGTCGGCGACGACCATCCCGGCGGCCACGAGAAGCAGGGCCAAAAGGGCCGCGACGCGGCGGAACACCAGAGGTACCAGAACCACCCGCATCAGAGCCTCCCGACGATGCCCACGTTTCCATCGTGATTCGTCGATGTTAACGCTCACAAACCCCGAGGTCAACCAACGCTCCCCGCCCCACCCCGCCCCCCTTGCTGCCGCGATCTTGCACTTTCTGCGCCGTCAAAGGCGAGCAAAGCGGACCAAACGTCGACCGAAACTGCAAGATCGACGCGCGGGTGGGGGTGGGGGTGGGGCGGGGCGGGGCGGGGCGGGGGGGTTAGGTGTTGAAGCGGTTTTGGACGGCGGTGCGGGTGGGCATGGCGGTGGCACCGCCCGGGGATTCGCAGACCAGGCCGGCGACCCGCAGCGCGAAGGCGACGCGGTCGGCCCAGCCCGACGGGACCGCCGGCTCGCCGTCGCGGAGCAGGTCGGCGATCAGCGCGGCCATCACGGAGTCACCAGCGCCGGTGGCGTCGATCGCGGTAACCTTGGGGGCGGGCACCCGGACCGGGTCGGCGTCGGCGGCGGCCAGCACCGCACCGGCCGCGCCGAGCGTCACCACCACGGTGGCCGCCCCCAACTCCCGCAGGTACGCCGCCACCCCCTCGACCGGCTCACCGGGATAGAGCAGCACAGCGTCGGCGGCACTCAGCTTGACCAGGTGCGCGCCGGCGGCGAACTCGGCCACCACCTCGCGCAGCCCTTCCAGCGCGGCCGGCCCGTTCAGCAGCCGAGGGCGGACGTTCGGGTCGAAGACCCGCAGGCCGGGGGCGAGCGACCAGGCACGGCGGGCGGCCGCCAGCGTGTCGGGTCGGAGCAGCACTATCGAGCCGCAGTAGAGCACGTCGGCACCCTCCAGCAACGCCAGGTCCAGATCGTCGGGGCCGAGCAGTCCGTAGGAGGCCGGCTCGCCGTAGAAACGGAAGTCCGGTTCGGGCCCGGCGTACGTGACCACAGCGAGCGTGGTCGGCGCGGGGACCGTGATCGCACCTGCCACCCCGACGTCGGCAGCGGTGAGGAAGTCGCGGATCCGGCCGCCCAGCGCGTCGTCACCGAGCGAGCCGACGAACTGTGCCGCACCGCCGAGTCGGGCCACCCCGACGGCGACGTTCAGCGGCCCGCCGCCGATGGCCTGCCGGTAGACCCGCTCCCCGTCGAGCTCGCTGTCGAGCAGGTCGACGAGCGCTTCACCGATCACCACCGCGTATCCCATGCCGATCCTCTCGTCGTCGCCACCGGCCGCCGGTCGCCGAGCCGATCTCCGTGGCACCAGGCTGGCACAGCGCGCGCCCCGATGGGCGCCGAAGGCCAGGCACCGACGTGCGCGCTACCCCGGCTGGTGGATCGGCCCGTCGAGCACCGCGAGGGGGCGGCCGGTACCGCCCCACCGGGCCGCGACGATCTGCGCGGCCACACTCACGGCGGTCTCCTCGGGGGTACGACCACCGAGATCCAACCCGATCGGGGAGGCGAGCCGGGCGAGCTGCGCCGGGCTGAGCCCCGCCTCGCTCAGCAGCTTGTGTCGCTCGTCGTGGGTGCGCCGTGAGCCCATCGCGCCGACGTACGCCAGCGGGTGGCGCAGCGCCAGCTCCAGCAACGGCACGTCGAACCTGGGGTCGTGGGTGAGCACGCACAGCACCGTCCGCTCGTCGAGCCGATCGGCCGCCAACTCGGTACGCAGGTAGCGGTGCGGCCACTGCACCACCACCTCGTCCGCCTCGGGAAAGCGCCGCGCGGTGGCGAAGACCGGCCGGGCGTCGCAGACGGTGACCCGGTAGCCGAGGAACGCGCCGATCCGGGCCACCGCGGCGGCGAAGTCGATCGCCCCGAAGACGATCATGCGGGGCGGGGTGGCGTACGCGGTCACGAAGAGGCTGACGCCGCCGCCTCGGCGCTGCCCGTGGTACCCGTACCGGAGCATGCCGCTGCGTCCGGCGGCGAGCAGCCCGAGAGCGTCGGCACTGGCGGCGTCGTCGAGCCGGTCGTCGCCGAGCGAGCCGACGGACCGTTGGCCGGTCAGCACCAGCCGACGGCCACGCCGTCGGGCCGGGTCGGTCGGTCCGGCGCCCGGAGACGTGCCGGCATCGGCGGGTGGATCGTCGTTGGCGTCGGCTGCCACGCAGGTGACGATCGCCGCCGGGCGGCCGCTGCGGCGGGCTGCGGCGACCGCGTCCAGAGCCGGCAGGGCGCTCGCGTCGACGCGCTCCACGAACACGTCGAGGATGCCGCCGCAGGTCAGGCCCACGGCGTACGCGTCGTCGTCGCCGATCCCGTAGCGGCACAGCTCGGGTTGGCCGGTGTCGAGCACACGACGGGCCCGTTCGTAGAGATCCGCCTCGACGCAGCCTCCGGAGACACTGCCGGTGACGGTGCCGTCGGTCGCGACCACCATGGCGGCACCGGGTGGCTGCGGGGCGGAGTGCCAGGTGGCCACCACTGTGGCCAGCGCGACCGGCTCGCCGTCGCGGCACCGGCGGTGCACCTCGTCGAACACGTCCGGCACCGGCTGCCGCCTCTCCGTTCCCGCTCCCCGTACGCAGGATATGGCGTTCAACGACGACCGGCGGGTGTTCTCATGCATCGAGGAATGCCTATTGCGCTCGGCCGCCCGGCGTGATGGGATGACGCATACCGGGCGGTGCGAGGGCTGCGGGCGCCCCCCGGTTGCCGGGTTGGTTAGACGCGAGGGCACCGGTCCCGGACAGGACCGTCGACGGCGCACGTCCACTGGCTGTTTTCCGCCGGGGCACGTCGCCGTGATCGTCGCACCGCTCACGACAGCGAGGCGATCACGCCACATCCCACCCGATTGCGGCGGGGCGGCTCAGCCAGCGCCCCTCGCGAGTCAGGAGAACCCGTGAACCGTTCCCGTATGGCCGTATTGCTCACCGCGGCCACGACCCTCGCGCTGGGCGCAGTCGCCCTGGCGTCCAACCCTCAGCCGGCCGCCGCGCACGGCGCGGCGATGACGCCGGGCAGCCGCACGTACCTGTGCTGGCAGGACGGCCGCAGCCAGACCGGTGAGATCAGGCCGAACAACCCTGCTTGCTCCGCGGCCGTGGCCCAGAGCGGGGCGAACTCGCTGTACAACTGGTTCAGCGTGCTGCGCTCCGACGCTGGCGGCCGGACCACCGGCTTCATCCCGGACGGGCAACTGTGCAGCGGCGGCGCAACCGGTTTCCGCGGCTACGACCTGCCGCGCACCGACTGGCCGCTGACCCACCTGACCGCCGGGGCGCGGTTGGACTTCAAGTACAGCAACTGGGCGCACCACCCGGGCACGTTCTACTTCTACGTCACCAAGAACAGCTGGAGCCCGACCCGGGCGCTGGCCTGGAGTGACCTGGAGGAGCCGTTCCTGACGGTGACCAACCCGCCGCAGCGCGGCTCGGTCGGCAGCAACGACGGGCACTACTACTTCAGCGGCAACCTGCCGTCGGGGAAGAGTGGCCGGCACATCATCTACTCCCGCTGGGTCCGCTCGGACTCGCAGGAGAACTTCTTCGGCTGCTCCGACGTGACCTTCGACGGCGGCAGCGGCCAGGTCACCGGTGTGGGCCCGGGCGGTACGCCGACCGACCCGACCGATCCGCCGACCGATCCGCCGACCGACCCGACGGATCCGCCGACCGACCCGACCACCCCGCCGCCGTCCGGCGGTGACTGCATGGCCACCTACAAGGTGTCCAGCACCTGGCAGGGCGGTTTCCAGGGCGATGTCACGATCATGAACCACGGCAGTACGCCGTTCTCCGGTTGGACAGCGAACTGGACCTGGCCCAACGGGCAGGCGATCAGTCAGATCTGGGGTGCCACCCAGACATCGTCCGGCTCGACGGTGACGGCGACGAACGTCGGTTACAACGGCACAGTCGCACCGAACGGCACCACAACGTTCGGCTTCCTAGCGAGTTCCACAGGAACCAACGGGCTCCCCACAGTCACCTGCGCCCGCCGCTAACACCCACCACCACCACCACCTGCTTCACCCTGAAATGATCAAGAGGTTTGCGTCACCGGAAACGCTCCGGATGACGCAAACCTCTTGATCAACAGGGTGGGGCAGGGGTCAACAGGGTGGGGCAGGGGTCTGCGGGGTGGGGCAGGGGTCAGCGGACCATGGAGCCGACCACTGGCTTGGTGAGCAGGGCGGACTGGTTGCGCTGGATTCCCGGGTCGAGGGTCTTGGCCACGAAGATCGCGTGCCAGATGCAGAAGATCAGCACGGTCCACACCTTGCGGGAGTGGTCGGCCTCCTCCCGCTTGTGCGCGTCGAGCAGCCGCAGCGCGTACGACAGGTCCAGCAGGTCACCCGCGCCCGAGGTGCTGAGCACGTGCCGGGCCCACTCGTACATCTCGCCGCGCAGCCAGACCCGGGTGGGGGTCGGGAAGCCCAACTTCTTGCGGTTGACGATGGCCGGCGGCACGACACCCTGCAATGCCTGACGCATCGCGTACTTGGTGGCGTCGGAGCGCGGCGGCAGCTTCAGATCGACCGGGATCTTCGCCGCGACGTCGAAGACCTCACGGTCGAGGAACGGCACCCGCACCTCCAGCGAGTGCGACATCGAGATCCGGTCGGCCTTGACCAGGATGTCGCCGCGCAGCCAGGTGTAGAGGTCGACGTACTGCATCTTGGTGACGTCGTCGAGCTCGGTGCACTCGGCGTAGATCGGGGCGGTGACGTCGGTGTAGCGCACCGAGGGGTCGTAGCGGCGCATCAGGTGCTGCTTCTCCTCCTCGGTGAACATCCGGGCGTTGCCGTAGTAACGCTCCTCGATCGGAGTGGTGCCACGCTCCAGGAAGCTCTTGCCCTTGACCCCCTGCGGGATCGCCTTGGAGACCGCGCGCAGCCCCTTCTGCACACCGCCGGGCAGACCGTTGACGGTGCCCAGCGACAACGGCTCCCGGTAGATCGTGTAACCGCCGAAGAACTCGTCCGCGCCCTCACCGGAGAGCACAACGGTGACGTGCTCGGCGGCCTTCTTGGCCACGAAGTAGAGCGGCACCAGCGCCGGGTCGGCCACCGGGTCGTCCAGGTGCCAGACGATCTTCGGCAGCGCGTCGATCATGTCCTGCGGACCGATCTTGGTGGGAATCGTGGTGACGTCGAGGTGCCGGGCCGAATCCTGGGCGACGTCGATCTCCGAGTAACCCGGCACGTCGTAGCCGACGGTGAAGGTCAGGATGTTCGGGTTGAACTCCCGCGCCAGCGCCACCACCGCTGTGGAGTCGATGCCACTGGACAGGAACGAGCCGACCGGCACGTCGGAGCGCATGTGCATGCGCACGCTCTCCCGCAGCGTCTCGCGGATCTCGTGGTAGAGCTTCTGCTCGTCGTCGACCGGCGCCGGCCGGAACACCGGCCGGTACCACCGGCGCACGTCGATCCGGCCGCCCGGGGTCCAGTTCAGGTACTCCCCGGAGCCGATCCGGCTGATGCCCTTGTGAAGGGTGCCGGGCTCGGGGACGTACTGCAGGGTCAGGTAGTGGCTCAGGTTCGCCGTGTCGACGCCCGCGTCGCCCTGGTAGTTGCTGTGCGCGAACGGCAGCAGCGCCTTCTTCTCCGAGGCCAGGTAGAGGCCGTCGGCGGTCTCCAGGTAGTGCATCGGCTTGATGCCGAAGTAGTCGCGGGCACCGAACGCCCGGCGCTCCTGCCGGTCCCAGATGACGAAGGCGAACATGCCCCGAAGTCGGGTGAGCACCTGCTCACCCCAGAAGTGGTAGCCCGCGACGATCACCTCGCCGTCACCGGCGGTGGCGAACTGGGCACCGAAGTTTCTGATCAGCTCCTCGCGCAGCTCGATGTAGTTGTAGATCTCGCCGTTGAAGGTCAGCAGGTAACGGCCGTTCGCGTAGGGCAGTGGCTCGTGACTCGACGCGACGTCGATGATGGCCAGCCGCTTGTGGGCGAACACGCCGTCCGCGTACCGGCCGGAGGCGTCGCCGACCACCTCGACCCCTGTCTCGTCGGGGCCGCGGTGGTGCAGGCATTCCAACGCTCCGGCGATGTGGTCGCGATGCGCGGCGGCGTTGCCGTTCGCGCTGAAGAAGGCCAGAAGTCCGCACATGGTGGCCATCTTTCCACGCGCGCTGTCGGCCCTCGCAGCCGTCCGTCGATCCACCCGACTCACAGGGGGCGTCACCGCCAACCGGACGCGCGGTACCGTCGGGACCAGCAACGAAGCGGAGGGAGCGGCGCAATGACCGAGGGACAGACCGACGGTACGCCGACGGACGGTACGGAATCGCACGATCCGGACTTCCCGGAGGCGTTCCTGTCCTTCATGCGGCAGGGCTGGAGCGACACCGCACTTCCCGTGACGCCCCGCCCGGAGACGCCCAACTACGCCAAGCGGCGGGCGGCCCTCTCGGCGGCCTTCCCCGGCGAGACCCTGGTGATCCCCACCGGCACCGAGAAGGTCCGGGCCAACGACACCGACTACCCGTTCCGGCCGGGCAGTGACTTCGCCTACCTGACCGGCGACCACGACGCCGACAGCGTGCTGGTGCTGCGCCCGAACGGCTCGGGGCACGACGCGACGCTGTACATGCGGCCCCGGTCCTCCCGGGAGACCGACGAGTTCTTCCGCAGCCGCAACGGCGAGCTGTGGGTGGGCCGGCGGCACACCCTCGGCGAGAAGTCGACCGAGCTGGGCCTGCCCACCGCCGACCTGACCGGCCTGGAGGCGACGCTAGCCGACCTGGCTCCGGGGCGTACCCGGGTGTTGCGCGGTTTCGACGCCCAGGTGGACGCGGCCGTCCGCCAGTACGACGGGCCCCGCGCCGAGGGCCAGCCGGCCCGGGACCGCGAGCTGGCGATCGCCATCTCGGAGATGAAGCTGGTCAAGGACGAGTGGGAGATCGGCCAACTCCAGGACGCGATCGACGCCACCGTACGCGGCTTCGAGGACGTCGCCCGGATCCTGCCGGCCGACCGGGCGGTCTCCGAGCGGCTGCTGGAGGGCGTCTTCGCGCTGCGGGCCCGCCACGACGGCAACGACGTCGGGTACGGGTCGATCGTCGGTGCCGGCGAGCACGCCACGATCCTGCACTGGGTGCACAACCACGGCGCCACCCGACCGGGTGACCTGCTGCTGATGGACATGGGCGTCGAGGGCCGCAACCTCTACACCGCCGACGTCACCCGGGTCCTGCCGGTGAGTGGCCGGTTCACCGCGCTACAGCGCCAGGTCTACGACATCGTGTACGCCTCGCAGCAGGCCGGCATCGAGGCCATCCGCCCCGGGGTCAAGTTCAAGGACGTCCACCTGACCTGCATGCGGGTGCTCGCCGAGGGCCTGTCCGAGTTGGGTCTGCTGCCGGTGAGCGTGGACGAGGCGATGGACGAGAAGTCGACCGTCTACCGGCGGTGGACGCTGCACGGCTTCGGCCACATGCTCGGCATCGACGTGCACGACTGCTCCAACGCCCGCAAGGAGACCTACCGCGACGGCGCGCTGGGCGAGGGCTACGTGCTCACCGTCGAGCCCGGTCTGTACTTCCAGCCGGAGGACGAGCTAATCCCCGCCGAGCTGCGCGGTGTGGGCATCCGGATCGAGGACGACGTGCTGGTCACCGCGACGGGCGCGGTCAACCTGTCGGCCGGGCTGCCCCGCACCTCCGACGAGGTGGAGACCTGGCTGGCCGAGCAGCGCGAAGCCGGCCCCCGCCTGCCCGGCTGAGCCGTCTGTTCTGCCGGGGCTGACGGATCAAGCCCCGCTCCCTGGCCCGCCCACCCCTGGCCGCCCGCCCCTTCTTGAGGGGCTGGCGGCCAGGGGTTTCTGTCGTGATCCGCCGAGGGGGCCGGCACCGTTCGGTGTGTGCGCTGCACGGGCCCTTTCTGCCGGCCCGGACTGGATGGCCGCCCTCGCCTGACCTGCGCCAAATGCGTGGTTGTCTCGGATAAGTCCGCATCGCGAAGATGGTTCTCATACGGTGTGGATCAGAGGCTACAACCCATTTGTAGCTGGTCGTGGCGCCTGGGGCGGTGCGATCCCGTCTGGTAGCAGGAAAGGGCGGAAGGCTCTGATGTCCAACGACGTAACGAGTACCGACGGCGGGGCCTCGACGGCTCCGCCAACACGGCGAAGGCGAGCGCTCTGGGTCGCCGGCGTAGCCGGGCTGACCGGCGTGGTCGGCCTGGCGGCCCTCGGCGGCGTCGCCGCTCGGGACGACAAGCCGAAGGCCGACCAGGTGTCGGACGCGCAGCCGTCGACCAACCGGCAGAACGCCAGCGACGACGGCGGCGCGGACAAGGGCGGCGCCAAGGACGACGGCGGTCAGGACGACGACTGGAGCGGCGACGACTGGAGCGGCGACGACTGGAGCGGCTTCGACGACCGGTCCGGCAAGAATGGCAAGGACCGCGAGGACGGCAAGGACGGCAAGGACGACGAGAAGGACCGCACCAAGCAGATCCCGTGCGACTCCGACAAGCTGATCCAGGCGATCACGTTCGCCAACAACGAGAACGGCGGCGTGTTGGAGCTGGCCAGGGGCTGCACCTACACCCTGACTCGCAACCAGGACGGCAACGGCCTCCCGGTGATCACCGAGCACATCACCCTCAAGGGTGAACACACCACCATCGGTCGCGAGGCCACTGCCGACTACTTCCGCATCCTCAACGTCGGCGCTGGCGGGCACCTCACACTCAAGGGCCTGAGCATCAGGGGTGGCCAGACCCTCCAATCCCCGATGACCGCCGACCCGGCGACGGTCTGGGCGCCGTACTCGGCCCAGGTCCGCTCGACCGTGGCCCAGCCGCCGGCAGCGGCGGCGCCCGCCGCGAAGTCGGCGACCGCTGCCGCGCCTGGAGCCAAGCCAGCGGCAGCGAAGCCGGCAGCAACCGCCGCCAAGCCGGCCGCGAAGACCGCCGCAAAGGCAGCGCCCGCAAAGGCCACCGCCAAGGCAGCGCCCGCAAAGCCGGCCGCGAAAGCAGTGCCGGCCAAGCCCGCAGTGGCAGCAACCAAGGCCGCCCCGACTGCCACCAAGGCCGCCACTGCCAAGCCGGTAGCCGCGGCGGCGAAGCCGGTGAGTGCCGGTACGGCGGTCGTGCCGCTGGTCGAGCAGCCTGGGTTCACCGACGGCGCCGGGGTGCTGGTGCAGCCCGGTGGTCGCGCGGAGATCCTGGACAGCGAGTTGCTCTACAACCAGTCCGGCGGCAACGGCGGCGGGCTGGCCAACTTCGGCAGCACCAGGCTCAGCAAGACGACTGTCGCGCACAACACCGCCTTCTTCTTTGGCGGCGGCATCTTCAACGCTGGCGTACTCCAGGTCGACGAGTCGAAGATCAAGGACAACACCGGCATCATCGGCGGCGGCGGCATCTCCAACGGCGCTGCCGACATCTTCACCGAGAACGTCGACGGCGGCTCGGTCTGGGTCTACAAGAGCGAGGTCACCGACAACGAGACGCTCGGCTTCGGCGGCGGCGTACTGGATGTCGAGGGCACCACGACGTTGCACCAGACGACGGTCAGTGACAACACCGCGCTGCTCGACGGTGGTGGCGTCGCGGTGGTCGACAGCCAGCTCAACCTCAAGGACGCCACGGTGGTCAAGAACAGCGCCGGTCGCTCGGGTGGCGGCCTGGCCGTGACCAACGACAGCGTTGCGACGATCGAGAACAGCAGGATCAACGACAACACCGCGGGCTTCTCCGGCGCCGGCCTCTTCAACGAGGAGAGCGTCACCACGCTGCGCGACAGCGAGGTGTCGGGCAACCGGGCCGTCGGTCCGTTCGGCCGCGGCGGCGGCATCCTCAACACCGAGGGCGGCGAGGTCACGCTCCACCGGACGAAGGTGGCGCACAACTTCTCCACCCTTGAGCCGGGGGGCATCTTCAACAGCATCGGCGGCACCGTGACGCTGGACGACGAGTCCGCCGTCACTGCCAACCGCCCGACCAACTGCTTCAACGTTTTGGACTGCTTCGCCTGATCGGGTGGGGCTGAACCACATAAAACGCCCCTCCGAGCCGTCACGGCTCGGAGGGGCGTACCCATTTGGGCAGGTCAGGAGCGTGCAGGCCGGCTTGGGCGGCCGTGTGTCGGTCCGGGCCCCGCTGGGGGCAACATGAACCGAATGTGGGCTTATCTCGGATAAGCCCGCGAGGCGAGGAACCTTCTCATACGGTGGTTTTGGGAGCTACAACCGATTTGTAGCAGGGGACACCCGTCTGACGGCGGCGACCCTGTCTGGTACGAGGAGAGGGCAGAGAGCTCCGATGTCCAACTACCTAACGAACAACGAAGCCTCCGGGCGGGCGACGGCCAAGAGCCGCCGCAAGCTCTGGCTCGCCAGTGGCGTGGCCGGTTTGACGGGCGTGATCAGTCTCGCGGCGGTGGGCGTCGCGGGCAGCGCCGGAGCGGTCGGCTTGAACTGGAACACCGCGCAGGTCAGCAAGGATGGCGACCAGCGGGGTGACGAGGCGCGCGACTGGGACAAGGACGAGGACCGGAACAAGGACCGGGACAAGGACAAGGACCGGGACAAGGACCACGAGCGCGGGAAGGAGGTGCCCTGCGACACCGACAAGCTGATTCAGGCGATCGTGTTCGCCAACAACAAGCACGGCGGTGTGCTGGAGCTGGCCAAGGGCTGCACCTACAACCTGACCCGCAACGACTACGAGGGCAACGGCCTGCCGGTCATCACCGAGCGGATCACGCTCAAGGGCGAGCACACCACGATCTCTCGGGAAGCCACGGCGGACTACTTCCGCATCCTCAACGTGGGGGCCGGTGGTCACCTCACCATCAAGGGCCTGACCATCAAGGGTGGCCAGACCCTCGAACTGGAGAACGGTGTGGAGCCGGCCGCGGTCTGGGCGGCCTACTCGGACTCCGAGGCGCTCGCCGCGCAGGTGAAGGCGGGCACCCCGTTGGCCCAGGCGCTCACCGCGCGGCAGGCCAACCCGAAGGCGGGCCTGAAGGCCGCGCCGAAGGTCACCCCGAAGGCCACGCCGGGCGTCGTCACGCCGCTCGTCGAGGAGCCGGAGGAGAACGACGGCGCCGGAATCCTGGTTCAGCCGGGTGGCACCGCCGAGATCCTGGAGTCCGAGGTCGTCCTGAACCAGTCGGGCGGCAACGGTGGTGGTGTGGCCAACTTCGGCACCACGAAGATCTGGCACAGCACCGTCACCCGTAACACCGCCTTCTTCTTCGGTGGCGGCGTCTTCAACGCCGGGCTGCTCAAGGTCGAGGAGTCGAAGATCAAGGACAACACCGCCGTCATCGGTGGTGGCGGTATCTCCAACGGCGCCGCGGAGATCTTCACCGACGACGTCGACGGCGGAACTGTCGAGCTGAAGAAGGCCGAGATCACCGACAACGAGACGCTCGGCTTCGGTGGTGGCTACCTCGACATCGAGGGCAACACCACGGCGTACGAGACCAAGTTCGTCTCGAACACCGCGGTTCTCGCCGGTGGCGGTCTCGCTGCGGCGGACAGCCAGCTGAACCTGCACAACGTCACTGTGGAGCGCAACAGCACCGCCGGTGTCGGTGGCGGTGTTGCCATCGCCTTCGACAGCGTGGCCACCTTCGAGAAGAGCAGCATCAAGGACAACACCGCCGGCTTCTTCGGCGGCGGGCTCTTCAACGCCGGCAGCGTCACCACGCTGCGCGACAGCGAGGTTGTCGGCAACCGGGCCGTGGGCCCGATCGGAGTCGGCGGCGGCATCTTCAACATCTTCGGCGAGGTCAACCTGTCGAAGACGAAGGTCGCCCACAACTTCTCCACCTTCGAGCCGGGCGGCGTCTTCAGCTTCTTCGGAGACGTGAACCTGGACGACAAGTCCGCCATCACCGCGAACCGTCCGACCAACTGCCTGGCCATCCCGGGCGGCACGATCGACAACTGCTTCGCCTGATCGATCACCCTCGGGTGACGACGGCGTAGCACCAGCACAACGGGCCGGCCCCCTTCCGCGAGACGCGGAAGGGGGCCGGTTCACGTCACCTCTGGACGAAGACCGCCACGCTGCGCGCCGGTACGGTGAACGTGCCCGCAGCCCGGTCGAACGAGGCGGTACGCAGCACCGGGTCGGCCGAGTCGACAAGCACCGGGTGCAGTGCCACGTCCGCACCGCGCAGTCCGGTCACCGTCTGGTCGGCCGCCGACGGCGTGCTGTTGAAGACGACTGTCAACGACTTCCACGGCCCGCCCAGCCCACTGGCGTCCAGGGTCATCGTCAGCACGCCCGGCGTCTCCTGCGCGCCGGACAGCGGGAACGCCACCCGCCGCTGGACCTGCTCGGCGGTGGCCAGCCCGAACACCGGCGACGACGCCCGGATGCGCAGCAACTCGGCGTACCGGGCATCGGTGGTGTTGATCGCTGCGCAGTCCGGCACCAGCGCCGGGTCGGCCAGCAGCGGCCTCGCGTACGACCACTTGTCCTCGTTGTCGGGCGCGGGCGGCAGACCGATGCCGAACCCGTTACCCCGTTCACAACCCCAGCGGATCTGGTTGAACCAGTCACCGGAGTTGTACGAGTTGCGGTCCAACGACTTCGACCGCAGCCGCTCGGTGCCGGAGGTGACGAACCCGGTGCCCTGTCCCAGCACCACGGTGCCCAGCGCCAGCACCTGCATCCGCGAGCGGTCCGCCGCCGTCGTGGCCTGCGGCAGTTTGTACGCCAACGCGTCGTACAGGATCTCGTTGTCGTGCGCGTCGGCGTAGGTGACGGCCTCCCCCGGCGCGGCGGTGTAGCCGGCCGGGGAGCCGTTGTAGTCCACCTGCGCCCCGGTTACCGCACGCCCGGCGGTGTCGGTGAACCGGTAGCCGCGCAGGTTGCCGGTGAGCCCCACCTTGATCAGGTCGTGGGCGTGCAGCAGTCGGGCCTTCTGCTCGGCCGGCGACCCGTTGACCGCGTCGCCGTTCGGGTCGGTGTAGAGCCCGGAGGCGAAACCCTGCACCCGGGGGTTGGCGTCGAACGGTCCGCCACCGCGCACCGCGTCGCGCAGCCGGTCGTTGAAGGTGCCGACGCCGGTGCCGGCCATGTTGGCCTGGGTGGCCTGGACGAAACGGGCGTCGTTGGCGACCTCGCCGAAGTTCCAGCCCTCGCCGTAGAGCATGATCGCCTTGCCGTCGACGCCGTCGCGGGCGACGGTGAGCCGGTCCAGGGCCGCCCGGACGGCAAGGATGTTCGCTTTCGGGTGGTGACCCATCAGGTCGAAGCGGAACCCGTCCACCTTGTACTGCCGGGCCCAGGTGACCAGCGAGTCGACCACCAGCTTGCCCATCATGGCGTGCTCGGGGGCGGTGTTGGCGCAGCAGGTGGAGTTGGCCACAGTGCCGTCGTCCAGCAGCCGGTGGTAGTAGCCGGGCACGATCTGGTCGAGCACCGACTTCGCGTCGGTGCCGGCCGCCGACGTGTGGTTGTAGACCACGTCCATGACCACCCGCAGCCCGGCGTCGTTCACCCCGGCGACCATCCGCCGGAACTCGGTGGTCCGTGCCGCGCCGACCGGGTCGACGGCGTAGCCACCCTCCGGCACCGTGTAGTGCAGCGGGTCGTACCCCCAGTTGTAGCCGTCGGTCTCGGCGACCGCCGCCACGCACTTCTGCTGCTCGGCCGAGTCCGGTGGCAGCGCCGCCAGGTCGCAGGCCGGCTGGCGCTGGTCGGCCCGCTTCTCCGGGATCGTCGCGAAGTCGAACGCCGGCAGCAGGTGCAGGTGGGTGACGCCGGCGTCGCCGAGCGCCCGCAGATGGGTCATGCCGGCGGCCTTCGGGTCGGTGAACGCGAGGAAGGTCCCCCGCCGCTCGGCCGGCACCGTGTCGTCGGCGATGGAGAAGTCCCGCACGGACAGCTCCGTGATCTGTGCCTTCGCGGGCGGTACCGGTGCCGGTTTGCGCAGCGTGCGCCACCCGGGGGGTGCCAGCGCGCTGTCGTTCAGGTCGACGAGCTGGCTGTGCGTGGAGTCCGCGGCGAGGGCCACCGAGTACGGGTCGGTGACCGCCGCGGTGACGATCCGCTGCGCCGCCGGCTGCCACGCCCGCACCTCGTACCGGTAGAACCTGCCGGTCCAGGTGTGGTCGCCGCGCACCGACCAGACGCCGGTGCGGTCGTCGCGGCGCATCGGCACCGTCTTCGGCGCGGCGGCGGGCGAGTCGAACAGGAGCAGGCGCACGCTCTGGGCGGTCGGCGCCCACAGCGCGAGGCTCGGCGTCCGCCCCGCGAACGTGGGCCCGAGGGTGGCGTTGGCCGCCCGGGAGTAGACGTCGTCGAGCACGCCGGGGATCTGCACGCCGGTCGCGGCGAGCAGCGCACCCTCGGCGTCGCGTTCGGTGACCAGCAGCTGCCCCCGCAGCGCCGCCGGGACCTTGGCCAGGTCCGCCCGGTCCAGGGCGAAGCTACGGTACGACCACAGGTGCGGGAACCTGTCGCGTTGGGCCTCGGTGAGCCCGTTGCGCTGCGCCCGCAACGGCACCGTGGTGTACGTGCCGGTCAGCTCGCCGTCGACCACGCTGACCCCGCCGGTGGGCGCGGTGACCAACGCGTACGTCTTACCGTCGGTCGGTGGGGTCTGCCAGGCCACTGTGGATCTGTCGATCCAGTGCGCCTTCTGCTTGCCGATGTCGGTGTCTCCGCTGGCGGTGGTGGCCGTCGACGGCAGCAGGCGGCCCGGCGTGGCGGCGAGCAGCCACACCTCCCGGCCGGCGCTGGCGAAGTCGAGCCGCTGGTCGTCCGGCAGGTCCTTGGTGTCGCCCTGGTGGATGATGTAGTTCAGGCCGGTGGCGCCGGCCGCCAGCGGCACCCGGAACACCGCCCCGAACGCGTCGACGGACGTCGGACGCAGCGGGGCGGGCCACTCGGTCGGGTTGGCCGCGCCGTCCCACAGGTGCAGGCCCCAGCCGTCGTAGTTGCCGTCGGCCCGCCGGTAGTGGAGCACTGCGGTGCCCTCCTCGACCGGCGGCTCCGGTTCACCGGCGGCCGCCTGCCTGCTCGGGTAGATCGCCGGGTCGCCCTGCTTGAGCCAGATCTCGCCGGTCCGGGTGACGTCGATGCTGCGGTCCTGGGCGACGTCCTTCGTACCAGCCTTGTCGACAACCAGGAAGTTCACCGACGTCGCGCCCGGCTTGAGTTTCACCCAGGCGAACCGGCCGTAGGAGTCCTCCCCGGCGAACGGCTGCCCCTTCGGCCACTCGGTGACGTACGCCGGGTCGATGTCCCCCCAGGCGTACAGTCCCCAGTCGTCGTACCCCCCGGCCGGGCGCTGGTAGTGCACCACCGCCCACTCCCGGGAGCTGCCCTGCGGCGGGGTCCCCACGACGGCTGTCGACCGGGCGGTGGCGGTACGGCCCCGGCCGTCGCGGACCACTGCCTTGTACTCGACAGTGGTGCCGCCGGCCAGGCCGGTCAGGTCGTGCTGCACCGTGTACGGGGCGTGGTCGGCGCTGCCCAGCAGCGTCCACCGGCCGCCGGCCACCCGCGCCGCCACGGTGACGGTGGCCAGCGGGTCACCGGTCACCCGGGCGGTGACCGCCGCCCGGGTGGCGACCGGCGCGTCCGGAACCGGGCTGCTGATGGTGATGGTCGGCTTGTCGGCCGCCGGTGCGATGGGGTTGCCGGCCCGGTACACCGCCGCCGACAGCGGCGGCACGGTGAGGGTCAGCTCGCCGTCGTCGCCGGCTTGTTCAGTGTCTGAGTCGCCGTAGATGCCGGTGAAGGTGGCGCCGGCCGACCAGGTGTCCACCGTGACAGTCTGCGCGGTGTCGGCGTTGTTCACGGCCACCACGTACTCGGTGCGGTCGGCCGGGGCGATCCGGGAGGCGGCGAAGACGCCCGGCCCGTCGTCCGCGTACCGGGTGACCTGCACGCCGTCGCGCAGCGCCGGGTGGGCCTGGCGCAGCCGGCCCAGCTCGGCGATGGTCCGATACAGCGGGTGGGTCCTGTCGAACTGGTCGCTGGCGTGCGTGCGGTCGGTGCCGAGCAGGTCGTCGTCGAGGTAGTCGGGAACCGTCGACGCGAACATGTCCTGGCGGGCGTCCTTGTCCCCACCCGGGCCGGTGAAGCCCTGTTCGTCGCCGGAGTAGACCACCGGCTGACCCCGGGTCAGGAACATCAGCTGGTGCGCGAGCTGGTCACGGCGCAGGTGGCTGGCCGGGTCGCTGCCACCACCGGCGATGAACGATCCGATCCGGCCCATGTCGTGGTTGCCGAGGAAGGTGGTCAACCGGCCAGCGTCGGTGTCCCGGGCCGCGTAGAGGTCGTCGCGGGCGTACACGTCGGCGAGCGCCTTGGCGGAGCCGGCGCCGGCGGTGAAGCCCCGCGCGGCCTCCTGGAAGGCGAAGTCGAGGGTGGCCGGCAGGCCACCCTGGCGGACGTAGCTGGAGCTGATCTCCGGATCGGCGCTGTACACCTCGCCGAACATGAAGAAGTCCTTCTTGCCGGCCTTCTCCGCGGCCCGCTCGATGCCCTGGCTGAACTGCGGCCAGAAGTCCATGTTGACGTGCTTCACGGTGTCCAGTCGGAAGCCGTCGACGCCGGTCGCGCCGATCCAGTCCCCGTACGCCTTGGTCAGGCCCCGGACCACCTCGGGACGCTCGGTCCACAGGTCGTCGAGGCCGAAGAAGTCGCCGTACTCGCTGTTCTCGCCGGCGAAGGTGGAGTCACCCCGGTTGTGGTACAAGGTGGCGTCGTTCAGCCAGGCCGGGACCTTGACGCTCGCGTCCTTCGGCTCGGCGAAGGTCGGCGTGTACGGGAAGGACTCCTTGTCGACCGGCGGGAACGCCCGGGAGCCGTCGGCGTAGTTGCGGTCCTCGAACGCCCGGCCATGCGCGTCGGTGTACGGCGATGTCGCCTTGTCCACGTACGCGTACTTGTCCTCGGCGTACTTGATCACGTCGGCGGTGTGGTTGACGATCACGTCGAGATAGATCTTGAGACCGCGCTGGTGGGCGAGCTTGACCAGCCGCTTCATCTCTTCCATGGTGCCGAAGTGTGGGTCCACCTGGGTGAAGTCGGTAATCCAGTAACCGTGGTAACCGGCCGAGATGTCGTTACCGGCGCCCTGCACCGGTCGATTCTTGAAGATCGGGGCGAGCCAGATGGCAGTGGTGCCCATCCCCTGGATGTAGTCCAACTTGTCGATGACGCCCTTGAGGTCGCCGCCGTGGTAGAAGCCCTTGTCGGTCGGGTCGAGGCCGGTCCGCGACCGGTCGCCGGTGAGGCCGCCCCGGTCGTTGCGGGGGTCTCCGTTGGCGAACCTGTCCGGCAGGACGAAGTAGAACTGCTCGGCCCGGGCGGAGTTGCCGCCGGCCTTCAGCAGCGCCTCGGCGGTGGGTTCGGCACGCCACTGGGCCGCGTCGCCGATCGCGAGTGGGGCGCCGTCGGACGGCCGGGGGCTCGCGGCGGCGGGGTGCACGGCGACCGGAGCGCCGACGAGCGTGACGGTGAGCAGGGAGGCAAGGGCCAGCAGGGCAGTGCGCGGTATCGGCGGGGGTTTCATCGACGCCTTCCTCTGGTCGCTGATTGGCCGCACGCTAACCCTTGCCGAAACATTCTGCAATACCTTGCAAACATGGTCGCAACACAGCAACATCCTTGCGGAAGTTGCGCTCAGAGCCCGCTGCAGCGGGCACCATCCACCGTGCACTCCCGTGGCGTGCTGGACGCCCGCTCCATGTGGAACCGCAACGACACCGAACCACCGGGTGACACGTCGACCCCGCTGACGTACGTGAAGCCGTCATCGGATTGACGGATCGTTCCCTGCGGAACGCCCTCCACCCACGCGGTCACCAGCCGTCCACCCAAGAACTGCAACCGCACCGTCCAACCACGGCTCCGGGTGGACGTGTTGACCATCGCCACCTCGCCGATGAAACCCCCGTCGAAGCTCTGCACCACCCGGTACCGCCCGGTCATCGCCGGCTGCCCCGACGCGGCCCGGCTCGGCGACCGCGTCGCCGTCGGCTTCCCGATCGGACCGGCCGTCGGGTCGGCCGATGGTGACCCGGACCCGGCCGCGACGCTCGGCGGCAGCCCGCTCGCACGGCCGGATATCCCCGGCAGCACCGGCGCCGGAGACGGCACCGAGGTGGGCACGCTCGGCGCCGCCACCGCGGACGGCACTGGCAGTGCCGGCGGTCGCGCGCCGTCCGGCGCGGGGCTACGTCCCCGGTAAGCGCCCAGGGCCACGATGAGCAGGACCACCATCACGACGACACCGGCGCCCACCACGATCCAGGGCGACGTCGCGATCGCCACCGGACCGTGTGACGGGCGCGGAACACGGCGCATGCCGGACATGTACCTCCTTCAGCGGACCGTCCGCGCAGCGTAGCGATCGACGGCCCGACCCGAAAAGCCTTGGCGGTGCGGCGGTGCGGCGGTCACGCGGCGCCGGGCGGCTTAGCGGCGCCGGGCGGTCTAGCGGCGGGGCGGCGGAACGCTGGCTCAGCCGATGCGGCAGTCGACCCCGTTGACAGTGCACTTGACCGGTCGCTGCGCCGAGTCATGCCAGCCGACGCGCAGCCGCAGCGTCCGAGAGTCACCCGCATCCAGCGAACGGGTGCCGCGCAACAGGAACTCCCCGTGCCCGCGCCCTCGCACCGAGACGCCCGAGTCATCACCCACTCGCAGAGCCCAGGTGTCATCGTCGAACACCAACTCCACCTGCCAGTCCATCGACCGACTCGACTCGTTGGCGATCGCCAGCACCGCCGCGTCGCCGTCCCAGCCGTCCGATCCGACCTCGTACCGGGCGCTGACCGTATCCTCCGCCGACGGCGCCATCAGGACGCTGGTCCGCCCCGGAGTCGGCGAGCCGGTGACGGTGGCCCGCGGTGACGGCGTCCGGCTACTACGGGACGGTCGCGGCGACACCGAGCGTCGCTCCACAGCGGCCGGAGTCGGTCCCCCGGTTGCCGACGCGGCGGCCGGCACGGTCGGCAGGAACGCCGGAGGCGCGGCCTGCGGCGGCGCGTCCCGCTCCCTGGTCCGGAACGACAACAGCGCGATCACCAGGAGCACCACCAGCGCGCACACACCGAGCAGCACCACGATCCACGGCACCGACGCCAACACCCGAGCCGCCCGCGAATCTGCCACACCGTCCGGCCGCACCGCCATCAGGTCTCCCCTCGTCCCCCACCGACGCGACAGCGTAGCCAGCGCCGCACGAACCGGAAACCGGGCGGGTACGGATCGGGCCGACCGGCCCCCGTCGGTCAGCCCGTCCGGACGACGGTGCAGATCAGTGGTCCGTCATCGGTGATGCGCAGCAGGTAGCGGTACCGCTCCCCCGGCACCGCCTGCCCCCGACTGTCCAGGAACTCCCACTCCACCGCCACCATTGTCAACAGCGCGGACACGGGCTGCACGTCGTCGATCTGGGCGTGGGCCGCGACCAACTCCCGGTCCTGGTAGTCGGGTGCGGCGCCCACGAAGGACAGCGCCACCGCCGCCGCGGACGTGAACGAGAAGCTGTAGGTGTCGGCCACCACCAGGCCCGGCAGGGCGTAGCAGCCGGCGATGGCCGGCAGGTCGCCGGAGGTCAACGCCACGCCGTACCGGTCGAAGAAGTCGGCCAACGTGTCAAGATCCGTGGAGGCGTTCACGGTCACAGCAATTGCCGGTCACCGCCCAGGTCAAACCTCAGCGCGGCGGCACCTGAACCTCGATCTCGGAACCCAACCGGGCGTCGGCGGCCAGACCCAGGTCGTCCCCGCTCCAAAACCGCCCCGGGTCATACCAGTTCGGACGCCGACCCGCCGGCAGCAACCCCATTGCCTCATAGGTCACCGCCACCACCTCGGCGCAGTACGCCGTCTCGAGCGCCCGGTCCCGCTCCCCCGCCGACCGGGCCGGAGTGGCCGGGCCGGAGGGGTTGGCGCGGTCGGCCGGGTTGAGGTGGTTGGCGCGGTCGGCCGGGTTGGCACGGTCGGCCGGGTTGGCACGGTCGGCCGGGTTGGCACGGTCGGCTGGGTTGCGACGAGGTGTCTGCTGGCCGAGGCGTGCCAGCGCCGACAGCCGATCGAGGTGCGGCAGCGAGGGAAGCCGGCCGGGGCGCGGCAGCGCCGGCACCCGACCCCGCACCCAGCGCCACGCCAACTGGGCGGTTGACGGGAACGGCGTGCCGTCCAACCGCGCGATCGTCCGCAGCACCGCCCGCTCCATCTCCGCGTCGGCCGGCGGGTCGAGCTGCCGCAGCCAGGCCCGTTGGCCGTACCGGTTGGCCCAGACGCAGACCGCGTCCCGCAGGTCGTGCAGCTGGACGCCGCGTTGGTGGCCGCCCGACCACAGGTCCGGCAACGACCTGCCCAACTCCGCGTGCCACATCAACGGCGGCATGTCGTCCAGCACCACCGCCATCCCGACGTGGTTCACCGGGCTGTTGGTGGTGAACTGGATCGCCCGGTCCGGCACGCTGCGACCCCGGAACACCCACACGTCACCGGTGCGGGTCAACTCGACGGCCTCATCCAGGCTGATGCTCATGAGGGTCTAGCCTAGGCCGATGCGGCAACGAATGCGGTGGTGGAAGGTTCTCGGGCTGGCCGGGCTCGCCGGCGTCGCGGCCTCCGGTGTGGTCATCGCGCGGGCCGAGCGGCGGCGGCGCGCGTACACCCCCGAGGAGATCCGGCAGCGGCTGCTGGAGCGGCACGCCCAGGCCAGCGACGCCGCGAAACCCGGTGACCCAACCTGACCCATCGTCCTCTGTAGATTGTCCTGGGGCAGCCGGACAGGTCGATGATCGATACGATGAGACGATGACGACGCCCGTCGCACAGCGGCCCTTCGTCCTGTCCAGCCCGACCGCGCCTGTCGAACGACACGACAACGTCGACCTGCACCTGCCCACCCGCACCGGTCCCTCGCCCGCCGTCGTGGTGGTGCACGGCGCTCCGCTGCCACCCGACGCGCCCGACCCCCGTGACTGGTTGCTGTACCGCGGCTACGGCGCACTGCTCGCCGCGAGCGGCGTGGTCACCGCGCTGGTCAGCTACCAGGTGTCCGACCTGTCGGCACTGCCCGCCGCCGCCGACGACATCGCCGCGATGGTCGAGCAGGTCCGCGCCGATCCACGGGTCGACCCCGAGCGGGTCGTACTGTGGTTCTTCTCCGGCGGCGGCCTCTTCGCGGCCGACTGGCTACGCGTCCCGCCACCATGGCTACGTGGGATCGCACTGACATACCCGCTGCTCGTCCCGTTCCCCGGCTGGGACGTCGACGCTCGGTTCCTGCCGGTCGAGGCACTCAGCTCCGGCGCAGGCGTGCCACTGGTGCTGACCCGCGCCGGCCAGGACATCCCGCCGGTCCTGGCCGGCATCGACGCGTTCCTCCCCGCAGCGACCGCCGAGGGCTGGCCGATGCAGGTGATCGAGGTGCCGGACGGCCAGCACTCCTTCGAGATTCTCAACCACGGCCCGCAGTCCGAGGCAGCCGTCCTGGCCGCCCGCGACGCGGTCCTGAAGCTGCTCGACGCCGGCTGACCCACCCCGCCGGCCGAACGCCCTCTCCACGCGCGGAGGCGCAGGTTTCCGTCGGTGCCGCATCAGATTGGGGATCTCCCGCACCCGAGGTTCGCCGCCGTACGACGATCGTCAGAGAGCCGATCGGTGGTGGGGGGTGAGAGGTGCGCGGCAGACGTCGGGGCGCCCGACCGGCGGAGAGTGCGCTGCGCGAGGGCCGAGAGGCCTATGAACGTCTTCGCACCTACCTCATCCTCGCGGTGCAGGCTGGTGTGGCCGCCGGGTTGGCCTGGTTTGTTGCCAGCGACGTGCTGCACAATCCGCAGCCGCTGTTCGCACCCGCCGCCGCGGTCGGCACCATCGCGGCGGCCGTCGGCAATCGGGCCCGTCGCACTATCGAACTTCTCGCCGGGGTGATCCTGGGCGTTCTGGTTGGAAACGGCATCATAAGGTTCATCGGGGCGGGACCAATACAGACCGGCGTGGTCGTGGCCCTGACCATTTCGGCGGCAGCCGTCTTCCGGGGCACCGGAGCGGTCATGGTGCAGGCGGGAAGCACCGCCGTCCTACTCGGCACGGTCTCTCCGGACCGGCCGGACCTGGCCGTGCCCCGGACGGCGAATGCGCTGGTCGGCGTGGTGGTGGCCATCGTGGTGGCCTTGCTGATCCTGCCGCTGAATCCGGTGCGGATCGTGCACCGCGCCGCTGGTCCGACAGTCGATGCCATCGCCCGGGAGATGACCGCCATCGCCAATGCGCTGGCTCACCGCGACGCGCGACAGGCCGAGGAGGCCCTACAGCGATTGCGTGCGGCAGAGGCGGCACGACGGAACATGGCCGACGTGGTCGCCGCAGCATGCGAAGTCGCGATCCTCTCACCGTGGCGCAGGAGGCGGCTGGGCATCATGCGTCGGTACGCGCGGGCGACCGAGCACCTTGAACTCGCCTACACCAGCAGCCGCGAGATGGTGCAGTGGGCGGTGTCGGCACTACACGCCCGGGAGACGCTGCCGGCCGGCCTCTCCACGGCGATCGAGCACTTCGGCCAGGCGTTCAGGCTCCTGCATCGTGAATTCCTGGCCGGACGGGAGCCGGACCGCGCGCGGGAGCGAGCGCTACAGGTGATCAGTGACATCAACGAGGCATGCGCCGAGGGTGTCGGGTCCTCCGGTGACGTCGTCGTCTCGCAACTGCGGGTTGTCGTCAGTCAACTGCTCCAGATCTCCGGGCTTCCCCAGACGGAGGCGAATCAGCGGGCCGGTTTGAACGCCGACGTGTGAGCGTTCAGGACAGCGGGCCGTCGGTCTCCGCCGTCAGGTTGAGGCGGTCCCGGATCAGCGCCAGCACGGTGTCGGTGGTCCGGTCGAGGTGGCTGCGCCCATCGGGCAGGCGGGCCTCCGGGGCGATGTAGCTGCGGGGACCGATGTGCGTGGCAGGGTCGAGCCGGTGCACGGTGATCTTGCCTTCGCGGTCGGCCCGGTTCCATCCGCTCCAGCGGAACAGCCGCCACCGCTGCGGGAAGATCCAGGTGCCGACTCGCTCGATCCAGTCGCCGGCACTGGTGAGCTGGTAGAGGTGCTGGGCATGGGTGATGTCGTTGGCGCCGTTGTGGAACCCGCCGAGAGTGATCAGCCAGAGCGGGGTACGCAGTTGGGACCACAGTTCGTTCACCGCACCGCTGGCGACCTGGGCGCCCCCGCTGTAGCTGAGCAACACCACTGGTATGCCGCTGTCCGGCCGGTAACCGGCGACCTGGAGTTCGGTGGCGATCTGCGCACCGACGGCACGGTTGTACAGGGGACGGTAGCGGCGGTCGGCGGCGACGAAGATCTGCATCACGTTGTGCAGGAACAGCAGCAGGCCGATGCGGCGGCGCACCCAGGTCCAGACCGGCCGGTCGGCGAGCGGCACGGCGAGCGGGGAGTAGGGCTGCACCTGGCCCAGCACCCGGAGCTCCGGCGCTCGGTTGATCAGGGCCTTGACCAGTCGGCCACCATCGCGGGTGTCGTGGAAACGGCGCTTCCCGATGCCGTCCAGATAGACCAGGTAGGCGTCCGGAGGGCGGTCCGGATCAGCCCCTCGGGCGTAGGACATGCCCTCGGGGCGGGAAATGGTGGGTGTGCGCCAGCCGGCGGCGTAGACCAGCACCTCGTAGCGGGCCAGCAGGGCCTCGGCGATCAGCACCAGTCCCAGCCCCCCGAGCAGCAGCAGGAGCGCCAGTCCGATCACGCGACCGACTCCGGTGCTCGTGTCGTGTTGAGCTTCACGACGAGGCGGCGGACGGCCTCGACGGTGACGCCGAGCCCGACTCCCGCGACCGCTACGCAGCCGGCGGCCTCCCACCATCCGACTCCGGCCACCGTGGCGAGTGCACCGGCGAGGCCGGCGCCCACTCCCACCATGAGCAACAGGTGCAACAGTGGCCCAAGAAGCGGGAACGCGAGGACCCCGGCAAGCACCAGCGGAGCGGCCAGCCCTGGTGTCCAGATCAGTGCGTCGGACGGCGCGGTGGGCAGCACCAGACCGGCAACGGCCCACGCGGACAGCGGCCAGAGCGCGAACACCGCGCCGTCAACGATCGCGCCGCCCAGCAACAGGCTGACCACCCTCACCTGCGACACGCCGGACAGGCGTGCCACCACCGGCAGAAGACGCCCGGCGGCCTCGGACAGCCCGCCGACCAGCAGCAGGATGACGACGAAGGGAGACATCGGTCAGCCCTGTGGTGGCAGATCGGCGATACCCGGCCGCGTCACCGAGCCGGTCTGCTGCACGAAGTGCTCAATGACGTCGGCGGCACGCGCGTAGCCGCCCGCCTGACGCTGGGCGACCTGCAGTGTGCTCGCGGCGGCCCGGAATCGAGGCTCGTCGAGCAGGCGCTGGGCGAGGGCCCGCACCGCCTCCACCGTGACGTCCTCGGTGCGGATCGACAGGCCGGCATCGAGCTCGACGATGCGGGAAGCCACCAGCAGTTGGTCAGCGCCCTGCGGGACCACCAACATCGGGGTGCCGGCGTACAGGGCCTCGTTGACGCTGTTCACCCCGCCGTGGGTGATGAACAGCGCCGCACGGGCCAGCACCTCCAACTGCGGGACGGAACGGTGGGCGAGCACGTTTCCCGGTAGCGGGCCAAGCGCGGCGGGTTCGGTGTGTCCGGTGGAAATGACCAGGGTGCCACCCAGCGGGGCCAGCGCGTCGGCGAAGGTGCGCAGCAACTGCGGGGCGTCGAACACGGTGCCCATCGAGGCGTACATCACCGGGTCCCGCAATCGATCGACCGGGAACGACGAGTCCACTCGGCGGGCACCGATGCTCGGGCCGACGAACTGATAGGACTGGTCGAAACTATCCGCCTCGGGGTGGAACGCCCGCGAGGTGTAGACCAGGTTGAGCGGCTGACGGATGTTGGCCAGGTCGATCAGGGGCAAGGCGCGTGTGTCGTACCGGCGGCGCAGCTCCCACCGCGATTTCAGGTATCCGGCGGTGGAGCGGGGAAGGGCCGCGGCCGCGCTGAGCAGCTTCCAGGAGCCACGGGTCGGGCTGGGCACGTGCCGGTTGAAGGCGAACGTGGTGAACGACGATGCCGGCGGCACGCCGAGTTCCCGGGCGACCACCGGCCCCCACGGGCAGAGGGAGTCGTGCACGATCAGATCGGGCCGGGCGCCCCGCAGGTCGGTGAGGACGGCGGGCAGCACGCGTACGGCGGTACGCGCGAGCTGCTCCATCACCGTGACGGGCGTCGGCGGCCCGGAGAGCGGTAGGTCGTCCCCGGGGTAGAGGAACACCCGTGCCCCGGTGGCCGCGATCTGCTCGGCGTAGGCCGGCGTCGTGTGATAGGTGACGGAGTGACCACGACGAACGAGCTCACCCACAACGGGCAATGTCGGGTTGATGTGCCCGTGCATGGCGATGTTCAGGAATGCCACTGCGCTCATTGGCCGGCCCTGGGCCGGGAAGGAGCCAGCGCCTGGCACGTTGCAGCGTCCATGATCCACCCCTCTCGGTCAGAGCCTAGATGTTGCCTGGTGGCAGTGCGTCGTGGACCAGGTAGTCGACTCCTCAGCGGCCGGTTCCGCCTGATCGTGCTCGCTCCTTGTCGTAGTGGCCTCCCAAGCCTGGGCAGGGGCCTCTTTCCCGGATTGAGCACGATCTTGTGGACCTGGCGCGTGCTGGGCCGGCGCCGCTCGGTTCGAGTTCCCCGTGGAGCGGCCTAAACCTGACACGTCGGATCGGGCCCGTGCGACGTTCAGCCCGCGCCTCGTGCCGGACTGGGCGCGCAGCCAGCGCAGACCGGCATGACCCACTCGGCTCTCCTGATGTCGGGGTATCCCGGCACCCGGACACCGCAGTTCCCGTGAATCCGAGTGGATCACGCCGTCGTGGCCGCCGTGTCCGTTTCGCCGGCCGAGCGGATGGGTCGTATGTCGGGGTTTGGCGTGGGGTGTCGGGTGGTTGGGGCCACCCCGACGGCGGAATCGGCGGCCGGCCCGGGTCGTTATACCTGGCATGCCACCGCGACTGTCGGGTCGTGGGGCGCGGCAGCCGCCGGGAACACCCGCCAGGCCGCCCCGGTTACACACCCCGTCCGGCCGAGCACCGCAACAGGCCGACCCCCTGCGGGAATGACCCGCCACCGCGAACGGTTACACCCTGTCCCGACGCCGACCCCTTGTTGCGGGTCGCCGGGCACAAGCTTTCCCGCACGGTCGCACCACCCCCCGTTGAGTGCCGTGCGGGCACACCCCCGATGCAGAGGAGCACGCCATCATGCGTACCGATCTGATCCGTAAGACCGCCCTGACCGCCGCCGGCCTCGCCTTCACCGGCGGCGCCATCGCCGGCCCCGTCACCACCGCGTTCGCCGCACCCACCAGCGGCAAGCCGGCCACGCAAACCCAGACCGACCGCAAGGGCCACGGCGAGCGGGAACTCGGTGTGCGCTACGAAGCGCAGCCGAACTTCTACTACTGCGGGCCCGCCGCGACCCGTAACGCCCTGAGTGTGCAGGGTAAGAACATCAACGTCGATGACATGGCCAAGGAAATGGGCACCACCGAGGCCGGCACCAACTCCATCAACGACATCACCCCCGTCCTGAACAAGGAAACCGGCAAGGCTGACGCCTACCGGTCGGTGGAGATCAGCACCCCCGACGCCGACGCCACGCAGACCGACAAGCTGCGCGCCGACATCGTCAAGACCGTTGACGACGGCCGGGCCGTGGTCGCGAACATCGCCGGCACCAGCACCGACACCGACGGTGTCACCCACTCCTACGAGGGCGGGCACTACATCAGCGTCGTCGGCTACCGCGACAACGGTGACACGGTGAAGATCGCCGACTCCGCCGACCCGAACACCGCCTCCTACTGGATCAGCGTCGAGCACCTCGCCGACTGGATCGCCACCCGCGGCTACGCCACCAGCTGACCCCCACACCACCACCAGCACATGACCGAAGGGCCGGACCCCACCACGGGGCCCGGCCCTTCGGCATGCCTAGGTCAGTGCTCGCCCCTGTGGGTCGACTCAACGCCGGGGGCGACCACAGCCGGCTGACCGCCCGAAGCCACCTCAACGGACTGACCGCCGGAAGCCATCTCGACCTCAGCCACGCCGGAGGCACCGTCGGCCGACTCGATGCGGTGGGCGCGGCGGCGCAGCCACCAGGTGCTGCCGAGCCCGGCGAGCACCGCGAGGACCAACCCGGCCCAGGAGATGTCCTTCAGCCAGTGTTCGGCCGCCCGACCCACCGAGTAGAGCAGGTACGTCGTGCCGAAGGCCCAGACCAACCCGCCGGCCGCGTTGGCCACCAGGAAGCGGCGGTACGGCACGTGCAGCGCCCCGGCGAGCGGGCCGGCCAGGATCCGCAGCAGTGCCACGAACCGACCGAAGAACACCGCCCAGACGCCGTGCCGCGCGAAGCTCTGTTCGGCACGGGCGAGCTGCGCCGGCCCGAGGTGCTTGGGGAAGCGTCTGCCGAGGCGGGCTAGCAGCGGACGACCGCCGCGTCGGCCGACGGCGTACCCGACGGAGTCGCCGACGATGGCGCCGAACGCCGCCGCGCTGGCCACCCACTCTGGCTCGACCACTCCGGTGGCGGCGAGCAGGGCGGAGCTGACCAGGACGATCTCGCCGGGCAGCGGGACGCCCATGCTCTCCACGCCGATCACGCCAGCGACGAGCAGGTAGACCACGCCCGGAGGCAGCGCCGAGAGCCAGTGCTGAACGTCGATCACTCGGCACCCCTTCCGAATCGGCCCCGACCCTACCCCGCCGACCCGACGGCGCGGCGCGGTCGTGGGTCACCCGAGCCGTGATGTCAGGTTGCGCAGATAGCAAGACGGACGTACGGTTTTGTTGGAAGCGGAATCGGGCGGTAAGTGTCACCTAACCTCGGCGGCACCCGGACCGGTGCGACAGACTGCTCAGGACTACTCACGGTCGCTGGTGTGAAGGAGTACGACGTGGCGAGCCTCGACACCTTCGGTGCGAAGACCCAGCTACGCGTCGGAGACGCGAGCTACGAGATTTTCAAGATCGACAAGGTGGACGGCCACGCGCGGTTGCCGTACAGCCTGAAGATCCTGCTGGAAAACCTGCTGCGGACAGAGGACGGCGCGAACATCACCGCCGACCACATCCGCCAGCTCGGCGGTTGGGACTCCACCGCCGCCCCGAGCGTGGAGATCCAGTTCACCCCGGCGCGGGTCCTGATGCAGGACTTCACCGGCGTGCCCTGCGTGGTCGACCTGGCCACCATGCGCGAGGCAGTGCGTGACCTAGGCGGCGACGCCAGCAAGGTCAACCCCCTCGCCCCGGCCGAGCTGGTCATCGACCACTCGGTCATCGCCGACCTGTTCGGCCGCGAGGACGCGTTCGCCCGCAACGTCGAGCTGGAGTACGAGCGCAACAAGGAGCGCTACCAGTTCCTGCGCTGGGGTCAGACCGCGTTCAACGAGTTCAAGGTCGTCCCGCCGGGCACCGGAATCGTGCACCAGGTCAACATCGAGTACCTGGCCCGCACCATCATGGAGCGGGGCGGCCAGGCGTACCCCGACACGGTGGTCGGCACCGACTCGCACACCACCATGGTCAACGGCCTGGGCGTGCTGGGCTGGGGCGTCGGCGGCATCGAGGCCGAGGCCGCGATGCTCGGCCAGCCCGTCAGCATGCTGATCCCCCGGGTGGTGGGCTTCAAGCTCTCCGGTGAGATGCCGGCCGGCACCACCGCCACCGACCTGGTGCTGACCATCACCGAGATGCTGCGCAAGCACGGTGTGGTCGGCAAGTTCGTCGAGTTCTACGGCCCCGGTGTGGGCGCCGTGCCGCTGGCCAACCGGGCCACCATCGGCAACATGTCCCCGGAGTACGGCTCCACCGTGGCGATCTTCCCGATCGACGCGGAGACGATCCGCTACCTGGAACTGACCGGCCGCGACGCCGCGCAGGTCGCGCTCGTCGAGGCGTACGCCAAGGAGCAGGGCCTCTGGCACGACCCGGACGCCGAGCCGGACTACTCCGAGCGCCTGGAGCTGGACCTCGGCACCATCGAGCCGTCGCTCGCCGGCCCGAAGCGCCCGCAGGACCGGGTGCCGCTGGGCGCTGCGAAGACGCTGTTCCGCTCCGCGTTGACCGACTACGTTGCCGACGACTCCGTCGGTGAGCGTGACCTCAAGCCGGGTGTCCCCCGCGAGGAGCTGCCGCGCGGCGCCAACGGCCCGGCCGACGAGGCCAGCGCCGAGTCCTTCCCGGCCAGCGACCCGCCGGCCAACGAGTTCAGCGACCCGGCCGACGAGCCGCGTGACCTGGAGACCGCTGCGGTGGGCGCGGGCGGCCGAGCCAGCAACCCGGTCCGGGTCACCGGCGCCGACGGCGTCGAGTACGAGCTGGACCACGGCGCCGTGGTGATCGCCGCGATCACCTCCTGCACCAACACGTCCAACCCGCAGGTGATGATCGGTGCCGCACTGCTGGCCCGCAACGCTGTGGAGAAGGGCCTGACCCGCAAGCCGTGGGTGAAGACCACCCTGGCCCCCGGGTCGAAGGTCGTCATGGACTACTACGAGCGGGCCGGCCTCACCCCGTACCTGGACAAGCTCGGCTTCAACCTGGTCGGCTACGGCTGCACCACCTGCATCGGCAACTCGGGCCCGCTGCCCGAGGAGGTGTCCGCCGCGGTCAACGAGCACGACCTGTCGGTGGTCTCGGTGCTCTCCGGCAACCGGAACTTCGAGGGCCGGATCAACCCGGACGTCAAGATGAACTACCTGGCGTCACCGCCGCTCGTGGTCGCCTACGCCCTGGCCGGCACCATGGACATCGACCTGGCCAACGAGCCGATCGGTGAGGACTCCGAGGGCAACCCGGTCTACCTGCGCGAGATCTGGCCGAACAGCGCCGAGATCCAGGACGTCATCGCCCAGGCGATCGGCGCCACCGGTTTCAGCGCCGCGTACGCCGATGTCTTCGCCGGCGACGAGCGGTGGCAGTCGCTGCCGACCCCGACCGGCGACACCTTCGCCTGGGAGAGCGACTCCACCTACGTGCGTAAGCCCCCGTACTTCGAGGGCATGCAGCAGGAGCCGAGCCCGGTCGTCGACATCTCCGCCGCCCGGGTGCTGGCCAAGCTTGGTGACTCGGTGACCACCGACCACATCTCGCCGGCCGGCGCGATCAAGGCGGACTCCCCGGCCGGCTCGTACCTGGCCGAGCACGGCGTGCCGCGCCACGAGTTCAACTCGTACGGTTCCCGCCGGGGCAACCACGAGGTGATGATCCGGGGCACCTTCGCCAACATCCGGCTGCGCAACCAGCTGGTGCCCGGGGTGGAGGGCGGCTTCACCGTCAACCACCTCACCGGCGAGCAGACCTCGATCTACGACGCCTCGGTGGCCTACCAGGAGGCCGGCATCCCGCTGGTCGTGCTGGCCGGCAAGGAGTACGGCTCAGGCTCGTCGCGGGACTGGGCGGCCAAGGGCACGATGCTGCTGGGCGTCCGGGCGGTCATCGCCGAGTCGTACGAGCGCATCCACCGCTCGAACCTGATCGGGATGGGCGTGCTGCCGCTGCAGTTCCCGGTGGACGTCACCGCCGAGTCGCTTGGCCTGACCGGCACCGAGACGTTCACCATCACCGGGGTGACCGCCCTGAACGACGGTGAGACCCCCCGCACCGTGCTGGTCAGCACCGACACCGGCGTGGAGTTCGACGCCGTGGTGCGGATCGACACCCCCGGTGAGGCGGACTACTACCGGCACGGCGGCATCCTGCAGTACGTGCTGCGCCGCATGATCGCCAACTGATCGCGTACGGCTGATCGAGGGCCGCTCCCGCTTCGGCGGGGGCGGCCTTCGCCGTCCACGCCGAGGAAGGCTTGCGGTCAGAGCGCCCGGAGTCGCTCGTCTATCGCCGCATCCACCTGCCGAACGTCGTAGCCACGTAACCGCCGTCGCAGGGTCGCCGCCCGCAGCGCGTCTCGCGCGGCAGCCCGTGCCACAGCGCTGTCGGTAGCCAGAGCCCCATCGACCTCGGCCAAGAGACTCTCGACCTGACGCATGTCATAACCGCGCAGCGCAACCACGAACGGCAATTCCATGCGGCCACCATATCGGTCACCGGTCGCGCCGACGGGATTGGCGACGGGGGTGCGACGTCACCAGGCTCCTTCCCGCCGAGGGCGGGAAGGAGCCTGTGTCGTTCCCGGGTCGTTCCTCGTTCCGGGCCCCGCCACGGGCTAACCTCTTAGCTAGAGAGGTGGCTCGGTGGCCGGTGAAGCTGCGGCGCAGTTCAACATTCACGATGCGAAGACGAACCTGTCACGCATCATCGAACGGGTCGAGCATGGCGAGGAGATCGTGATCAGCCGGGCTGGCAACCCGGTCGCCAAGGTCATTCCTCTTCGTCGTACGACACGCACCGGTCGCGGGTCTCTGCGCGGTTCGCTGGATCTCACCGGTGACTGGAATTCCGACGAGGTCAACGATGAGGTTGCTCGTGGCTTCGGGCTGTCCGGATGAGGCTCTTGCTCGACACGCACGTGGTGCTCTGGTGGCTAACCGACGACCCGCTCCTCGCTGCGGACATCAAGGACCGCATCGACACCGAACCCGATGTGTACCTGAGCCCGGTCACGCTGTGGGAGGTCGCGATCAAACAGTCGCTCGGCACGTTGGCCGGTCCGGCCGACCTCGCCGAACGGCTCCGTGACGCCGAACTGCGGGAACTCCCCATCCGCCACGATCACGCCATCGCGGCTGGTCGGCTGCCGGCGATCCACCGGGATCCCTTCGACCGGATGCTGGTCGCGCAGGCCCTACACGAAGGGCTGACCCTGGTGACCCGGGACGACCGCATCCAGAAGTACGACGTGCCGATCCTGGTGGCGTGACTCTCGCTCGCTCGCTGACGGGGTCCTCGACCCGGTCGATCAGGGCCCGGCACCCGTCGGGGTGACCGCTCAGCGCAGCCGCGGCGCGACCGCGCGGGCCTCCTCGTCGGTGAGCAAACGGCGGACAATGGCGACCGGACCGGGGCCGCCCGGCTGGCCGCGCAGGTCGCGGATCGCCCGGCGGGTGATCCGGAAAAACTCCGGCGGCCTGGACCGGGTTCCTGGTGTTGGCCAAGCGCGGCTGACCCTCTCCGCGGTCGACCATGCGGCCCTACCG
This sequence comes from Micromonospora hortensis, assembly GCF_022230935.1. Lineage (NCBI taxonomy): Bacteria > Bacillati > Actinomycetota > Actinomycetes > Micromonosporales > Micromonosporaceae > Micromonospora > Micromonospora hortensis. Next base: position 66,980 of record NZ_JAKKFE010000002.1, read on the forward strand.
TGCAAGTCAGCACCGTTGCGTCAGGACTGTGACGGCTCAACCGAGAAGATCGCGCCGATCTTGCAGTTTCGGTCGTCGACATGAGCGGTTATGCCCCTTGTGTCGGGACAGAAAGTGCAAGATCGCGGAGCGGGGGACGGACCCGGCACGTCGATCATGGAGTGGTGGTGCCTGGTTTGGCAGTTCACCAACTCCCTGATCGGCGAGGCGGTGCCGGTCCAGATGACCGACGTACCGCTCCTGGTGGCGCGTTGCCGCTCCGCTACCGGGTGAGTTCGTCGGCCCGGTCGAGCAGCGCACGGCGCTCGGCTGTTGAGCCCACCGCTGCCGCCGCCTCCCGGAACAGTCCGGCCGCACGCGGCCGGTCGCCCTGCCGGGCCACCAGATCGGCCTGCACCGCCACGGCGAGCGGATAGCCGTCCAACCCGCCACCGGCGCGCGCCGCGTCGAGCAGTACCAACCCGGCGGCCGGCCCGTACGCGTAGCCGTGCGCGACAGCGCGGTTGAGCGCGATCACCGGTGAGGGGCGGAGGTCGGCGAGCGCGTCGTAGGCCCGCGCGATCGTCGGCCAGTCGGTCGCGTCGGCCGAGACGGCGGTGGCGTGGCAGGCGGCGATCCGGGCCTGCCACGCGTACGGCCCGTCGTGGCGTACCCGTTCGAGGGCGGCCAGGCCCTCGGCGATGGCGGCCCGGTCCCACCGGTCGCGGTCCTGCCGCTCCAGGGTGAGCAGGTTGCCGTCGGCGTCGCGGCGGGCGTCTCGACGGGAGTGTTGGAACAGCACCAGGGCGAGCAACGCGGCGACCTCGGACTGGTCGGGCATCAGCCGGTCGAGCAGGCGGGCTAGCCGGACGGCCTCGTCGGCGAAGGCCGGCTCGCCGTCGGCGACGTAGCCCCGGGTGAACAGCAGGTACAGCACGGCGAGGACGCCGGGCAGCCGCTCGGTCAGCGCCGGCCCGCTCGGCACCCGGTACGGGATGCCGGCCTGGGCGATGCGGGTGCGTGCCCGGGTCAACCGCCGGGTCATCGTCGACTCGCTGACCAGCAGCAGGCGCGCGATGTCAGCGGTCGGCACGCCGCAGACGGTTCGCAGCGTCAACGCCACCCGGGCCTCGAGCGCGAGCGCCGGATGGCAGCAGGTGAAGATGAGGCGCAGCCGGTCGTCCACCACGTCCTGCCTGATCTCGGGCTCGGGCTGCGCCTCGTCTGGTGTGAGCAACGCCAGGTCGTGCAGCTTGCGCCGCTCCACTGTGGCCCGCCGCAGCACGTCGATCGCCCGGTTGCGTGCCACCGTCATGAGCCAGCCGCCAGGGTTGGCCGGCACCCCGTCGGTGGGCCACCGCTCCAGCGCGACGGTCAACGACTCTTGGGCGCAGTCCTCGGCCAACGCCCAGTCCCCGGTCACCCGGATCAGGGTCGCGACGATCCGGGGGTACGCCTCGACGCTGGCGGCCGCGACGGCCTCCGCCGCCGCGACGGCCGGTGCCGGGGTGCGCACCGGCCGGCGCTGCGAGGTGGACAACTCGGTCAGTCGGACAGGTCCGCGAACGGACGCAGTTCCAGTCGCCCTTCGCGGGCCATCGGGTGGGTGCGGGCCACCTCGATCGCCTCGTCCAGGTCAGCGCAGTCGAGCAGGTCGAAGCCCACGATCACCTCGGCGGTCTCCGCGAACGGCCCTTCGGAGACCAGCAGCTCACCGTCGCGAACACGGACGGTGGTGGCCGCGCTGGTCGACGCGAACACGTTGCCGGTCAGGCGGCGGCCACGAGAGTCGTTCTCCGCCACCCACTTGTGGATGTCGGGAAGCTCGGTGGGGTCGGTGTCCGGCTCGGTGTCGCTGCAAACGAACATCATGTACTTCATCTGGTCGCTCCCTGGTTTCTCGGGGTGTCGCCAGCATGACGATCGGCGGGCGGCGTTCCGGACACCCTCCCCCGAAAAACTTCGGTCAGTCTCCGTTGGCGGCGCGACGACGGGCCTCGCGGGTCTTCATGGCGTGCTCCATCAGCGTGACGAGCACCTCCTTGCTGGACTCACGCTGCCGGGCGTCGCAGAGCAGCACCGGCACACCCGGGTCCAGGTTCAGCGCGGCCTGCACCTCGTCGAGCCGGTACTTCCGGGCGTCCTGGAAGCAGTTCACCGCCACCACGAAGGGCGTGCCCCGACCCTCGAAGTAGTCGATGGAGGGGAAGCAGTCGGCGAGCCGGCGGGTGTCGGCCAGCACCACAGCGCCGATCGCCCCCAACGCCAACTCGTCCCAGACGAACCAGAACCGGTCCTGCCCCGGCGTGCCGAAAAGGTACAGCACCAGATCATCGCTGATGGTGATCCGGCCGAAGTCCATGGCCACGGTGGTGGTGGTCTTGCTCTCCACCCCGGACAGGTCGTCGATGCCGACCCCCGACTCCGTCAGCACCTCCTCGGTGCGCAACGGCCGGGTTTCGCTGACCGCGCCAACCATTGTCGTCTTGCCCACGCCGAAGCCGCCCGCGACCAGGATCTTGATCGCGGTGGGCAGTGGCGTCGCTCCCGCCGGCCGGTCAGAGTGCCCGTAGTCCATTGATTACCGCCTCGAAGATGCTGTTGTCGGGAAGACCGGCCGTGGTCTGCGGCTCGCGGACCTGCACCAGGCTGCGGGCCGCCAGATCACCGAGGAGCACCCGGATGGTGCCCACCGGCAGGTCGAGATGGGCGGCGATCTCGGCGACGGACTGTATGCGTTGGCACAGCCCGACAATCGCCAAATGCTCGGGACCGAGACCGACCTCGGGCGTGACCTCGGCTCGGGTCGCCGTGACCAGGGAGATCAGGTCGAAGGTGCCGGTGACCGGGCGGGCCCGACCACGCGTCACCGCGTACGGACGCACCACCGGACCCGCGTGGTCATCCACCCACTGATGGTCTGCGGACTCCCCCTGGACGGTCATCGCCGCTACCTCTCGCCGACCTGCTGATCAGTGCCGCGCGACGGTGATGCGACGTACTTGCCGACGCGGGTGACCAGCATCGCCATCTCGTAGGCGATCAGGCCGACGTCGGCGTCCTCGCTGGCCAGTACCGCCAGGCAGGCGTTGCGGCCGGCCGCGGTGACGAACAGGAACGACGACTGCATCTCGATGATGGTCTGCTGCACCTGCCCACCACCGAAACGCTTGCCGGCGCCTCGGGCGAGGCTCTGGATGCCGGCGGCCATCGCTGCGAGGTGCTCGCCGTCGTCCCGGCTCAACCCCTGGGAGGAGGCCATCAAGAGGCCGTCGGTGGAGAGCGCGACCGCGTGTTCGGCCTGCTTCACCCGGCCCACCAGGTCATCCAGCAACCACGTCAGGTCGGCGCTCGAAGCCGTCTTCTGGGTCACTTCGTCGTCCTCTTCTCGCCCGGCTGTGCGCCGTTGTTCGTCTGGGCTCGACCGTCACACCGCGCGGCAACCCGCGTCGTCGGTGCTCGGTCAGGTCGCTTGTGGATCCTCGTCGGTCGGCTCGGACGGCGTCGCCGCCGGGGTGCCGGAGGCGCCGCCGAGCAGGCGAGCCGCGTCGGTCCGCCCACGCCGGGTGCCGGTCTGGTAGGAGCTCATCATCCGGCGAACCTGCTCCGGTGGGCGCACCACATCCTCGTCGTCGCTTTCGGACACCGCCGGGTCGTCTCGCAACTCGGGAACGATGTTCGCCTGTCGAACCCGGACGGGCAGGCCGGAGTCGGTCCGCTCCGCATCGGCGCCGGCGGGCACCGGGCTGTCGTCACCGGCCGCGGCCGGCTCCGCGTCGGGGGTCTCCGGGCGGGTGCGGTCGACGGCGGGCAGGCCGGTGGGCACGGTCGGGGCTTCCAGCGCTGGTTGAGCCGGCCCGCGCCGGGCGCGGGTGGGCAGGTCGGGGACGCCGGTCGCCGGGGTGGTCCGCTGTCGGGTGGGGAGAACGGCGTCCGCCTCGGCCTCCTCGTCAGTGGCCGGCGCGGTGGCGTCGGACGGCATCGGCGCCGCCGAGGTCACCGCCACCTCCGACGCGGTGGTCGTCGGTGCGGCGAGCGCGACCGGTGCGAGGGACGCCGGACGGCCGGTGTCAGGGGCCGGCGCCGACGGCATCGCGATGGCCGAGCCGGTCCGGAACGAGCCGGAGTCCTCCGGGGAGGCGCCGGTCTCGGTGACCAACTCCAGCGGGATCAGCACGACAGCCGTGGTGCCGCCGTACGCGGACTCCTTGAGCCGTACCCGCACGCCGTGCCGTTCGGTCAGCCGGCTCACCACGTAGAGCCCCAGGCGGGCGGCGTTGGCGAGGTTCAGCTCGGACTGGTCGACGATCCGGTGGTTCGCCGCGGCCAGGTCCTCCTCGCTCATGCCGAGGCCCCGGTCCTCGATCTCGATGGCGAACCCGTTGGAGACCAGTTGGCCGCGGACCTCGACGGTCGTGTGTGGCGGGGAGAACGACAGGCCGTTCTCGATCAGCTCGGCGAGCAGGTGGATCACGTCGCCGACCGCGCGGCCGGCGAGCGAGACCGGCCCGAGCGGCAGCACGTTGACCCGGGTGTAGTCCTCCACCTCGGCCACGGCGCCGCGCACCACGTCAACAATGGGGACGTTGCGCCGCCAGGCCCGACCGGGGGTGGAGCCGGAGAGCACGATCAGGTTTTCCGCGTTGCGCCGCATCCGGGTGGCCAGGTGGTCGACCCGGAACAGGTCCTCCAGCTCCTCCGCGTCGTGCTCGCGGCGCTCCATCGCGTCGAGCAGGGTGAGCTGGCGGTGGACGAGCGCCTGCGTGCGTCGGGCCAGGCTCAGGAAGACCTCGCGGACGTTGCGACGCAGGTCGGCCTGCTCGACGGCGGTGCGCAGGGCGGTCTCCTGGACGGCGTTGAACGCCTTGCCGACCTGGCCGATCTCGTCGGTGCCGAACTCCAGCGGGGGCGCCTCGGTGGCGACGTCGACCTCCTCGCCTCGGCCGATCCGCTGGACGACGCGGGGCAGCCGCTCGTCGGCGAGCTGCCAGGCGGCCTGCCGCAGCCGTTCGAGCTGGCGCAGAAGCGTCCGGGCCGTGGTGATGGAGACGACGACCGAGGCGATGACGGCGAGCAGGCCGAGGCCGGTGGCGAGCACCAGCCGGACGACGACCATCACGGCGACGCCGGTGGCCCGGTCCACGATGCCCTCGCCGCCGGTGGTCACCGTGTCGTTCACCTCGGCCAGCGCCGGCTCGACGGTGCCCCGCCACTGCTCGGCGCCGACCGGCAACTGGGTCGACGGCCGGCCCTCGCGGATGATGCTGTCCTGCACGGCCCGCAGTCGGGTGAACGCCTCACCCTCGACGAGCTGCTGGTAACGGCGCTGGTCGGCGTCGGCGAGGCGGACCCGGACCTCCTCGCCGAGGAACCGCTCCGCGGCGACCAGGCTGGTGTAACGGACGTATTCCGGCCCACTCATCCGGCCGTTGCCGAAGAGGCCGCTGAGCAGCGCGTCCTCCTGGGAGATCAGCTCCTTCATCCGGTTGAGCTGGATCAGGGCCCTGGCCTCGCCGGCGATCTGCTTGTCGTCCAGGCTGCCCGTCACGTCGTAGATCTGGAAGATCGACTCGATCGCGTCGGTGTACGACTCAGCGGCGGCGATCCGGTCGATCTTGCGGTCCAGCACCTCCGCGCGGGTCCGCTCCAGGGTGTTCACCTGGGCGATCGTCATACCGAGCTGCGTGTCCAGTGCGGAGCTGCCGGCGACGTCGACCTGCCAGTTGCGCACCGAGTCGGCGAAGTCGGCGGCCAGCTGCACGGTCTTGCGGTGTTCGGCCTCGAGAGCCGTCCGCTGCGCGGCCTCCGGGTTGCTCAGGTACGCCTGGCTCAACCGCCGCTCCACCTGGAGCTCCTGCAACAACGGCTCACTCGGCGCGTAGACCTTGCTGTTGATCAGCTGGACACCGAGCAGGTTGAAGCCGTCGCGCAGGGTCACCCACGCCGCGAACATCCAGAGCGCGACCAGGGAGAGCAGCAGGGCGACAACCTTGGTGCGGATACTCGTACCGCGAGAACGCATTGAACCGTCCCAGGCCGGGCGTTGACTCAGCTCATCAACGAATGATCAGAGGGGGCGACGTCCCACCACAGCGGGCCATCCGGGGCTGAGGCTCTGCGTACGCTAGCAGTGTCCACACAACCCCTCAAGTTGCTGTTTTTGTTGACCGGTAACCGCAATCCACCACCGATCGGTCCACGCCGGAAGCACGGATGCTGGCCAGTCGACAGGCGGCGAGCACCGCGGCGCTAACGATGACGGTCGGACAGTACAGCTCCTTGCCGTACCACAGTGGAGGGTGCTCCCGGTCAGCGGATTCGTGTAGGTAGGCGTGTCCACGCGCCACGGCGTCGTCGACCCGTGGCACCGTCGTCGGCACCGTCAGCAGCACCTGGAGGGCGTACGCGGTCTCCTCGGCGGTGCCGTCCCACCGCCCCCACGAACCGTCCGGGCGCTGGCTGTTCAACACCCAACCGGCCGCCCGATCCACCGCCTCGGCGGCGGCCGCACCCCGCCCGAACTCGGCCAGTGCCAGCACGCAGCAGGCGGTGGCGTAGTACGGCGAGGCGTGCCACCGGTCCTGCCAGGCGCCGTCAGCGCGCTGGTGCCCGGTCAGCACCGCGCTCAGCCGGTCGACCGCCCGGTGATAGCGCTCCCCCGCGTCCGGGTGCCGGGTCAGGCGCTGACCGAAGGCGTCCAGCACGTGGGCGTTGGTGGTGACCGAGAAGCCGTCCTCCCCCGGCCAGGTGCAGAAACCGTCTGCCGTCTCGTACGCCCACAGGCTGGCCGGGTCCGCCGGACGGCCGAGCCGGGCCAACGCGACGAGGCTCACCGCTGTGGTGTCGGCGTCGGTCGGCAGCCCGTCGCCGGTGGCGATTCCCTGGCCGGCGGTGGCAGCGGTCAGGCTCTCCAGGACGGAGGCCGGTGGGTTGATCGTGATCCCGGCCCGGTGCAGGCCGCTGAGCACCCAGGCCCGCTCGAAGACGGTGATCGGCGCCGGGCAGGGCACCGGACCGCCTCCGTCCCGGATCAACGCCCGCAGGAAGGCGTGCGCGGTGGGGCCGGCGGCCGGGCCGGCCGCGGTCAGCCAGGCCGCGGTCGCGGCGGGTGACGCGCCGACCGCTGTGAGCGTGGGGCCGGCGTCGGTGGGTACCGCGTCCAGGATCTCGTAGAAGTGGGCCAGCTTCGGTGGCAGCGTCATTCCGGCGGCGACCGCGGACCGCACCGCGCGCAGCCGGTCCCGGGTGAGCCCGGTGGGCAGCGGCAACGGTGGGCGGGGCAGTCGGGCGGCGGTGGCCCGCTCCAGCCCGGCGAGCCGGTCGTTGATCGTGTCGACAAGCGCCGGGACGATGAGGTCCAGCGCGGGGGTGTCCGGCAGATTCCGGGCGTCGCCGGGGAGCAGCGTCCCGACGAGCGCGCCGAGCCCACGGGCCACCGGAGCGAGCAGCTCCGTCCCGGCCCTGCCGTCGGCCAGTGCCGCGAGCAGCGCGTCGGTGGCGCTCAGCGTCGGCACCAGGGCGTACCCCTCGGGTGGGCCCCACGCCCCGTCCGGGCGCTGACCGCGCAGCAGGAACGCGATCCGCTGGTGGTCCCCGGTCAGCCAGGGAGCGACGGCGACCAGCCGCCCGGTCTCGTACACCGACGCGGCGACCTGCCCCCACGGCCGCAGGCCAAGGCCGGCGATCAACTCGCGGGCGGCGTCGGCGACCGGGGCGGTGGTGGTGGTGACTGCGGCAGCGGTGGTCGCCGCGTCGGCGAGCACCCGGGTGGCGCAGTCACTCATCGCGCTCCCCCCAGAAGTCCGACAGTTGGTAGAAGCCGCCGGTGAAGGAGATCTGCCGGTTGAGGTAGTCCGCCTGGCGGGGGCACCGCTCGGCGAGGGCGGCCAGATCTCCCCGGGACCGGGCGGTCAGCTCGGCCAGCCGGTCGTGCACCTGCGCCGGGTCGTCGACCAGCGAAAGCGCGTTCAGGTCACCCCACTCGGCGTCGCGCTTCTGCGTGGCGAGGTCGTTGACCAGCCGCAGCACCCGCTGCACGCCACGTCCGGCGTCCAGCAGGTCGGTCAACTGGGCGAGGGTCTTCTCGTCGCCGGTGGCTATCCAGTGGGTGACGTTGACGAAGGAGCTGCCGGAGTTGTCGGCGTTCTCCAGGTAGCGGTCCAGGTCCGGCAGGCGTCGCCCGGTGGTCGGGTCGGTCGGCAGGTTCTTCCAGTCCCACTCCCGAGCCCCGGCGGCGAGCATCCGCGCCAGCTCGTCGCGCCAGATCGGGCGTAGCCGGGCGAACGCCGGCACGGTGGCCAGTTCGTCGCGCAGGTCGGCCAGCAGCCGGGCCAGGTGTCGCCCCGGTGGCGGCGCCGCGCCGTCGGCCACCGCCAGGCAGTCGTTCACCACCTGCCGGACGTCGTCCACCGACCGGGCGAGGTAGTCGACCTGCCAGTCGGCCGCGAAGACCCAGAGCACGGTACGGGTGGTGATCCGCAGTTCGGCGGCGGTGTGCCAGGGCGCGATGAAGGCGACCACTGTGGCCACCGAGCTGAGCAGCGCCGGGTCGAACGGCGCGGCGTCGAACAGCTCCGGGTGGGCGGCGGTGACGCCCTGGAGGTCGCGTACGCCGCGCACGGCGAGCGCGCACACCCGACCCTGCTCGGCGACCGCGTCCTGACCGGCCCGCGCCGGAGGCGGGGTCTCCATCACGATGCGGCCGGGCGCTCGACCGGGGTGAGGATGACCTCGGCGCGCTGCTTGGGTTGCAGCGAGGCGCCCATCCGAGGTGTGAGGTCGGCTGGTTCGCGCAACCGGAAGCGGTAGCGGCTCAGCACGGTGCTGACGATGAGCTGCGCCTCCAACAGGAACAGGTACTGCCCGAGGCACTGGTGCGGGCCCCCGCCGAACGGGAAGTAGGAGTAGCGGTAGCGCCGCCGGGGCAACTCCGGCGCGAACCGCTCCGGGTCGAAGAGCGCCGGGTCGGTCCAGAACGTCGACATCCGCTGGGTGACGTACGGGCTGACCAGCACGGTGCCGCCGGCCTTGATCCGCACCCCGCCCAGCACGTCGGCACCGACAGCGGTGCGCGGGATCATCCAGCCGGCCGGGTAGAGCCGCAGCATCTCGTCGAGCACCATCCGGCCGTAGCGCAGGTGGGGCAGGTGTTCGCGGCCGACCCGTTCGGTGCCGACCACCCGTTCGATCTCGTCGGTCATCCGCTCGGTCACGTCGGGCCGGGACGCCAGGACCGGCCAGAGCCAGGAGAGCAGGGCGATGGTGGTCTCGGTGGCGGTGGAGAACATCGCGACCACGTCGCCGCGGATCGCGTACTCGTCGGGTTCGCTGCCGTCGGCGCGTGGCCGGCAGAGCGTGGAGATGATGTCGTCGCCGTCGGTCGGATGGGCCCGGGCCTCCCGGATGATCGGCAGCACCACCTCGTCGATGGCGCGCACCGCGTCGCGGAAGCGCCGGTCGCCGGGGATCGGGACCGCGTACGGCACGGCGGGCATCAGTAGCCGGGGGAGCATCGCTGTGGTGAGGGTGTTCAGCGCGGCGCTGATCCGTAGGGCGTCGGGGACCGAGATCCGGTCGGCGAAGAGGACCCGCATCGTGGTGCGCAGGACGATCCGGGTCAGCTCGGCGCCGCCGTCGATCGGCCGACCGGCGAGCGCCGGTTCGAGCCACTCGTCGACCGCCTCGTTGATCGCCTCGGCCATCTTGTCGACGAGCGTCTCGGCCCGCTTGGCGGTGAACAACGGTTGCAGCGCGCCTCGGCTGGACTCCCAGATCTCACCCTCGGCGACCAGGATGGCGTCACCGACGATTCGGCGCACGGGTCGCCAGAGCAACCCGTCGCCGTCCCGGGTGTAGTTGGCAACGTTGTCGCGCAGGACGCGTTGCAGGTGCTCAGGATGGCTGACCAGATAGGGGCGGAACGAGCCGAGGTTGAGCCGGACGACGTCGCCGTCGGCGTCCTGGGCGAAGTCGACCAGCGCGCCCAGCGGATCGCGGACCAGTGCCGGTAGAGCGCTTCGTAACGGGATCGTCCGGGGCTCGGTGCTGACGGTGACAGGGCGCGCCTCGGACACCTGTGACATCGAACCACGTCTCCTCGTCGTCCCGGCGACCGCAGCGGTCCACTTCGGTCGCGCGGGTTGATGAAACTTTCACCTTCTGGGCCGCCGGAAGCATCTCACCAAACGAGGGGCACCTCCAGACTTGCGGACGGCGCAATTTCCATCTAAGCGCGTGCACGTTCGTCGATGTATGAACCTTGTGGGAATCCTGAATGGATACTCAGGAACGACACCACGCCGGGTGCGCCGACGACCCAGCGCTGTGGGGCGAAACGGCCGCGATGCCGCCGACCTGGCTGCGGCATCGGCACCGGACGGGCGGCCTCGGGCTGGCCGGTGCGGGCGGTGAGCCAGGACGCACCGGTACCCCCGAATCCGGGCGATGCCCGGCACCCTGTGCCAGGCTCTGTGACATGGACGACAAGACCATCCTGAACCGGATCTCCGAGCTGGTCGACGAGGAACACAAGCTGCGTGCCGACGCCCAGGCCCACGAGTCGGGCACCGAGGGCGAGACCAGCGAGCGACTGCGCGCCCTGGAGGAGTCCCTCGACCAGTGCTGGGACCTGCTGCGCCGCCGACGGGCCGCCCGGGAGACCCACGGCGACCCGGACGCCCAGGGCGAACGCCCCAAGCCCGAGGTGGAGCGCTACCTGCAATAGCCGGCATGGCGGGTCGGGCGGTGTGGCCGCCCGACCCGCTCCGATCAGCGCAGGCCCGCCTCGCGCAGCAGCTCGCCGGTCAACAGGCCGGGGTCCACCTGCTCGGCGGGAAGACCCCGGGCCGCGAACCAGGCGCCGACAACCCGCACATCGCGGGCCAGGAACTCCGGCCCCTGCGGGTTCGCCACCACGTCGACCACCTGCGGCAGGTCGATCACGACCAGCCGACCCTGGTGCACGAGCAGGTTGTACGGCGACAGGTCGCCATGCGCGTAGCCGGCCCGCGCCAGCACCCGCAGCGCCTCCACCAGTTGGGCCCACAGGTCACGCAACTCGGTCGGGTCGGGGCGCAGTTGGGCCAGCCGGGGCGCCGCCTCCCCCGACTCGGCGTCACCGACGAACTCCAGCATCAGCTCGGTGCCCCGCACCTGCACCGGGTACGGCACGGCGATCCGGTCGTGCCCGGCGCCGATCTCCCAGAGCCGGCTCAGCGCGGCGAACTCGGCCGCCGCCCACTGCCCGGCGATCATCTGCCGGCCGAACGCCGTCCGCCCGGCCATCGCCCGGTTCTCCCGGGACCGGCGCACCCGACGGCCCTCCAGGTAGCCGGCATCGCGGTGGAACAACCGGTGCTCGGGATCGCGGTAGCGTTTCACAGCGAGCAGGCAGGACCGGTCGGTGTCCGGCACGGCCCGACGGACCAGGTGGACGTCCGCCTCCTTGCCGGTCTTCAACACACCCAACTCGGTGTCCTTGGCGGCCAACTCGGTGACCAGCCAGGCGGGGTGCGGCTGTGGCCCGTGCACGGCGTCGTCCCAGGACGACCAGCGCTCGCCGGTGTCCGGGTCGGGCTCACTGTCCGGGTCGGCGAGCGGCTCGGTGGGCCGCCCGCGCTTCAGAAACTGCGGTTCGTCGTCGTCGAAGCGGCTCTTGCCGCGGCGGCGCTCGAGCGCCGGAAGGTCATGATCGCGCACTGTGGTGAGGTTCCCTTGGTCGAGGCTGAGATAGGCAGCTGGAAGCGACCTGCAAAGACGGCCATGACCGACCCCCTCTCCTCGACCGGGCCCACGCCCGGGATGCACCATGCGCGGACAATGCTCGTACCACCACGTCCGCCGGTCAACCGAATTACCGAACGGTCGCTCGGACATCCGACCGGCGGCGCGAAGACCCTCAGCGGGCCAGGACGGTGGCGACCGCGGCGATCAACCCGTCCACGGTGCGGCTCGGCGCGAACCGGACGTCCGACCAGGTCCGCCCGCGGTGCAGCCAGACGCTGGGCAGCCCGACGGCGGCGGCGCCGCCGATGTCCGCCTCCGGGCTGTCGCCGATCACCCACGCCCCCCGCAGCGGCATCCGGACCCGCTGGGCGGCGAGCGCGAAGATTCTCGGGTTGGGTTTGCTGACGCCGGCCTCCTCGGAGATCACCCAGTCCGCGACGTACTGGTCCAGCCCGGTCTGGCGAATCTTGGCGTCCTCGACGCGTACGGTGCCGTTGCAGACCACCACCGGCACCCAGCCGGCGTCGTCGGCGATCCGCAGCGCGCAGGCGGTCAGGGGGTCGAGCCGGGTCTGCGCCACCACCCCGTCGTGCAGCTCCTCGACGAGGTCGATCGAGGGAATGCGCAGCTCGTAACGGTCCCGGATGGCGTCGGCGAGGTCCCAGCGGTCGGTCAGACCGTCGGCGTCGATCGACAAGAGCCAGTCGATGTCGGTGTGGGGCGCGCCGATGCTGTCCAGGAAGCGCTCACCCCAGCGGCGGAACGGCCCGGCCCGATCCAGCAGGGTGTTGTCCAGGTCCAGCAGGAGCAGTGGCACTCGGGCACCCTACGGGACCGACGTGTCCGCCAACAGATGCGGCGGGTATCGAGCTGACGAAGGGCTCAGCCAGGCATCGACAGCCGCGGGCCGCCCTGGTCCGACAGCCGATCGACGAGCATCGAGTGGGCCGTGCGGGTGGCCGCGAGCACGACGGGATCCAGCGTCGCCACGAGCACCGCAGTGCCGCCGTCCGCCCCGCGGGCCAGCACCCGTCCCTCGGGGTCGTAGATGGCCGCACCGCCGTTGAACCGCCACGGGTCGACACCGCCGACCGCGTTGGCGAAGACCACGAACATCGTGTTGTCCAGGGCACGTGCGGCGTAGTAGAGATCCCGGCGGTGCTCGGAGCCGGCCAGGTATCCGCTGGGGCACAGGTAGGCGTGTGCGCCGTCGAGGGCGGCGGCTCGGCCGTGCTCGGGGAAACAGCCGTCGTAGCAGATGCCCAGCCCGAGCCGCCAGTCGTCGACGAGCAGCGTGGCACCCCGATCGCCGGGGGTGAACAGCTCCCGCTCGTCGCCCCACAACTGCTGCTTGTCGTACCCGACCCGCACCTCGCCGGTCCGGTCCACCACCAGCGCCGCGATGGTCCGCCGAGCGTCCGGGTGCCGGACGGCCGCGCCGACCAGCGCGGTCACACCGGCCTCTCGCGCCGCGACGCGCAGCGGGTCGAGCCGGGGATCCGCGACCATCCCGGCCGGATCGGCCGCGACGTCGGTGCCGGCCGGGTCGGCAGCGAGGACCGGCGGGTGGTACGCGCAGAGGAACAGCTCCGGCAGGACGGCCACCCGAGCACCCCGCTCGCCGGCTCGACGGACCAGGTCGGCGGCGATGACCGCGTTGCCGGCGACGTCGCCCGGCGTGGGGGTGGCCTGGACGGTGGCCACTGTCAGCGGGGAGCTGGGCACTGTGCGGGGCTGGGTCACCGGGCGATGGTAATCGGCGACATCCCAAGCCGTACGTACGGTTTGCATGCCCCCGTGTGACCTGCGACGATCGACGTGTGCCCAGAGTAAGCCAGGACCAGCTCGACGCTCGCCGGCAGGAGATCCTCGCCGCGGCCCGGGCGTGTTTCGCCCGGCTCGGCTACGAGGGGGCGACAGTACGCCGCCTCGAGGAGGCCACCGGACTGTCCCGTGGCGCGATCTTCCACCACTTCCGCGACAAGGACTCGCTCTTCCTCGCCGTCGCCGAGGACGACGCCGCGGCGATGGTCGAGACGGTGGCCCGCAACGGCCTGGTGCAGGTGATGCGCGATCTGCTCGCCCGCGCCGTCTCCCCCGACACCACCGGCTGGCTGGGCAGCCAACTGGAGGTCTCCCGGCGGCTGCGCACCGACCCCGCGTTCGCCCGACGGTGGGCGGAGCGGTCCGCCGCGATAGCGGAGGCGACCCGGGACCGGCTGGCCCGCCAGCGCGACGCCGGCGTGCTGCGCGAGGACGTACCCATTGACGTGCTGGCCCAGTTCCTGGAGCTGGCCTACGACGGCCTGGTGTTGCACCTGGCCATGGGCCGGCCGGCCGGTGACCTGGGCCCGGTGCTCGACCTCGTGGAGGAGGCGGTCCGCCGCCACTGACCACGCGCACACCGGTCGGAGGCCCGTGGCGAGGCTCCTCCACAATGGGGCCGCCGATCCCTCCGGTGACAGGAGCAGTCGATGAACGTCCACGCCGCGTCCGGCGACACCTGGGGCATCTCCGGCCCGACCTTCCTCCGGTACTACGTCGCGGCGGCCATCCTGGTGGTGGCGATAGCCGCGTACTACCGGATCCGCCTGCTGACCACCCCGGCGCACACCACAGTCGATCCACTCGGGGCGCAGCAGGTCGCGTACCTCAACGGTGGCCCGCAGCTCGCGGTGCACGCCTCACTGGGCGGGCTGCGCGGCAGCGGCGCGGTCGGCGTACGACCGGACCGTCGGCTGACCACCGGCGGCGCCCCGCCGACCGGGCTCACCCCACTGGATCAGGCCGTCCACTGGGCCGCCCACCAGCACTCCCGGGTCCGGGACCTGCCGCAGGACGAGCGCGTACGCACCGCGTTGGACCAGATCCGCAACGGCCTGGAGCAGCGCGGGCTGTTGACGAACGACGCGCAACGCGCCCGCGCCCGCCTCTGGAGCCGGTTCCTGCTGGCCCTGCTGGGCCTCGGCGTGCTCCGGGTGATCTCCGGCCTGTTCAGCGGTCGTCCGGTGGGTTACCTGCTGCTCACCCTGGCGGTGCTCCTCGGCGCCGTCCTGCTGCTGGCCCGGGCACCCGTCCGCACCCGGGCCGGTCGTGCCGCCCTCCGTTCCGTCCGCATGGAGCACACCCACCTCGCGCCGGCCTCCGCGCCGGCCTACGCCACCTACGGAGCGGCCGGCGCGGCGATGGGCGTGGCCCTGTACGGCACCGCCTCGCTCTGGGCTCTCGACCCGGGCTTCGCCGAGCAGGCCGAGATTCAGCGCCAGGCCCTCTCCGGCAACGGCGGCTGGACGGGCGGGTCCGACGGATCGTCCGGTGGCGGAGGCGACAGCTCCGGTGGGGACGGCGGCGGCGGAGGCGGCGGGTGCGGGGGCGGCGGCGGGTGCGGCGGATGACCGGCCCGTCCGGGGTCGGCATCGGCTGGCGTCCGGAGATCGCCGGCTTCGTGGCCGAGCTGCCCGGCCTGCGTTTCGTCGAGGTGGTGGCCGAGGGGGTGTCCGCCTCCGGGCCGCTCCCGCCCGGTCTGGCGCAGCTGCGGGACCGCGCGGTGACCGTCGTACCGCACGGCGTGCGGCTCTCCCTCGGCGGCGCCGAGCCGGTCGACAGGGCCCGGGTCGCCCACCTGGCCGCTGTGGCGCAACGGCTGGACGCCCCGTTGGTCAGCGAGCACATCGCGTTCGTCCGGGCCGGCGGCCTGGAGGCCGGCCACCTGCTGCCGCTACCGCGCAGCCGGGAAGCCGTCGACGCGGTCTGCGCCAATGTGGCGCGGGCACAGGCCGAGCTTCCGGTGCCGATCGCGCTGGAGCCGATCGCCGCGCTTGTCGACTGGCCCGACGACGAGTTGACCGAGGCGGACTTCCTCACCGAGATCCTCGACCGGACCGGGGCACTGCTGCTGCTGGACGTGGCCAACGTGCACGCCAACGCCCGCAACCGGGGCGCCGACCCGCTGGCGTTGCTGGACCGCCTGCCGCTCGACCGGATCGCGTACGCACACGTGGCCGGCGGCGCCGAGCACGGCGGTTTTTACCACGACACCCACACCGACCCGGTGCCGACAGCGGTGCTGGAGCTGGTCGGCGCGCTCTGCGCCCGACGGCGACCGCCGGCGCTGCTGCTGGAGCGCGACGGCCACTACCCGCCGGCCGCCGAACTCCGCGCCGAACTGGACGCCCTGGCCACCGCCGCGGGTTTTCCGGCCGTGACATGACCGGCGCACCCTCCGCGCAGACGCCCCGCGCCGGGCTGGCCGAGCGGCAGGCCGAACTGGTCGCGGCGCTGGTCGCCGGAGGGCCACCCCCGCCCGGGTTCGCGCCGGGACCGCTGGCCGCCACCCGCGCGGCAGTGCTGCGTAAACGCGCCGGCGACGTGGCCCGGCACTGGCCGCTGCTCGCCGCCGGCCTCGGTGCCAACTGGTCGACCACCTTCGCCGACTGGGCCGCCCGGCGACCCACCGCCGGATCGCTGCGCGACGGTTGGGACCTGGCTCGGGCGCTGCACGCCCAGCACAGGCTTCCCCCGGCGGCCGCCGAGGAGTTGGCCGTCCGGGAGGCACGCCTGCGCTACGACGGGCTTCGGGCGCCACGTCCGCGCCGGGCGCCGGCGGTGGGCCGCGCCGGCGGCGCCGTCGCGGTGCAGATCGCCGGCCGGGTACGCCTGCTGCGCCCCGCCGCACGGGGATCGGGCCCTGCTGGCGACGCCGTACCGGATGCGGCAGGATCGGAGTTATGGATCTCGGACTGACCGACCGCGTGTACGTCCTCACCGGCGCCTCCCGCGGGCTGGGTTACGCGACCGCGCAGAGCCTGGTCGCCGACGGTGCGCGGGTGGTGCTCTCGGCCCGCGACCCGGACGCGGTGGCCGCCGCCGCGCAGCAGCTGGGTGGCCCGGAGCACGCCGTCGGGCTGACCGCTGACCTGACCGACCCGGAGACCCCGGGGCAGCTCGTCGCCGCCGCGCAGGAGCATTTCGGCCGGCTCGACGGCGCGCTGATCTCGGTCGGCGGGCCGCCGCCGGGCAATGCCGCAGCGGTCACCGACGAGCAGTGGCGGCTCTCCTTCGAGACCGTCTTCCTGGGCACCATCCGCGCGGTCCGCACCATCGCCAACGCCCTGCCCGAGGGCGGCGCGATCGGGCTGGTGCTCTCCACCTCGGCTCGCGGCCCGGTGCCCGGCCTGGGCATCTCCAACGGCCTGCGGCCCGGCCTGGTCGGCGCGGCCAAGGACATCGCCGACGACTACGGCCCACGGGGGGTCCGAGTGGTCGGCCTGTTGCCTGGCCGGATCATGACCGACCGCAACCGGGAGCTGTTCGGAGCGACCGGCGACCCGGAGCGGGCCCGCGCCGAGGCGGAGGCCGGCATCCCGCTGCGCCGCATCGGCGACCCCGCCGAGTTCGGCCGGGTGGCCGCGTTCGTACTCTCCCCCGCCGCGAGCTACCTCACCGGGATCACCCTGCCGGTCGACGGCGGCGCGCTGCGCGGGCTGTGACCCCCGACCCGATCCGCCCCTCCAGCATCCGGCATTCCCGGCCGACCCGGGCTGATCTGGCGGCGGCTGCGGACCGGACCATTCCCGACGTGCTGGCGCCGGAGCTGGAGGTGCTCTTCGTCGGCATCAACCCGGGCCTGTGGTCGGCCGCGACGGGCTGGCACTTCGCTCGACCCGGCAACCGGTTCTGGCCCGCCCTGCACCGGGGTGGGTTCACCCCTCGGCTGCTGCACCCCAGCGAACAGGACGAACTGCCGGCGCTCGGGCTCGGCATCACCAACATGGCCGCCCGGGCCAGCGCCCGCGCGGACGAGCTGAGCGCCGAGGAACTCCTCGACGGCGCGGCGATCCTGACCGACAAGGTGGCCCGGTACCGGCCGCGCTGGGTGGCAGTGGTGGGAGTGACCGCGTACCGGATCGGTTTCCAACGGCCCAAGGCCACCTTCGGGCCGCAGCCGGAGTCGCTGGCCGACGCCCGGCTGTGGGTGCTGCCCAACCCCAGCGGCCTGAACGCGCACTTCACCCCGGTCACCCTGGGCCTGGCGTTCGCCGAGCTGCGGGCGGCGACCGGGCTACCAGACCCTCGGCCCGCCGGACCAGCCGACCGTTGATCGACACGGTTTCAAGGAAGTCGGGCGGTCACTGCGACCGGGACGCCCCGACTTCCAGGAACCCGAGATGATCAGCGCGGCGAAGACGTCAGTTGGCGGCGGCGGGCGGCAGCACCTCGTCGGCGCGGTAGGTGCCCAGCGGCATGACCACCGGCTCGGGACCTGTCGCGTCGACGAACGGGGTGGGCGAGTCGGCGACAGCGAACTGGGTGCGGTACAGCTCGGCGTAGAGCCCACCGACCGCTACCAACTCCTCGTGCCGCCCCCGCTCAACGATTCGCCCACCGTCCAGGACCAGGATCTGGTCGGCGTCGCGCACTGTGGAGAGCCGGTGCGCGATCACGAGCGCGGTACGTCCGGCCAGCGCCACCGACAGCGCACGCTGCACCGCCGCCTCGCTCTCCGAATCCAGGTGTGCTGTCGCCTCGTCGAGGATCACGATCGACGGGGCCTTGAGCAGCAGCCGCGCGATGGCGATGCGCTGCTTCTCGCCGCCGGAGAACCGGTAGCCGCGCTCCCCCACTGTGGTGTCCAGACCGTCGGGTAGCGCCCGAACCAGATCGGCCACCTGCGCCCCGGCCAGGGCGGCCCAGATCTCGTCGTCGGTGGCGTCCGGCTTGGCGTAGCGAAGATTCTCGGCGATCGTCTCGTGGAACAGGTGCGAATCCTGGGTGACCACACCGATCTCGTCGCGCAGGGAGGCGAGCGTCGCATCTCGCACGTCCACCCCACCGACGAGCACCTGCCCGTCACTGACGTCGTAGATCCGGGAGATGAGCATCGACAGTGTCGACTTGCCCGCCCCGGACGGGCCGACGAGCGCGACCATCTGCCCCGGCTCGACGCTGAACGAGACCCCCTTGAGCACCGGCTCGTTGACGGTCCGGTCGAGCGTGGCGACCTCCTCCAGGGAGGCGAGGGAGATCTCGGCGGCACTCGGGTAGCGGAAACGCACGTCGCGGAAGTCCACGCGGCCAGCGCCCACCGGCACCGACACCGCGTCGGGCTTCTCCACGATGCCCGGCTTGAGGTCGAGCACCTCGAAGACCCGGTCGAAGGAGACCAGCGCGCTCATCACGTCCACCCGGACGTTGGAGAGCGCGGTGAGCGGCCCGTACAGGCGGGTGAGCAGCAGCGCGAGCGTCACCACGGTGCCGGCGCTGACGCCGCCGGTCACCGCGAGCCAGCCGCCGAGGCCATAGGTCAGCGCCTGCGCCAGTGAGGCGACCAGCAGCATCGCCACGAAGAACGTGCGGGAATACATAGCGGACTGGATGCCGATGTCGCGGACCCGCTCGGCCCGGTCGCCGAACCGGCGGGCCTCGATCTCGGGCTGGCCGAAGAGCTTCACCAGCAGCGCGCCGGCCACCCCGAACCGCTCGGTCATTGTCGCGTTCATCTTGGCGTCGAGGTTGTACGCCTCGCGGGTGATGTCCGCCAGCCGTCGACCGACCCGGCGGGCCGGGATGATGAAGATCGGCAGCAGCACCAGCGACAGCGCGGTGATCTGCCAGGAGAGGGTGAACATCACCGCCGCGGTGAGCACCAACTGGATGACGTTGCTGACCACGCCGGACAGGGTGGAGGTGAACGCCCGCTGGGCGCCGAGCACGTCGTTGTTGAGCCTGCTGACCAGGGCGCCGGTCTGGGTACGCGTGAAGAACTGCAACGGCATCCGCTGCACGTGGTCGTAGACCCGGGTGCGCAGGTTGAAGATGATGCCCTCGCCGATGCGGGCGGAATACCACCTCTGGGCCAGCGACAGCAGCGCGTCGGCGACCGCCAGCGCGGCGATGAACAGGGCGAGCCGCACCACGAGCCGCCCGGCCTCGGTGCCGCCCCGGTTGATCGCGTTGATGACGTCACCGGCGAGCACCGGAGTGGCCACGCCGATGATGGCGGCCAACACCACCGTGGCCAGGAAGACGATGATGTCGCGCCGGTAGGGGTGGGCGAAGGCGACGATGCGGCGGGCCACCCCCCGCTTGAGCCGGTGGCTGGAGACCTCGTCGCGGTTGCGCATCGACCGGAGCATGCTCCACCCGGCCATGCCACCGCCGGACATCGGGTTGGACATCGCTCACCTCCGGGTTGCCGGGCGGACCGCACCGTCAGGTCAATTCTCCCGACGAGTGTGACAACCTCGGTCGTAACCCGGATCTTCCCGTGCGGTCCTTACCTATTCTCCAGTGCCGGCGAGGTCACGCAGCCGACGGGTCTGCGCCTCCCGCTCGGCGCGCTGCTGGTCGGCGTGCGACCGCCCGCCCGCACCGGCGAGCAACGCCTTGATCTCGACCACCGCGTCGCGGGCCCCGGAGAGCAGGCCGGCGGTCAGGTCCCGCACCGCGTCGTCCAGCTCGGCCGGGGGTACGACAAGGGTGGCCAACCCGATCCGGTCCGCCTCGGCGGCGTCCAACCGGCGGCCTGTCGCACAGATCTCCAACGCCCGTGAATAGCCGACCAACTCGACGAGGCGTTTCGTGCCAGCCAGGTCGGGCACCAGACCGAGGGTCACCTCGGCCATCGACAGCTTCGCGTCCGCTGACAGCACTCGCAGGTCACAGGCGAGCGCGAGCTGGAAGCCGGCACCGATCGCGTGGCCCTGCACGGCCGCGACGGAGACGACATCCGGCCGGTGCAGCCAGGTGAAACCGGCCTGGAACTCCGCGATGCGCTCGGCGCACTCCTGCTCGGGCAGCGTGGCCAGCTCAGCGAACGACCCCGGGCCGGAGGCACCCGCCACCGCGAGATCGAGGCCGGCCGAGAACGCGCGACCCTCACCGCGGACCACCACCACCCGCACGTCGCCGGGCAGATCGCGAGAGAAGTCGCTCATCGCCTGCCACATCGCGGGCGTCTGGGCATTGAGCACGTCGGGCCGGCACAACGTCACCGTGGCGACCGGCCCGTCGCAAGTCAGCCGAACCCCGGTCGCCTCGGCGGTCACCGGACGTCCCGGGGCGCGGCGCTGGTGGACGACGCTGAGGGGCGGGTCACGCCTTCTTGCGGCGCCGGGCGCCACCGCGCTGACGCAGCTGCACGCCGGACTCGGTGAGCACTCGGTGGATGAACCCGTAGGAACGGCCGGTCGAGGCCGCCAACGCGCGGATGCTCTCCCCCGAGGTGTACCGCTTTACCAGGTCCTTGGCGAGCGTCTGACGCTCGGCTCCGACGATCCGGCGACCCTTCTCAGTGCTGGTGGCTGTGCCAGTGGCTGCCATGCTGTGTCCTCACGTCCCAGACTGTGCGGTTCGGATACGGTCCCACCTATTAGACCGCCTCGAACGATCATGCGCCAGATATCAACTCTTCGCCAACCGACACGCTATGCAATGTCAGCTTCCCGATAGAGTGATCCTGGCGATCCGGCCCGTCACGGCGTCCGCGCGTACCACCGCCGGGAGCTGGCGGCTGCCGACGGCCCGTAGCCTTCGCTCGTGATCGACCTGTTGAGCACCGCCGGCGCGGCGGCCGTGGTCTTCGCCGCCACCGACATCGACGACATCGTCATCCTGACGCTGTTCTTCGTCGCGGCGCGCACCACCGGCCAACCCCGCACCTGGGAAATTGTCGCCGGACAATACCTCGGCATCGGCGCGCTCGCGTTTGCCAGCGCGGTGGTCGCGGGTGGACTCCTGGTGGTCCCCGACCCGTGGACGGGGTTGCTCGGCCTGCTGCCGATAGCGCTCGGCGTACGCGCGCTGCGCAGTTCGGGCGACGACGAGGCACCGGCGGTCGTCACCGGAGCACTCGGCGTGGCCGGGGTGACGATCGCGAACGGCGCCGACAACGTCGCTGTCTACGTACCCGTCTTCCGGGCCCTCGGTGTGGCAGACAGCGCCGTGTTCCTGCTGGTCTTCGTGCTGCTGATCGCGCTCTGGTGCGTGGCCGGGGCCTGGCTGGGCGGGCACCGGAGGGTGGTCCGGCTGGTCGAGCGCGCCGGCGCCTGGCTGGTGCCGACGATCTTCATCGCCATCGGGCTGGTGATCCTGGTCAGCTCCGGCGTGCTCGACCGACTGGCCGACCTGCTCGGCTGAGAGCCGACCGAGCAGCCTCGGTCAGGCCAGCTCGACCAGTTCGAGAAGGTCGTCGCTCCACGCGTCCTCGTCACCGTCGGGCAGCAGGATGGCCCGGTCCGGCTTGAGCGCCAGCACCGCACCCGGGTCGTGGGTGACCAGGACGATCGCGCCCGGGTAGTTGGCGATGGCGTCGAGCACCTGCTCCCGGCTGACCGGGTCGAGGTTGTTCGTCGGCTCGTCGAGCAACAGCACGTTGGCGCCGGAACAGACCAGAGTGGACAGCGCCAGCCGGGTCTTCTCGCCGCCGGACAGCACGCCGGCCGGCTTGTTCACGTCGTCACCGGAGAACAGGAACGCGCCGAGGATCTTGCGCAGGTCGGTGTCGGACTGCTCGACGGCGGCGGCGCGCATGTTCTCCAGCACCGTCCGCTCCACGTCCAGCGTCTCGTGCTCCTGGGCGTAGTAGCCCAACCGCAGGCCGTGCCCCGCGTGCACCTCGCCGGTGTCCGGGCTGAGCAGCCCGCCG
Source organism: Micromonospora hortensis (assembly GCF_022230935.1). Classification (NCBI taxonomy): domain Bacteria; kingdom Bacillati; phylum Actinomycetota; class Actinomycetes; order Micromonosporales; family Micromonosporaceae; genus Micromonospora; species Micromonospora hortensis. The sequence continues at coordinate 89,328 of NZ_JAKKFE010000002.1, forward strand.
AGCATCCGCAACAGGGTCGTCTTACCGGCGCCGTTGAGCCCGAGGATGGCCACTCGGGAGCCCCGGTCCACCGCCACGTTGACGTCGGTGAAGATCTCCAGCGATCCGTACGACTTGGAGAGGCCGGTCGCCGTGAGTGGGGTCTTGCCGCACGGCGCGGGACTGGGGAAACGCACCTTGGCCACCCGGTCGGAGACCCGCACCTCCTCCAGGCCGGAGATCAGCTTCTCGGCGCGGCGGGCCATGTTCTGCGCGGCAACGGTCTTGGTGGCCTTGGCCCGCATCTTGTCGGCCTGCGCCATCAGCGCGCCGGCCTTCTTCTCCGCGTTGGCCCGCTCCCGGCGGCGGCGTCGCTCGTCGGTCTCGCGCGCCTCCAGGTACGCCTTCCAACCCAGGTTGTACACGTCGATGACCGACCGGGTGGCGTCGAGGAACCACACCTTGTTGACCACCGACTCCAGCAGCGCCCCGTCGTGGGAAATCACGATCAGGCCGCCCTTGTGGTTGGCGAGGAAGCCCCGCAACCAGGTGATCGAGTCGGCGTCGAGGTGGTTGGTGGGCTCGTCGAGCAGCAGGATGCCGCCGCCGTTCTCGCCGGCGTCGCGGAACAGGATCCGGGCCAGCTCGATGCGGCGACGCTGACCACCGGAGAGGGTGCCGATGGTCTGCGCGAGCGCCCGGTCCGGTAGGCCGAGGTTGGCACAGATCCGTGCGGCCTCAGCCTCGGCCGCGTACCCGCCGAGGGCGGCGAACTGGTCCTCCAGCGCGCCGTACCGACGGACCAGCTTGTCGGTGGCGTCCTCGGCGAGACGGGCCTCGACCTCCTGCATCTGCGCCATCAGCACGTCCAGGCCGCGCGCGGAGAGCACCCGGTCGCGGCCGGTGACCTCCAGGTCACCAGTGCGCGGGTCCTGCGGCAGGTAGCCGATGGCACTGCGCTGGTCGATCTGGCCGCCGTACGGTTGCCCCTCGCCGGCGAGCACCTTCAGCGTGGTGGTCTTTCCGGCGCCGTTGCGACCGACCAGGCCGATCCGGTCACCGGGCTGCACGCGCAGGGTGGTGTCGGACAGCAGGATCCGGGAACCGGCACGCAGTTCCAGGCCGGTGACAGTGATCATGTTTGCGGGCTCGCTCTCGGGGTTCGGAAGGCTGACTCGGGGCACGCGAAACGGCCGGCGGGCTCAAGGGGCCCGACGGCGCGGGGCGGTTCAGCCTTCGCAGCGCAGCACCTGGCAAGTGTACCGGGCGCCGTCGGACGTCCCGCCCGGATTACCGATCAAGATCATCGGGTATCGGAACGCCTGTCCGGACCCCGTCCGGCACTCGATGGACGAAACGACACCTATAAGACATTCAGCGGCATACGGCGATCGGGGTCACCATGGAACTCAACGAGCGGGCCGAGCTCGACACCTCCCAGGCCAACGACCTCGGGCGTGGATCCGGCGGTGGGGGCGGCGGCATGGGCATCCCCATCCCCGGCGGCGGTGGCCGGGGCGGCATCATCGGCATCGTGGTCGCCGTGCTCGTCGCGCTGCTCGGCGGCGGGTTCGGCCTGAACGCCATGACCAATGGCGACGAGGGCGGCCAGGCCGGGGGCAGCGACCTGGAGCAGGTGTGCTCCACCGCCAACCCCGACCGGCTCGACGACGCGCGCTGCCGCAACCTGCTCTACGTCAACAGCATCCAGGCCTACTGGCAGAAGGCGTACCCGGAGTTGGGCAACGGAAAGTACGAGGCGACCGACACCAACTTCTTCCAGGCCGCTGTGAACACCGGCTGCGGGCAGGCCGACTCGGGCGTCGGCCCGTTCTACTGCCCCGCCGACAAGCAGGTGTACATCGACCTGAGCTTCTACGACGAGCTGGCGTCCCGGTTCGGTGCCAAGGGCGAGTTCGCCCAGCCGTACGTGCTCGCCCACGAGTACGGCCACCACGTCCAGAACCTGCTCGGCACCAACGCGAAGGCCGGCCAGGGCGACCAGAGCGGCCCCCGCTCCGCCTCCGTACGGCTGGAGCTGCAGGCCGACTGCTACGCCGGCGCCTGGGCCAAGCACGCCACCGAGAGCAAGGACAAGACCGGCCAGGAACCGCTGTTCACGTCCATCACCCAGACTGACATCAGCGAGGCCGTGCAGGCCGCGGAGGCGATCGGCGACGACAGCATCCAGGAGCGCTCCGGCGGGCAGGTCAACCCCGACCAGTTCACCCACGGCACGTCCGAGCAGCGCAAGCGTTGGTTCAACCAGGGCTACGACCGCGGCGACCCGAAGACCTGCGACACCTTCGGCACCGACCAGCTCTGACATCCGCTCCGAGATCGTGGCAGGCCCTCAGCGAGGCCTGCCACGATCGTCATTTCCGCCGAAGCTCCCGGGTCAGGTGAGCCGCGAGACCTGGTAGTGGCCGATGAGCCAGTCGTCGTCGACCCGCCGCAGGAGCACGCCCAGGTTGACGGTCAGGGCCGGTCGGTCGGTGAAGCCGAACTCCACCTCCAGGTAGCCGAGGACCACGTCGTCGGCGAGACGACGGATCTCCCTGATGTCGTACGCGGCGGTCAGGCCGAGCGGCTGTCCGGCGTAGTACGCGGCGACGCCGGCACGACCGACCGTGTTCGGCTGCAACCCCTGAAAGATCGCGTCGTCGGTGAAGCACGCAGCGACCCGATCGGGCTCGTGGGCGTCGACTGCCGATTTCCACCGATCGAGGACGGTGCGCAGAATCTGGGCCTCGGACATGATGATCTCCCTGCTGACGGACGTGCCCCGTTGTGTGCCTGTCGAGCCGGCGTGCCCTCGCAGGGTCAGCGAGGCGGCTGACCCGGGTCGTTCGGGTGCGGCGTCAACGGCGTCACGGTCTCGCGCCGCCAGGCGCGCAGCGGCATCGACGCGAGCACGGCTTCCAGCTCATCGGCGTCGTCGGCCTGGAACAGCCCCCACGTACGCCACTCCCCCGGCGCCAGCGGCGGCCGCCACAGCCGCAGGAGACTGCCCTGGGCCGTCAGCTCGGCCGAACGCGCCGCCTCTCGCGCACGCATGTCGGCGACCCCGTCCTCCGACGTTCCCTGCGGCACCGTCGTCACCATGTCAACCAGAAACTCCACGCGCCCATCCTCCGGCGGTCGGCCGGGCAGCACGCCGCGAACCCCGTTTTGGGTGGCGATCGTCTCCCCACCGACGCCACCGCCGCCGGCGACGGCGACGGCGACGGCGACGGCGACGGCGACGGCGACGGCGACGGCGACGGCGACGGCGACGGCGACGGCGACGGCGACGGCGACGGCGACGGCGTCAGTGAAGGCCGAGGTCAGTCGGGGTCGCGCACCAGGATCCGTACCGCCCGGGCCGCACCCACCGCCGCGACCAGCACCGCGTGTCGCGGCTCCGGCACGTCGAGCAGCCGCTCCGCCCGCAACGGCACGAGCGGGGCCAACCGCCGGTCGGCCAGCACCCCGTCCACCGCCCGCCGGTCACCGCCGCAGACCAGCGCGGCGAGCGTCGCCACCTCCGGCAACAGCAGCCGTACGGCCAGGTCCGCCGCGTCACCCAGCGCAGCCTTCGCCTGGTTGTCACGCCGACGGGCGAACCGGTGCTGCGACCATCCCCCCGCGGCGGTGCGCCCCTGGACGTACCGGGTGTCCACCTTGGAGACGACGAGGTCGCCGCCCTCGGCCACCCCGAGCGCCACAGCGCCCTTGCGCGCCAACAGCAGGCCGACGCGGCGGGGCATGACGGCGGAGGCCACGAACCCGGCCACATCCACCCCGGTCGGCGCACCCGGTGGGGCGTACAGCTCGGCGGTTGCCCCGTCCGGGGCGGCGAGCAGCAGGCCGTACTCCTGGGCGCTGGTGGTCGGCGGGCCGTGCCGGTCGGCGAAGCCCTCGACCCAGCGGCCGACGCGGGCCGGGTCGACCTCGACCCACCGGCCTCCGCCGGCTGCGGGTCGACTGGTCATCGCCCGACCGTACGGCACAGCGGCCCCGCGCGGACCCCCGGGCGGCCCGCGGGGCCCGGCACGCTCCGACGGGCCCGGCACGCTCCGACGGGCCCGGCACGCTCCGACGGGCCCGGCACGCTCCGACGGGCCCGCTAGCTCGGAAGCAGCGCGGCCACCGCCAGCGCGGCGATGAGCGCGCTGGAGAGCAGGCCGGTGACCAGCCGGCCGCGCGGCCCGGTCAGCGCCCGGCCGACCACTGTGCCACCGCCGGCGATGACCAGTTGCCAGCTCGCCGACGCCACGAACACCCCGGCCACGAAGAGCGCCACGGCGAGCACCCCCGAGTCGGCCGTGTCCCGACGGCCGAGGACCAGCGCCGTGAAGTAGAGGACCGTCATCGGGTTCAGCAGTGTCAACCCGAGCAGCGCCGCGTAGGCACGGCCCGGAGTGCCCATGCCCCGACCGGCCCGTGCCGTCGGCGTCACCCGTGAGCGGTGCGCGGACCACGTTCGCCACAGTCCGTGCCCGGCGAGACCCAGCAGGACCACGGCAGCGACCACCCGCAGAGGCCCCGCGACCGGCGCGATGATCCCGGCCAGGCCAGCGCCGCCGAGGACGGCCACCACCGCGTAGAGCCCGTCGGCGGTAGCCACCGCGAGCGCCGCCGCCGCACCCACCCGAAACGAGGTACGGGCACTGAGGCCCAGAATGAGAATCGCGATCGCGCCGACGGGAATGGCGACGCCGTAGCCGGCGACCAGGCCGGCGAGGAACGCCCGGGTCACGGACGTCGGTGGCGGGTCGAGGTTCGTCCCCGGAACGGCCGCTGTCGGCGCACGGCAGTCGCCGCACGGACAGGAACCTGCAACGGGTACGCCTCAATCACACGCGCATCCTCCGCGCCGGACCCGCGCCCCCGCCACCGATTTTCCTCGCGCCCCGCGCCTCGTGACGACGCACAGCGCCGCCGAGACCGGGAGGGGCTTGGGACGTACGCCTCGAACCAGGATGTAGTGGCCTCGGCGCTGCGCCGAGGCCACTACATCAACGATCGAGCACGATCTTGAGCTGTTCAGGGCCGATCAATGACGCACCCGGGTCAGCGGGGGTCGCGACCGAGGTAGGAGAGCAGGGCCGCGACCTCGTCGGCTTCCGCAGCGCCGTCGATCGCCGGGGCGTACGCGCCGTAGGCACGCAGCGGCTCGACGATCTGCCGGGCCACCACCAGCAGGGGGCGGGCTAGTTCGACGCCGAGCGGGGACGGCTGGCCGGTGGCCACCGCGATGTCCCAGGCGTGCACTGCGGCATCCAGGGCGCACGCCACGGCGCCGACCTCGGCGGGCAGCTTGCCCTGGGGCAGCGGCGTGGGCACCTCCGGATCGTCGTCGGCGACACGGTTCCAGGCCCTCGCGGACGCGTCGAGGGCGGCGCGTAGGCCAGCGAGTTTGTCACCGTCGATCTGACCGGACGGCGCGAACGGGTCCTCCACCGGCCCCGGCCCGCCGTCGATCGCCGCCGCGAAGGCGAGCTGATCGCCGACCGCGTGCTGAAGCACCTGGGTGACGTTCCACCGCTCGCACGGGGTGGGCCGCTCCCAGGCGTCGGCCGGAACCCCCTCGACTGCCGTCCGAAGCGCCTCGTGCGCCTCTTCGAGCACGATCCGCCACTGCCCCGCCGCCATCTCGCCCATCGTCCTGCCCTCTCCGCCGGCTTCCAGCGAGCTGACCCACCCGCCGCCGGAGCGGAATATTCCGCTCCGTTTGATGAGTTCAGCTTAGCAGACCGGAACGATCCGTTCCACTACTTTCGGTCGGCCTGGAAACGCGTCGAGCGCGGCACCCGGACGGGTACCGCGCTCGACGACGTGGGATCAGGTCAGACGTTGAAGCCGAGGGAGCGGAGCTGGTCCCGACCCTCGTCAGTGATCTTGTCCGGGCCCCACGGCGGGAGCCACACCCAGTTGATCCGGATGTCGTTCACCAGGCCGCCGCCGGGGCCGGTGGTCAGCGCCTGCCGGGTCTGGTCCTCGATGACATCGGTCAGCGGGCAGGCCGCCGAGGTGAGCGTCATGTCCAGGGTGGCGACGTTCTCGTCGTCGACGTGGACGCCGTACACGAGGCCCAGGTCGACCACGTTGATGCCGAGCTCCGGGTCGACGACGTCCTTCATCGCCTCCTCGATGTCGGCGATCATGGCCTTGCTGACGCCGCCCGCGGAAGCGGCGGCGTCACCGGTGCCATCGGTCGTCGCGGCGTCGGTCTGCGGCACCACTGGGGTGTCACTGGCCTCCGGCGTCGCCTCAGTTGCGGTGTTCTCGCTCATGCCGTCCCTCCGCTTCGCTCCGTGACGCCATGAGGCACCAACGCGCTGAACCACTGATTCGCTCGCTGACGCTCGCTCATGCCGTCCCTCCGCATCGCTGCGTGATGCCACACGGCACCACTGTGTCATTCGCTCGCTGACGCTCGCTCACGCCTTCACCTCCGGGCTCACACCCACACCGGCGCGTGCCGCGGCGTCCTTGAACGCCATCCACGGCAGCAGCGCGCACTTGACCCGGGCGGGGTAACGGGCCACACCCGCGAAAGCAACCCCGTCACCGAGCACGTCCTCGTCCGGCGTGACCTGGCCACGTCCGGACATCAACTCCACGAACGCCTCGTGCACCTCGAATGCTTCCCCGGCGCCGCGACCACGCAGCAACTCGTGCAGCACACTCGCCGATGCCTGGCTGATCGAGCAGCCCATCCCGTCGTACGAGATGTCGTGCAGCACCGTGCCGTCGGTGGCCACCCGGACGGTGACCTCGTCACCGCAGGTGGGGTTGACGTGGTGCGCCTCCGCGACCTGGTCACCCGGGTCGTCGGCATCGCGCAGGCCACGCCCGTGCGGGCGCTTGTAGTGGTCCAGGATGATCTCCTGGTAGAGCTGGTCGAGCTGCATCAGTCGAACACCTTCCGCACCTGCTCCAGACCGGCCACCAGAGCGTCGATCTCCTCGGTGGTGGTGTAGAGGTAGAACGACGCCCGGGTCATGGCCGGAACACCGAACCGGCTGCACACCGGCTTGGCACAGTGGTGACCCACCCGCACCTGCACGCCGAGCGAGTCGAGCACCTGACCCACGTCGTGCGGGTGCACGTCACCGAGTGCGAACGAGATGGTGCCGCCCCGGCCCACCGGCACTGTCGGACCGAAGATCCGCAGGTCCGGTACCGAGCCGAGAGCGTCCAGCGCGTACGCCGTCAGCTCCTTCTCGTGCCACTGGATGGCCTGCATCCCGATGCCGGTCAGGTAGTCGACCGCCGCGCCGAGCGCGACCGCCTCGGCGATCGGCGGGGTGCCCGCCTCGAAGCGGGCCGGCGGCGCGGCGAACGTCGAGCGGGCCATGGTGACCGTCTCGATCATCGAGCCGCCGCCGAAGACCGGCGGCATGGCCGCCAGCAGCTCACCCCGACCCCAGAGCACACCGATGCCGGTCGGACCGCACATCTTGTGGCCGGTGAACACGATGTAGTCGGCGTCCAGGTCGACCACGTCGATGGGCAGGTGCGGCACCGACTGCGAGCAGTCCAGCAGCAGCAGCGCGCCCACCTCGCGGACCCGCGCGGTGATCCGGGAGGTGGCGTTGACGGTGCCGAGGATGTTCGACACGTGCACCAGCGAGACGATCTTCGTCCGTTCGGTGACCAGATCCTCCAGGCCCGACTCGTCCAGCCGCCCCTGGTCGGTGACGGGGAACCAGCGCAGGGTCGCGCCGGTGCGCTCGCAGAGCAGCTGCCACGGAACGATGTTCGAGTGGTGCTCCATCTCGGAGATCACCACCTCGTCGCCGGGGCCGAGCCGGAACCGGGGGTCGGCGTCCGGGCGCAGCGAGGCGTTCGAGAAGGCGTACGCCACGATGTTGATCGCCTCGGTGGAGTTCTTGGTGAACACCACCTCGTCGGTGCTCGGCGCGTTGATGAACGCGGCGATCTTCGCCCGCGCCCCCTCGTACGCCTCGGTGGCCTCGGTGCCCAGGGTGTGCACCGAGCGCGACACGTTGGCGTTGTGCCGCGCGTAGTGCTCGTCGAGCACGTCGAGCACCTGGCGCGGTTTGTGCGAGGTGTTGGCGCTGTCGAGGTAGACCAGCGGGTGCCCGTTGATGTCCCGACCCAGGATCGGGAAGTCGGCGCGCACCCGGGCCACGTCGAAACGCGGCACGTCGTCGTACTGCGGCATCCCCGAGGGGATCGCGATGCTGGTCATCTCGGCAGCGCCTCTCCCGCTCAGGCCTTGGCCGTGCCGGCCCCGGCGGCGTACCGCTCGTAGCCCTCGGCCTCGAGCTTGTCGGCAAGCTCCGGGCCGCCCTGCTCGACGATCCGGCCGGCCACGAAGACGTGCACGAAGTCCGGCTTGATGTAGCGCAGGATCCGCGTGTAGTGGGTGATCAGCAGCACGCCGGTGTCACCGTTGTCGCGAACCCGGTTGACGCCCTCGCTGACCACGCGCAGCGCGTCCACGTCGAGACCGGAGTCGGTCTCGTCGAGGATGGCGATCTTCGGCTTGAGCAGCTCCAGCTGGACGATCTCGTGCCGCTTCTTCTCACCACCGGAGAAGCCCTCGTTGACGTTGCGCTGGGCGAAAGCCGGGTCCATCTGGAGACGCTCCATCGCGCCGCGCAGCTCGCCACCCCAGGTACGGAGCTTCGGCGCCTCGCCGTCGATGGCGGTCTTCGCGGTCCGCAGGAAGTTCGCGACCGAGACACCGGGCACCTCGACCGGGTACTGCATGGCCAGGAAGAGGCCGGCGCGGGCGCGCTCGTCGACCGTCATGGCCAGCACGTCCTGGCCGTCGAGGGTCACCGTGCCGCCGGTGATCTCGTACTTGGGGTGACCGGCGATCGAGTACGCCAGGGTGGACTTGCCGGAACCGTTCGGGCCCATGATCGCGTGGGTCTCGCCCGACTTCACGGTCAGGTCGACGCCGGCCAGGATCGGCTTGAGCTCACCCTCGGGCAGCTTGACCGACACCTTCAGGTCGCGGATCTCCAGGGTGCTCATTATCGGGTCACTCCATTACTCGGCGTCAGGCTGAGGTAGATGTCGCCGTCGCGGACTTCGACGGGGTAGACGGGGACGGGTTCGGTGGCGGGCAGGCCGGTCGGCTCGCCGGTGCGCAGGTCGAAGCGCGAGCCGTGCAGCCAACACTCGAGCGTGCAGCCGTCGACCTCGCCCTCGGAGAGCGCGACCGAGGCGTGCGAGCACTCGTCGTACGCGGCGTAGAAGCCGCCGTCCTCGCCGTGCACCAGGGCGATCGGCGTGCCGTCGACGTCCGCGCTGATCGCGGTGCCCTTCGGCACGTCCTCGGTGGAGCAGATGCGGATCATCAAGCGCCCGCCTTGGTCAGCCGAGCCTCGATCGCATCTCCGAGGCTCTCACGCAGCGACTCCACCGGGATCTTGTTGATCAGCTCGGCGAAGAAACCGCGGACCACCAGCCGGCGGGCCTCACTCTCCGGAATGCCCCGGGCCATCAGGTAGAACAACTGCTCGTCATCGAAGCGGCCGGTCGCGCTGGCGTGGCCGGCACCAGAGATCTCGCCGGTCTCGATCTCCAGATTGGGTACGGAGTCCGCCCGCGCGCCGTCGGTGAGCAGCAGGTTCCGGTTGATCTCGTACGTGTCGGTGCCGGTCGCCTCGGCCCGGATGAGGACGTCGCCCACCCAGACGGTGTGCGCGCTCTCGCCCTGCAGAGCGCCCCGGTAGCCGACGTAGCTGCGGCAGTCCGGGACGCTGTGGTCGACGAGCTGCCGGTGCTCAAGGTGCTGGCCGGAGTCGGCGAAGTAGACGCCGTACAGCTCGGCCTCGCCACCGCGCCCGGTGTATTCCACGCTGGTGAACTGCCGGACCAGGTCGCCACCCAGGGAGACCTGGATGTGGATGGCCTTCGCGTCCCGGCCCAGCTTGATCTTCAGGTGCTGGGCCTGGACCGCGTCGTCGGCCCAGTCGGCGACAGTGACCAGCGTCAGCTTCGCGCCGTCCGCCACGGCCACCTCGACGTTGTCGGCCAGGGTGGCCGACCCGACGTGCTCCAGCACCACTGTCGCCTCGGCGAACCGGCCCACCTCGACGAAGGTGTGACCGAAGGCCGGCTGCGCGATACCCTCGCCGACCACCCGCAGCCGGACCGCCTCGCCGAGCACCACGTCCGGGGCCACCCGCAGCAGCAGGGCGTCCGCGGCGGCACCGTAGGCCAACGCGCTGACCCGGTCGACCGGAGTCAGCACGCTGCCGACCCGCTCGTCGTCCCGGCCGATCCGGGTGATGGCGACGCCCTCGGGCAGGTCACCGTACTCGTGTCGGACCGAGCCGGTCGCGGCCGGCGCGTCACTGGTCAGGCCGCGGAGGCGCTTGAGCGGGGTGAAACGCCACTCCTCTTCCAGGCCGGTGAGGGCCGGGAAGTCGGCGACGTCGTACGAGCGCAGCGCCTGCGACTTGGTGCTGGGCGGCGGCGCGGAAGCCTGGGTAGTCATTTCTTCCTTGGTCTGTCTGTTCCGTGACGACGAGTTGGGGCCAGGTGTGACGGGCCGAGGTTCCGGCCCGCCACGGGGAGCGGCGGCGTCAGCCGACCGCGCCCTCCATCTGAAGCTCGATCAGACGGTTGAGCTCCAGGGCGTACTCCATCGGGAGCTCCTTGGCGATCGGCTCGATGAAGCCGCGCACGATCATGGCCATCGCCTCGTCCTCGCTCAGGCCCCGGCTCATCAGGTAGAAGAGCTGGTCGTCGCTGATCTTGGAGACGGTCGCCTCGTGACCCATCGACACGTCGTCCTCACGGATGTCGACGTACGGGTAGGTGTCCGAGCGGGAGATGGTGTCGACCAGCAGCGCGTCGCACTTGACGGTGCTCCGGCTGTGGTGCGAACCCTCCAGCACCTGCACCAGACCCCGGTACGAGGTGCGGCCGCCGCCACGGGCGATCGACTTCGACACGATGGTCGAGGAGGTGTGCGGCGCGGCGTGCACCATCTTGGCGCCGGCGTCCTGGTGCTGACCCTCGCCGGCCATCGCCACCGAGAGCACCTCGCCCTTGGCGTGCTCGCCGGTCATGTAGACCGCCGGGTACTTCATGGTCACCTTGGAGCCGATGTTGCCGTCGACCCACTCCATGGTCGCGCCCTCGTGGCAGACGGCGCGCTTGGTGACCAGGTTGTAGACGTTGTTCGACCAGTTCTGGATGGTCGTGTAGCGGCAGCGCGCGTTCTTCTTGACGATGATCTCCACGACCGCGCTGTGCAGCGAGTCGGAGGAGTAGAGCGGTGCGGTGCAGCCCTCGACGTAGTGCACGTACGCACCCTCGTCGACGATGATCAGCGTCCGCTCGAACTGGCCCATGTTCTCCGTGTTGATCCGGAAGTAGGCCTGCAGCGGGATCTCGACCTGCACGCCCTTCGGCACGTAGATGAACGAGCCACCGGACCACACCGAGGTGTTCAGGGCGGCGAACTTGTTGTCGCCGACCGGGATCACCGTGCCGAAGTACTCCTTGAAGACGTCCTCGTGCTCGCGCAGCGCCGTGTCGGTGTCCAGGAAGAGAACGCCCTGCTCCTCAAGGTCCTCACGGATCTTGTGGTAGACGACCTCCGACTCGTACTGCGCCGCGACACCGGCGACCAGCCGCTGCTTCTCCGCCTCCGGGATGCCCAGCCGGTCGTAGGTGTTCTTGATGTCCTCGGGCAGGTCCTCCCAGCTGGTGGCCTGCTTCTCGGTCGACCGCACGAAGTACTTGATGTTGTCGAAGTCGATCCCGGTGAGGTCCGCGCCCCAGGCCGGCATCGGCTTACGGCCGAACAGCCGCAGGCCCTTCAGCCGCAGGTCGAGCATCCACGCCGGCTCGTTCTTCTTGGCCGAGATGTCCCGCACCACCGCCTCGTTGATACCGCGCTGGGCGACCGCCCCGGCGGCGTCCGGGTCGGACCAGCCGTACTCGTACCGGCCCAGGGCGGCGAGCTGCTCTTCCTGGGTCAGGGGCTGGACGATCTGCTCGGTCATCTATCTGTCCTCACAGTGGTTACGGGATTACCGGATTGAGCGCGGCCCGGCTGGGTCGGGATGTGCGTGGTGCACACCCCGTCGCCGTGCGCGATGGTGGCCAGACGCTGCACGTGGGTGCCGACCAGACGGGAGATGACCGCGGTCTCGGCCTCGCACAGCTGAGGAAACTCGGCGGCCACGTGCGCCACCGGGCAGTGGTGCTGACAGAGCTGGCCGCCAGAGGCGATCGTGGTCGCACTGGCAGCGTAACCCTCGCCGGTGAGCGCCGCGGCGAGTGCCTCGGCTCGGGCGAGAGGCTCGTCGCCAGCGTCCTCCATCGCCGTCCGACAACGGGACTCGAGAGCCGACACCTGCTCGGTGGCGAACGCCTCGACCGCGTCCGAACCGCCACTGCGGGCGATCCAGCGCAGCGCGGCGGTGGCCATGTTGTCGTAGTGGTGTGTGCCACAGCGGACCCGGGCGGCCTCGGTCAACAGGAACACCTTGGCCGGGCGCCCCCGACCGCGACTGCCCTGCACGGGCTGCTCGCGGGCGTACACGTCACCGTCCGCAAGCATCGCGTCGAGGTGCCGGCGGATCGCCGCCGGGCTGAGCCCGAGCGCCGCGCCAAGCTGCGCGGCGGTGGTGGCACCCTGCTCCAGCAGCAACTGCGTGACCCGATCCCGGGTGGAGACCTCGGCCGCCGCCGGGCCGGCGAGGCCCGCCGACGTGGTCACGACAGGCGCGGACGCGGACGCACCGAGGGCCGGTACGGCCGTCGGTTGGTGCCCGGAGAGCGCCGCCGCGTTTTTCACAACGCCAACGTTACGTAATTACCCGGAGGGTCGCAAACCCGGGCCCCGGTGATCCCAACCACCGACCCGACGGAGTCGGACGAACCTCGATCACTACGGTGCGTAGGATTTGCGCCGTGAACCGAATCGTCCGTCCGGTCTCCGGCATCCTGCTGCGCCGCCTCGCGCTCGCCTCGATCATCGCGAACGTGGGCATCGTCGTCACCGGCGGGGCCGTCCGGTTGACCGCCTCGGGCCTCGGCTGCCCCACCTGGCCCCGGTGCACCGACGATTCCTACGTCACCACGCCCGAGATGGGCGTGTACGGGGTGATCGAGTTCGGCAACCGCATGCTGACCTTCGCTGTGGGTCTGATCGCGCTGGCCACCGTGCTGGCCGTACTGCTGCACCGGCCCCGCCGACCCGGGCTCCTCGCACTGGCCGTGGCAGTCTTCCTGGGCATCCCCGCCCAGGCGGTGATCGGTGGCATCACAGTGCTGACCAACCTCAACCCGTGGGTGGTCGGGCTGCACTTCCTCGCCTCGATGGCCGTGATCGCCGCCGCGTACGCCCTCTGGCGACGCATCGGCGACCCCGACGGCCCGACAGTGGCCGTGGTGCCCGCACCGCTGCGCGCGCTGGCCCGGGTCACCACCGGCGTCACCGTCGCCGTGCTGGTCGTCGGCACCTGGGTCACCGGCAGCGGCCCGCACGCCGGCGACCACGGCGCCGCTCGCAACGGGCTCGACCCGGAGACGATCTCGCAAGTGCACGCGGACGGGGTCTTCCTGCTGATCGGTCTCTCGGTGGCGCTGATCTTCGCGTTCCGCGCCGTCGGCGCGCAGCGGGCCACCCGCGCCGCGATCATCCTGGTCGCCGTGGAGTTGGGTCAGGGTCTGATCGGCTTCGTGCAGTACTTCACCCACGTGCCGGCGCTCCTGGTCGGCGCGCACATGCTCGGCTCCTGCCTGGTGTTGCTGGCCGCCCTGTCGGTGCAGTGGTCCACCCGGGAACGCCGCCCGGTCGCGCCGGCCCCCCAGGCCACCCCGACCGACGCAGCCCCGGTACCAGTCACCGCCTAACCGCAAGGCCGCCCCGGCCCGGATCACCCGCGCGCCGCAATCACCGCGCACCTGGCCGGCAACGCCTGCCCCACAACGAACGTCACCCCGCAAGCGCGCCCCGCGCCCCGCGCCCCGCGCCCCGCGCCCCGCGCCCCGCGCCCCGCGCCCCGCGCCCCGC
>NZ_JAKKFE010000020.1:0-282738 GCF_022230935.1 Micromonospora hortensis
CGGGTCCATCGCTGCCGGGCCGCCCCGCCGCCGGGCCGCTCCGCCGCCGGGTCCATCGCTGCCGGGCCGCCCGCCGCCGGGTCCCATCGCTGGACAGCGGTCGCCTCACGACCACAACACCCGCCAACGCGCCACCCTTCGGGTAGAACCCACGAGATCTTGGACAGTTTCCGTTACGGCAGAACGGAAACTGTCCAAGATCTGCTGGTGACCGGACCGCGCCATCCGCTTCTGGCAGCGCGGCATCCGCTTCCGGCGGCACCCGGCGGCGCGGCGATCCGCGACCAGCGAGTATGTGTCTGCCGCACACGGAGACGGAAGTGCCGCTGGCCGGCACCCGGGTTGCGGGTGCCGGCCAGCGGTCGCTGTCCTGGTGTCATCTTGCCGTGCCCTGTCGTGTCGTGCCGTGCTGTGGTGCTGTGGTGCGGGTCAGCTGTTCCAGTGCTGGGCGACGAGGTCGGTGGCCTGCTGCTCCCACTGGGCGTAGGCGTCCGGGTACGCCGACACCTGCACCGTCTGCGCGGCGTCGGTCAAGGCCATGTCCTGCCACCCGTCGACCTGCTTCAAACCCTTGAGGAACGCGGTCGTGGAGTACTCAGGGTCGGTGATCTGCTCCGGCGTACCCCAACCCGAGCTCGGGCGCTGCTGGAACAGGCCCAGCGAGTCGTGGTCGTTCATGTCGCCCAGGTGACCCAGGTTCTCCAGCTTGGACTCCTGCAGGCTCGTCGCGATCGAGATGACCGCGGCCCGCTCCGGCAGACCGGCCTTCTTCGTGGCGGCGATGATCGCCTTCACGTTCGCGGTCTGCTCGTCATTCAGGCTGATGTGCGACTGGTCGCCCTGCGGCTTCGGCGCCGCCGACTGCACGGTGACCGCGACCGGCTTGGCATCCACCGGGTTGGCGTGGGCGGCGATCGGGCCGGCGAACACACCACCGGCGAACGCGAGACCAGCAACAGACAGCATGCTCTTACGGAAGATCGTGTTCATGGGGGTAGCTCCTTCGGGGGTAGAACACCCACACCGCCAAAGGGGGGACGGCGGCAAGGGTGTGAGCACCTCGTCCGGCGCTGCACAAACAAGGGGGAAAAGTCTGAGGGGGTGACACCGTGTCGGGGTGTCGGGGTCGGCGACCTGGCGAGCGGGGGCTCGTGGCGCCGGGTTCATGTGTAACGACCGGGGGGCCGGGGTCATTCCGGGGTTGGCCCACTTGCTGGCACCCTCGTCGTGGCGGTGCCTGTCGGTCGTTCGTGGGGACTGCAACGACCGGGGGGCCGGGGTCATTCCGGGATCGGCCCACCCGTCGGCACCCTCATCGCGGCGGCGCCTGCGGTCGTTCGTGGGGGTCGTAACGACCGAGCGCGGATCGGCATTCCAACCCGGCGCGACCAGCCCTCGGGGTCGGGCGGCCGGTCGGTGGTGCTGCGATCGTCAGGGTGTGTAACGACCCCGGCCCGGCCATGATTCCGGCCCACGAGTGCGCCCGACCACACCCCACAAACCCCCACCAACGACCAAACCACCCACACCCACCGGAACCCTGGCGTCTAATCGCCCCTCACCCGCTTGATCCACTCGGGTTCACGGAAGGCGGGGCATCCCGGACGCCGGGACACCCCGACATCAAGGAACCCGAGTCGATCATGCCGGGCCCGGCCCCCGCGTGCCCGGCGTCCGATCCCGCATGGCTTGCCTGGTCCGCGCCTGCACGGCCCCAGACCCGCATGGCTTGCCCGGCCCGCACCTGCACGGCCCCTGATTCCGCAGGCTGGACCGGCCGCCGCGCCCGGCCTACGAGGATGCCCGCACTACGAGGGTGCCCGCACTACGAGGGTGCCCGCACTACGAGGGTGCCCGGACTACGAGCCCAGGTAGCGCAGGATTGCCAGGATTCGTCGGCTGTAGCCCGTTGTGTGTACGAGGTCGAGTTTGTCGAAGATGGCGTTGACATGCTTCTCGACTGCGCTCTGCGATACATGCAGCCGCTGGGCGATGGCAAGGTTCGTGTGCCCCTGCGCCATCTCGTGCAACACGTCCCGTTCCCGCGGTGTGAGCCGACCGAACGGGTCGGGTCGGTCCGAGCCGGCCACCACCTGACGGACCACCTCCGGGTCGAGGGCGGTGCCTCCGGCGGCGACCCGGTCGAGTGCGTCGAGGAAGTCGTCCACCTGGGCGACCCGGTCCTTGAGCAGGTAGCCGACTCCCTCGGGACGGTCCGCGAGCAGCCGCCCGGCGTAACGCCGCTCCACGTACTGGGAGAGCACGAGGACTCCGGTGTCGGGCCACCGACGACGGATCTCCAGGGCGGCCCGTAGCCCGTCATCGGTGTGGTTGGGTGGCATCCGGACGTCGGTGACGACCACGTCGGGACGGGATCGTCCGACCGCCTCGACAAGCTGGTCGGCGGTCGCGACCGCAGCGAGTACCTCGTGCTCCTCGTCGGCGAGTAGCCGCGTCAGGCCCTCCCGGAGCAGCGTCGAGTCTTCGGCGAGGACTAGCCGCACGGCAGCTGCGCCAGCACTGTCGTCGGACCGCCGGCGGGGCTGGTCACCAGCAGCCGGCCGTCCAGCGCGGCGACCCGTCGCGCCAGTCCGGACAACCCGCGTCCGGTCGGTTCCGCCCCGCCGATGCCGTCGTCGTGTACGCGCATCCGGATCCACCCATCCCGTACTCCGATGTCGACACTGACCAGGGTAGCGGCGGCGTGTTTCGCGGCGTTGGTGAGCGCCTCGCAGGCCACGAAGTACAGCACCGTCTCGACCTGCCGCTCGGGGCGGACGGGCAGCTCGCAGCGGATCCGCACGGGCACCTCGGATCCGCGGGCGACGATGGCCAGGACCTCGCCCAGATCACTGTCGTCCAGTGCTGACGGGTAGACCCGCCACGCCACCTCGCGCAACTCTTCGATGGCCCGCTGCACGTCCTCGTGCGCCTGGGCGAGCAGTGCGTGTGTGCGGTCGGCGTCGCGGGCGCGGCGGGCTCTGCCGAGCAGCATGCCGAGGGCCACCAGCCGCTGTTGGAGGCCGTCGTGCAGGTCACGTTCGATGCGCTGCCGTTCGGCGTCGACGGCGGCGATGACCCCGGCCCGACTGGTGGTCAGCTCGTGGACCCGCCGCGTCAGCTCCGCCCGACTTCCCGGCCCGAGCAGTCGTCGGGCCAGCCGGATGTCCAGCGCGGCGATGCTGGCAACGGCCTGAACGTTGAGCAGCAACAGCACCGCCCCGACGCCGATCTGGGACAGGGCGTCGAGGACTGTCAGCTCTCCGCGCACCGCCGCGCGCAGCACGATCCCGGCCAGCACCACGCCGACGCCGAGCACGGCGTACGCCAGCAGGCCGAGCGTGCCGGGTAGCAGCCGGGCGGCCAGGTAGCCGAGATGCCGCCGGGTCGCCACGGTGATCGGCACGGGCAGATCCTCCGCGGCGAGCAGCCCGACGAGGCGGCGATGTTCCATCCGCACCAGCCGCCCCCCGTACCGGTCGGTCAGGCCGGCAACCCGACGGCCGGCCGCAGGCGCGACAGCGCGCACGCTGGATGCGGCGGCCGCGACGGCGAGGAAGGCGAACTCGACGGCGGCCGTCGCGATGCCGACGGCGACGCCGAACGGCAGTCGAAGCCACCGCCTGCCGGTCCGCCGCTCCCCCACCACCTCGCCCGCCTTCCGCACCACGCCTGTTCTCCTGCTCTGCGTCATCTGACCCGCCCGCATGCGACCACGGGGGGTGGCGCGTGGGGTGGAGGAGAAGAAGAGGGGGCTAGCGCTCGTCCGAGGCCCACGATCCGCTTCGGTAGAGGGTGCCGCGACCACCCGGGTCGGGCATCCCGTTCAGTTCGCCTTGCTCGGGTTCGGTCGGCTCGGGGTTGCGGGCGGCGCGCCGGGCTTTCAGCACGCGGGACCCGACGAACCAGATGGCCGCCGCCACGCAGACCACGATCACCACTTTCTGAAGCGTGCCGACGTAGCCCTCGACGAGGTGCCAGTTGTCGCCCAGCAGGTAGCCGGCGAGCACGAATGTGGTGTTCCAGATCAGGCTGCCCAGCGTGGTGTAGAGCAGGAACGTGGTCACCGGCATCCGCTCCACGCCCGCCGGGATGGAGATCAGGCTCCGGAAGATCGGGATCATCCGGCCGAAGAAGACCGCCTTCACACCGTGCCGCAGGAACCACGCCTCGGTCCGGTCCACGTCGCTGAGCTTGACCAGCGGAAGCCGGGAAACGATGGCGCGCATCCGGTCGCGCCCCAGGGCCGCGCCGATCAGGTAGAGCGCGAGCGCGCCCACCACCGAACCCAGCGTGGTCCAGAAGATCGCACCGACCAGACTCATCCGTCCCTGCGCGGCGACGAACCCGGCCAGCGGCAGGATCACCTCACTGGGGATCGGCGGGAAGAGGTTCTCCAACGCCACCGCCAGGCCGGCACCCGGCCCGCCGAGTCGTTCCACCAGGTCAGTGACGTAGCCGACGATCCCGTCCTGTGGTGGCTCCGCTGCGGCGGCGGGGGTTCCGGTGGCGAACACGGCGTGGGACGTTCGAATCATGCGCCCACGTTACGAAGTCATCCTGAGAGCCGACCATGGGGCCGACCGCCCGACCGCGCGGGTCGACCACACCGGTGGGGGTGTGGAGAGCCGCACCCCGCTGCGGCTCGCCGTGGTCCAGCCGCCGTGCGTACCCCTGGATGTCGCGGTAAACGCGTGGGCGCACGCCGCCGCGGTCCGCGCGGCGCGCGCCCGAGTGGTGGTCTTTCCGGAGCTGTCGCTGACCGGGTACGAGTTGGACGCGCCGGTCGTGTCGGTCGACGACCCGCGGTTGGCGCCGCTGGTCGAGGCGTGCGCCGAGGCGGGTGCGCTGGCCCTGGTCGGTGCGCCGGTCACCGGTGACCACATCGCGATGCTGGCGGTTACCGGCGGCGGTGCGACGGTGGCGTACCGGAAGATGTGGCTGGGGGACGCGGAGGCCCGTCGCTTCCGGCCCGGCGACGCGCCGGTCGTGCTCGATGTGGACGGTTGGCGGCTGGGGCTGGCGATCTGCAAGGACACCGGCGTGGCCGCGCATGCGGACCGGACGGCCGCGCTCGGGATCGACGTGTACGCGGCGGGCGTCCTGGAATCGGCCCGCGACGCCGCCGTGATAGACCAGCGGGCGCAGCGGATCGCCACGGCGCACCGGGTCTGGGTGGCGGTGGCGAGCTTCGCCGGGTCGACCGGCGGTGGCTACACCGAGGCGGCGGGGCGCTCCGGTGTCTGGACGCCGGACGGCGAGGTGTACGCCCGCGCGGACACTGGACCGGGCGAGTCGCTCAGCGTCAGCATCGGGTGACTGGGCGGTCGACGTCGGACCCATCCCCTAGCGTGCGGCAGTGTCACCGACACGAGGAGGAGCGCATGGCCGAGGCCACGACGACCGGCACGGTCCGCTCGGCGGACGGCACCACCATCGCCTACGAGCGCAGCGGCGCCGGTCCCGCGGTGATCCTGGTGGATGCGGCTGGCGGGTTCCGCGAGATGGGCCCGATGAGGTCGCTGGCTGCCCACCTGGCCGAGGAGTTCACAGTGCTGGCCTATGACCGGCGGGGCCGGGGGCAGAGTTCCGACACGTCTCCGTACGCGCCACAGCGGGAGGTCGAGGATCTACGGGCCCTGATCGAGGGCGCGTCCGGCGGTTCGGCAGCCCTCTACGGTTTCTCCTCGGGGGCGGTGCTGGCGCTCCTCGCCGCGACCGGCGGCCTGTCGGTCACCCGGCTGGCCCTCCTGGAGCCGCCGTTCACACAGGACGAGCAGTCGACTGGCGATCCGGGCCTGGCCGCGGACATCACCGAGCTGGTCGCCGCCGGCCGTCCGGGCGATGCGATGCTGCATTTCCAGCGCAGCATCGGTGTGCCCGCCGAGTTCGTCGACGGGATGCGCGACGGGCCGGGCTGGCCGGCCATGGAGGCCTTGGCGCACACCCTGGTGTACGACCTCACCCTGCTCACGGCCCTACCTGCCGAGGCACTGACCGCACTCACGATCCCGACGTTGGTGCTCGACAGCGCACAGAGCGACGCACGGCTGCACGGCTGGGCACAGGGGGTGGCCGAAGCGCTGCCAGCGGGGCGGCACCGGACCCTGCCCGGCGAGTGGCACGGCGTTTCGGACGAGGTGCTGGCACCGGTGCTTGCCGACCACTTCTCCGGCCGCGCCGACTGAACGGCGACGCCTGGCACCTGTCGTACGTCTCGGGCAGGATCGGCCCATGAGCACCGTCCCCTCCCGACTGTCAGTGGTCACGCTGGGAGCACGCGACGTCGCCGCGCTGCGGTCGTTCTACCGGTCGTTGGGGTGGCCCGAGCTGCCGGCCAGTGACGACGGCTGGTCGGCCTTCCTGCTCGGTGGTGTGCTGTTCGCGCTCTACCCGCTGCCGGAGTTGGCCGCCGAGGCGGCGCCGGGTGCGCCAGCGCCGGCCGGTGGCTGGTCGGGGGTGACGCTGGCCTGCAACGTCGACAGCCGCGACGAGGTCGACACGGCGTTCGAAGCCGCCGTCGCGGCAGGCGCGACGGTCGTGACGGAGCCGACCGACCGGTCCTGGGGTGGGCGCTCCGGCTACATCGCCGACCCGGAGGGCAACCGCTGGGAGATCGCCTGGGCGGGCACCGCCCGCTTCGACGAGCGCGGTGCTCTTCTCTCCTTCGGCTGAGTGTGCTGTTTGCGCAGCGGCGATGACCTTGAAATGCTTCCGGGATGACCTCCTTTCCTCCGACCTTCGCCGATGATGTGGTCGGCCAGTCGGCCCAGGCGCAGTTCGAGGCGTTCATCGACGAGCACCGCAGGGCGCTCAACGGCTACCTGGACGGGCTGACCGAGGAGCAGGCGCGCCGGTCGTTGGTGCCGTCCCGGACGACGCTGCTGGGTCTGGTGAAGCACGCCGCGTTCGTGGAGAAGGTCTGGTTCGACGAGGCCGTCACCTGTCGACCCCGCTCGGAGATCGGCATCCCCGCCACGCCGGACGAGTCGTTCATCCTCGACGACGGCGACACGATCGCCACCGTCCAGCGCACGCACCAGGAAGCCTGCGAAGCCTCCCGCCGCGCCACGTCCAGCCTGGGCCTCGACGACCTGCTTCGCGGCAACCGGCGCGGCCCGCTGCCGCTGCGCTGGGTCTACCTGCACGTGCTGCGCGAGTTCGCCCAGCACTGCGGGCACGCGGAGATCCTGCGCGAGCAGATCCTGGCCGCCGACTAGCGCCACCGCATGCCCAAGCTGGTCGCGCCCGGTGCGGCCCGGATCATCCCCTGGCCCACCCGCCGGTGTCGGCGAAGCGGCGCAGCGTCCAGCGGGCCGGCGGCCAACCGCCGGGGTCGTGGTCGGTGGTCCATTCGGTGATCGAGGCCGGGGGCACGTCCAGGTCGAACGCCCGGAAGACCGGCTGCGCGGCGAGCGCGTGGAACGCGCCCTCGACGGTCTCGCTGTGGCCGACCAGGACCACTGTGGAGCCCCGGTGCCGGTGGGCGATCTCCATGATCGCGCGGCTGACGCGGACCACCAGCTCGGCCCAGCTCTCGTTGCCCTCCTCGAAGGGTCGGAACACACCGCCGCCCGCCACCGCGTGGTCGGTGCGGAAGAGGGCGGTCGGCAGGCCGTCTGCGTACGGGGGTGTGTGCCAGGTGCAGAGACCACAGTCGGCCACTGGCCGGACGCCGAACGCCGCACCGATCGGTTGCGCGGTCTCGACGGCCCTGCGCAGCACGGACGAGTAGACCGCCACCGGCCCGTCGACGGCGACCTCGCCGGTGAGCCGGTTGGCCAGGTCGTGTGCCTGCTCGTGGCCGAGGGCGGTGAGGCCCCGACAGCCACGTGGCCCACCGATGATTCCTTCGAGCTGGTGGACCGACTCGCCGTGTCGCACGAAGATCAGACGTGTCCGCATCGGGACATCATGCCAGCGGTATCGACGGCAGTATCAGTCGTCCGTACGGCTGGTGGAGAAGGCGTCGGCCCGGCTGAGCAAAGCGTCCAGTTTCGCGCCCGTCTGCGCTGGTAGACGGTCCCGCCGCACCAGCTCGGCGATGTGGTCCCGTAGGTCGCCGACGCGCTTGGCGCGGTCCCTGGTGCGGCGGTTGATGTCGGCCAGGTCGTCACGCAGATCTTCGGCGGTCTTCGGGTCGACGTCACCGCGGGAGACAGCGGTGGCGAGGACGGCGGCGAACTCGCTGCTCACCTCCCGGAAGCTGACCGGTAGCTGCTGCCCGACGGTCGGGGGCGCGGTGCTGGCGGTGGGGCGTGTTGGCGACGGTGCGGCCGGCGTCGGCGAGTGTGTCGTGGGCGCGGGAGCCGGGGCGGAGGTCGACGGCGCGGCCGCAATCTCGGCCGGGTCGGGTGTGCCCGGGTTGCCGAGCGGATTCTCCACGAACAGGACGCCGACGCCGATCAGTACGGCCAGCACGGCCGCGGCGAGCACGGCGAGAGGCCGACGCGACCGGCGTCGGGCCGGTGCGGCGGGTGCCGGGACGGGGCGGGCCACCATCGACCGGTCGATCAGGGTGGGCGGGTGGGCGGCCGGTCGGATGCGCAGCAGCTCGGTGGGTGGCTCGACCGGCTGACCGGCACCGAAGCGGCGGGCCAGGTGCGCGGCGCTCGGCCGGTCGGCCGGGTTGGCGGCCAGGCTGGCGACGGTCAGCTCGGCGATGTCGGCGGGAAGGCCGGGCACCCGCAGCGGCGGCACCGGGGTGCCGCGCCGGTGCACTTCCAGCGCGTCCTCCCAGCTCTGCACGGGCAGTGGCGCCCGCCCGGTGAGGGTGCGGTAGAGCAGTGCGCCGAGGGCGTACACGTCGCTCGCCGGGTCGGGCGGGCCGGCGGTCAGCCGTTCCGGGGCGAAGTAGGCGGGGGTACCCATCAACGGTTCGCCGGACTGGCTGTCGAGGCCGCCGAGCGCGGCAATGCCGAAGTCGAGCACCTTGGCGCCGGTGTCGGTGAGCATGACATTGCCGGGCTTGACGTCGCGGTGCACGACGCCGATGCGGTGCGCGGCGGCCAGCGCGGCGGCGATCTGCCCTGCCACCCGGACCGCCTCCGGCCAGGGCAGGGGCCCGGTCCGCAGCCGGTCGGCCAGGTTGTGACCGTCGACGAGTTCCATCACCAGGTACGGGACCACGACGCCGCCGGCCAGGGTCGCCTCGGCGTAGTCGTACACCTGCGTCACGTGTGGGTGGGTCAGCCGGGCGGCCGCACGGGCCTCGCGTTGGATGGTGGCCCGCAGCTGTGGGTCGGTGGCGAACTGCCCGGCGAGCACCTTGATCGCGACCGGCCGCCCGAGCACCTCGTCGTCGCCCCGCCACACCTCGGACATGCCACCGAGACCGATCCGCTCGTGCAGTACGTAGCGGTCGTGGAGGCGGAGAGTGGGCGTGAGCGGTGACATGGCTTCACCAGTCTGCCTGGCAACACCGCCGTCGACCACTCTGCGTGCCCGGACCCACACTGTTCGTCCCGTGCGTACCGGAATGGGATTGGTGCGGGTCAGGAGCAGCGCGGGGTGGCGGGCAGCGGTCGTGGCTGGATGCGGTCGGCGAGCCGGCGCAGGGCGAGGGCGGTGGCCTGCCGGGTCGGGGCGAGCAGGGCCCGGCGGGGGTGTTCGACCTGGACCGGAGCGTCCGGTCGGGCCGAGTTGACGTGCCGGTTCATGGCGTCGAGCGCGGTGATGTATCCGGTGGGAAGTTCCATGGTCAACTCCTCGGGACAGGTCCGGTGGAGCCCCGGACAATGAGTGCGGTGGGCAGCAGTACGTGACCGGCCGCGACGTCCGCGGGCGGGTCGAGCAGCAGTTCGGCGGCGATCCGGCCCTTCTCCTCGGCCGGTTGCCGGACGGTGGTCAGACCGGCCGCGGCGGCCTCGGGGACGTCGTCGAAGCCGGTCACCGAGACGGTTGGACGATCATGGGCCGGCCGTGCGGCCAGGGCGTCCAGCACACCGAGCGCGAGGACGTCGGAGCCGGCCAGCACGGCGGTCGGCGGCGTGGGTTGGTCGAACAGCCCGGCGATGGCCGCGGCTGCCGCCGGGCGACTGTTGCCGGGGACGTTGACCAGCGTCAGCTCGGCCCAGCCGACGCCGACCTCGGCGAAGGCGTCGGCGAACCCGCTGAGCCGACCTCGGGTGGTCGGATGCGGCACCTGGTCGACCCCGGTCACTGTGAGCGGGCCGGCCGGCGCGTCGGGCAGCACGGAGTCGGCGAGCAGCGCCACCCGACGGTGCCCGAGCCCTGCGACGTGCGCGGCGGCGCTGCGTGCGGCGGCCCGCTCGTCGATGCCGACGAACCGTTCGTCGTCGCTGGCGTCGTCGCGGGCGGCCGTGCTGACGAACGGCAGCCCGCGTTGGCGAATCACGTCCAACGCCCAGTCCTCGTCGGCGACGCAGTAGACGCAGAACCCGTCGACGGCGGCGTTCTCCACCGCCTGTCGGGCGTCGGTCACCGCCGGGGGCAGCGGCACCAGCAGCATGCTGGTGCCGTGCCGCTCGGCCGCCGCGCCGACGCCGGCCAGGAAGCGGACCGCGAACGGGTCGGTAAAGGCGTACGACAGTTGCGAGGTGAACAGCACCCCGATCGACCCGACGAAACCTCGGCGCAGGGAGCGCGCGGTGGGGTTGGGGCCGGGGTACCCGAGTTGCCGGGCGGCGTCCAGGATTCGCTCGCGCAGGGCGGCGGAGAGTTGGTCGGGGCGGCTGTAGGCGTTGGACACGGTGCTGCGCGAGACACCGACGGCGTCGGCCACGGCTTGCAGTGTTGGCTTCACCGGCACCTCTCTGCATCGATCCAGTCTGTATCGATACAGAGACTAGCTCGGCCGGTCGGCGTCGGTCAATACGCGCGCTGAGGGTCTTCCGCTGAGGGCTCGAGCGGTCAGGGCAGGCGGGCTGACTCCGGCCCACTGTCCACGGTCATTGACCAGGCCAGGGCCGTCGCGGTCGGCAGTCAGGCCGGGTAGAGGTCGTCCAGCAGGTCGCCGAGGATCTCCGCCGTACGCTCCGGCGGCTCGGCCTCGACGCAGAGCCGCTCCATGGCCACCGCGTAGTAATCCAGATCGTCGCGCTTGTCCAGGTAGATGGCGCTGGTGAGCTGTTCGATGTAGACGATGTCCGGAAGCTCCTGGTCGCCGAAGCGCAGGATGGTGAAGGCGCCGCCAGCAGCGGCGTGGCCACCAGCGGCGAACGGGATGACCTGCAACCGGATGTGGGGCGACTTGGTCGCCTCGATGAGCGCGGTGAGCTGACCGCGCATGACCTCCGCGCCGCCGATGGGCCGGCGCAGGGCCGCCTCGTCCACCACGGCCCAGAGCTGCGGCGGGTTCTGCCGGTGGAGCAACTGCTGACGCTGCATCCGCAGCGCGACACGTCTGTCGATCTCGCCCGGACCGGCCGCGCCGTGCCCGAGCAGCACGACCGCCCGGGCGTACTCCCGGGTCTGCAGGAGGCCGGGCACGAACTGCACCTCGTAGCTGCGGATCAGCGCGGCGGCCGCTTCCAGGCCCAGGTACGACTGGAACCAGGAGGGCAGCACGTCGCCGTAGCGGTGCCACCAGCCGGGGCTGTTGGCGTCCCGCGCGAGCTTGAGCAGCGCGTCACGCTCGTGGTCCTCGGTGACGCCGTAGAGGGTCAGCAGGTCGGCGACGTCACGCTCCTTGAAACCGACCCGGCCCAGCTCCATTCGACTGATCTTGGATTCGGAGGAGCGGATCTCCCAGCCGGCGCCCTCCCGGGTCACCCCGCTGGACTCCCGAAGGCGGCGCAGTTGGGCGCCGAGCAGCATGCGCAGCACGGTCGGCCCGGTTGTCGGGCCACCCTCGGCGGGAACCATCGTCACGTGCGGACCTCCGGACACCGACCCACGACGGCCGGGCGCCCCGGCCCGGCCGACGTGTAAGCATGCCATGGACCGACAGTGAGGTGAACTCCTCCGCGTCGGTGAATAAGTCCCGTCGCCGGGACGACCCACCCCCGGACGGTCAGTTGATCAGGTGGTCGAAATCTCCGTCCCGCGCACCGAGAACGAAGGCGGCGATCTCATCCACCGTGTAGATCAGCGCCGGCCCTTCCGGGTGTCGTGAGTTGCGGACCGCGATGCCCGCTCCCTCGGGCAGTTCGGCCAGTTCGACGCAGTTGCCGCTGGGGTTGCTGCGGCGACTCTTCTGCCAGCTCAGCGGAGGCAACTGGTGGATCGGTACGCCATTGGGTGGCTGCTGCATGGGGGCGTCTTTCTGTTACGAGCCCGCCGGTGGCCGTGGGAGGAGCGGTGACGGCGAGGAGGTGCGGTATCGACATTGGACGGTTCTGCACGTGCATCTGCTATTGCATCTGCATCCGACGGCGAGCATGATAACGCACATGATCGGTGCCCATCCGTTCACTTTGTGTTACCCCCACACGGGCAACGATCAGGCAAAACTGGGCCCGACGCGGCGTGCCGCGTCAACCGAAGGCTGGAGGCGGTCGCGGCGATGGGAGGGTTCGTGCCGGATCCGATGAGTGTCGCCTCCGGCGTCTGCGCGGCGGGCGCGCTGCTCTCCTCCTGGCAACTACGCCGACGGGCGGTGCGCGCCGAGGCCGAGATCGGTCACCTCCAGGCAGAGCTTGCCGCCGAACGGCACGCCGCCAGTCACGACCCGCTCACCGGGCTGCCCAATCGACGCGCCTTCTACCGTCTGGCAGCCGCCCTGCTCACCGACGCCGCCGGCCAGCCGCTGATCGCCGTGGTGCTCGACCTGGACGACTTCAAGCAGATCAACGACCGGTACGGGCACGCCGCCGGCGACCAGGTGCTGATCAGCGTTGCCGAACGCCTCGCCGGCTTTGCCGGGGACAACCTCGTGGCGCGCCTCGGCGGCGACGAGTTCGCCGGGCTGCTCTCCAGCCCCACCGTCGACCGGCGCTGGATCGAGCACTCCACCCGCCGGCTCAGCGAGACCGTCGCCGCGCCGATCCGGCTGAGCGGGTGCAGCGTCCGGGTCACCGCGTCCGTCGGGCTCGCCCCGGTGAGCGGCCCGGCCCAGCTCACCGACGCGCTCAGCCGCGCCGACGCGGCCATGTACCAGGCGAAGAGCCTCGGTGGCACCCGGTCACCCCGCCAACTGGTCGACAGCGCGTTCCTCGGCGAGCGCTGACCGTTCAGCCCCGCACCGCATCGTGGCCGCCCTGAAGAGGCGGTGGCCGTCGTCGGCCCGCAGTGGCGCGGTGATGCCCGGCAAGTCGGGCGTGCTGGTCCGCGCCGGAGGTGACCGGCTCCATCGTGGACAGGCGCAGGCCGAAGCCCGCCCGTACCTGTTCGGCCACCTGCCGTGCGACGTCCTGCACCATGCGGAACACCATGCCAGCGCTCCGGCCACCGACCCAGCGGTTTTGCCGGCCGCCGGGGCGTTCTGAGACGTCCTATCCGGGTATGGGAAACCAGTACCCGAATCATGACCGCCGAGAGGAACCGACGTGGCGACCATCAGCGCCCTCGTACTCAACTGCACCCTCAAGCCGTCACCGACGCCGTCGAGCGCCGAGCAACTCGGCCGGGAAGTGCTCGCCGAGTTGGCAGCGCAGGGCGTGGAGGGCGAGATGATCCGCGTCGTCGATCACGACGTGCGTTTCGGGGTGTCCACGGACGAGGGCGACGGCGACGGTTGGCCGGCGATCCGCGACAAGCTGATGGCAGCCCAGGTGCTCATCATCGCCACGCCGATCTGGCTCGGCCAACCCTCCAGCGTCTGCAAGATGGTCCTCGAACGCCTCGACGCCGAACTCTCCGAGACCGACGCCGAGGGCCGACTCCTCACCTACGGCAAGGTGGCCGGTGTCGCCGTTGTCGGCAACGAGGACGGCGCCCACCACACCATCGGCGAGGTGCAGCAGGCGCTCAACGAGGTCGGGTTCACCATCGCCGCCGCCGCCGCGACCTACTGGGTCGGGGAGGCACTGCAGACCGTGGACTACCGCGACGCCGGCCCCAAGCCCGACACCACCGGCCGCACCACGAAGGCCCTGGCGCTCAACACCGCACACCTGGCCCGACTCCTCGCCGACCAGCCGTACCCGCCGCCGGACACGAAGGGTGCCGCGGTCGGGCCGAGCCGCGAATAGATCTCGCCGCCAGGTGCCTCACTGTGGGGCTACCCCCACTGCCGGGGTTGCTCGCCGCGCGGTCAGCGCCAGCCGTAGCCGGCGCGCAACGCCTGCCCGACACGGTCGAAGCGGGGCCGGTCCAACACGGCGCCCTCCCGGCGGATGCTGTCCTCGCGCATGGTGAGCACCCGGTCCAGCCGGACCCAGCTCGGCCGGTTGTCGCGGTCCCACTCACCCGGCCCGAGCGCGAACCAGTGCCGCTGACCGTCCCGCTCGCTCTGGCTGGACAGCATCAGCCCGAACAGAGTCCGGCTGTGCCGCCCGACGACCAGCACCGGCCGGTCCTTGCCCTGGCGGGGGTCGTCCTCGTACGGCACCCACGTCCAGACGATCTCGCCCGGGTCGGCCTGACCGTCCCGCTCCGGAGCGTAGGTCAGCTCCCGACGCTGCAGGGCGCTCACCTGACGGCGGCGGGCCACCTGCGCGGGCGCCGGCCCGGTACGCCGGGGCGACGGGATCACCGCACCGACCCGGGAGATACGCGCCGCGACATTCCTCAACAGACCAGCCACGGCGGGCAGCCTACCCGCCGCCGAAGAGGGCGGTACGACAGACTGGCTCCATGAACGAGCTGCCCCGTGACCTGCCGATCCTGGAGCGACGCGCGGTGCGGGTGGTGGTCACCGACGGTGCCGACCGGGTGTTGCTGTTTCACACCCGCGACCCGGACCACGCCCGGCTGGGCACCTGGTGGGAGCTGCCGGGCGGTGGCATGGATCCCGGTGAGACCTATCGCGACACGGCGGTGCGGGAGCTGCGGGAGGAGACCGGCATCGTGATCACCGCCGACGAGGTTGGTGCGCCGAACTGGCGGCGGCGGGCGAGCTTCCTGCACCGCCAGTTGCGGCACGTCCAGGACGAGGTTGTCGTCGCCGTACGGCTGGCCGGCCCCGGCCCGGACGTGGACGAGGCGCACCGGCTCGACTACGAGCGGGAGGACTACTTCGGCTTCCGCTGGTGGCCTTTGCCGGCGGTGGTCGCCAGTCGGGAACGGTTCTATCCCGGGCAGCTCCCCCGGCTGATCACCCCGTTCCTCGCCGGCACGGAGATCGACGAGCCGTTCGAGCTGTGGTCATGAGCGGGGCCGGCGGGCAGAGTGGGGACATGAGGACCGATCTGCACGGGCCGCTCTCCGCGTACGCCGCGCGGCTGCACACCACGGCCGGCGACGGACACCACGTCGCCTCCCCGCTCGGTGCCTGGCTGCTGCTCGCTGTCACTGCCACCACGGCCGACAGCGATCCGGCCGTAGCGGACAGAGCCGCCGCGAAGCTGGCGCAGGCGCTGGGCACCGACCTGCCGAGCGCGGCCGAGGTGGCCCGAACACTGTTGGAGGCGCCGCACCCGCTGGTCGGGTCCGCCACCGCGCTCTGGCACCGAACGGGGCAGGGCGACGGCGGGCCGGCGGCGTGGCGGGCCGCGCTGCCCAGCACGACCGAGGTCGGCGCACTGCCCGATCAGGCCGGGTTGGACGCCTGGGCGCGCGAGCACAGCCTCGGCCTGATCGAGACGTTCCCCCTGGAGGTCGATTGGGACGTGGTGTTCATCCTGGCCAGTGCGTTGGCCACCCGGGTGTCCTGGGCGAACCCGTTCGACGTCGCCGACGCACGCGCGCTCGGCGCCAACAGCCCGTGGGCCGGCCAACTA
This sequence comes from Micromonospora hortensis, assembly GCF_022230935.1. Taxonomy (NCBI): domain Bacteria; kingdom Bacillati; phylum Actinomycetota; class Actinomycetes; order Micromonosporales; family Micromonosporaceae; genus Micromonospora; species Micromonospora hortensis. Next base: position 15,783 of record NZ_JAKKFE010000020.1, read on the forward strand.
CGGCGGGCACTACGCAGCCCGAGCCATGGCCACCGCTGCGCCATCGTGTCCACAGCGCGGGCCGGTGACGTGATCGTGCACGCCGCACCCGCCCAGACGACCGACGGCGCGGGGCTGGTCGTCCTCTCGGTGGCCGCCGCGCCGCAGGTGCCACCGGCCGAGGTGCTGGCCACTGCGTACGACCTGAGCGCCGGCGCGGCCGACGGCGCGCCACCGGCGGGCAGCCGCGCGCTGTTCGACCTGCCGCTCGGCGAGACTCCGCTGTGGACGCTGGCCGAGGAACGAGTACACACCTGGGCCCGCGATGGCCGCGAAGAGCGGCACACCGCCGTCCTGCCCTGCTGGTCCGCTCGGAACGACCATGACCTGACCGCCCCGGCGCTCGGCTTCGCCGCCGCGGTGGACACGCTCGCGACGGCGCTGGCGCTGCCGGTGGAGCGCTTCGAGGCATGGCAGACGGCGGTGGCCCGGTTCGACAGGTACGGCTTCGAGGCGGCGGCGGTGACCGGCATGGCCGGGATCACCAGCATGCCGCCGGAGGGCGTGGCCCGCACCGCCGAGCTGCGCTTCGGCCACCCGTACGCGGTGGTGGCCGTCGCCACCGACGCCCGAGCCGACGGCGTCACCGGCCCGTGGCACGGGGTGCCGGTCTTCTCCGCCTGGGTCGCCGAGCCCGAGGAGGTGTCCGAGGCGTGAGTCACCTCGCGGAGGACCAGGTGGCCGCTGTGCTCCGGCAGTGGATCGGCACGACCACCCCGAAGCTGCTGGGCGAGGGCATGGAGGGCGCGGTCTTCGAGGTCGACGACTCGCGGGTGGCGAAAATCTGGTTCGCCGGTTCGGTCGAGTCGTCCCGCCGGGCGGCAGCGTTCTACGACGCACTGGCCGCGAAGCCGCTGCCGTTCCAGGTGCCGCGGATCACGCAGGTGGAATCGGTGGGAGGCCGAGTCGTCACCATCGAGCGGCGGCTGACCGGCACGACAGTGGCCGCCGCGCTCGCGGCCGGCGCGGTGTCCCGCGAGGCCGCGTACACGATCGTTGTCGACATCGTGGCCGCGCTCGCGGCCGGCGGTGGTCTCCGGGCGGCCCGTGAGCTGGCCGTCCTGGGCGAGGTTGCCCCGCTGTTCAACACCGGGGAGGGCTTTCCGGTCGCCCTCGCGCGCCTCGCCGAACGCCGGGTCGAGCGTTTCCGACAGGTGCTGAGCGGGGCCGTCGCCGACTTCGACCGGAAAGCCGCGGCGCTCACCAGCCGTCTGGTCGAGGTGGACAGTGGCCGGCGGGCGGTGCTGCACGGTGACCTGATTCCGGGGAACATCCTGGTCGATGCCTCGGGTCGACCGAGCGCGGTGCTGGACTGGGGCTTTTTGACCACCGAGGGTGACCCGGCGTTCGACGCGGCGGTCACCGCCGCGATCTTCGACATGTACGGGCCTGAGGCGGCGCAAATCGAACGCGACCTCCTCGACCGGATCGAGGCGCGGTTGGGCTACGACCGCGGGGCGCTGCTCGTCTACCGGGCCGCCTACTCGGTGATCACGGCGAACGCCTACGACCCGACGGGTCAGGACGGCCACTTCGCCTGGTGCGTGGCGGCCCTCAACCGGGCCGACGTCACAAGGGCCCTCCTGGGCTGATCCCGCCGGGCCGGGTCAGAAACCGCCGTCGCGCGGCAGTCGCGCCACCATCTCCCGGAACTCCCGCACCGTCATCGCCGTTCGCAACGTGGCGAAGACGGCGCCCGTTCCGGCCCGGGCGGTGGCCGGGTCCACCCCGGCACGCTGTTCCACCCGACGAAGGAACTCCGTCGGGCCGGCCTCCATCGGGGTCGCGCCGGCACCGCCGACCTCCAGGCCCACCCCGCTGGTCAACCCATCGGCGCCAGCATCCGGGCCGAGGGCGCCGGCCGGAAGGGCCGTCGCGGCCGCATCCGGGGCCGGACCGGAGGCCCCGGCCGGATCCGGGGCCGGGCCACTCAGGTAGCCGTCGACCTCGTTCGGAAGGTGCCCGACGAGGTCGCCGGGCGCGTCGCCGGTCACCCGCTCGGCCAACGTCTGAAGCACGGCGCGGGCGAGCACGGCGGCCTCCTCGGCCGGCAGGCCGGACCGTTGGGACACCGCGTCGATGAAGTACGGGAACCCGTCGCCGTCGGTCACGCTCGGCCGGTTACCCCTGGCCGGCCGCGACAAACTGCTGCTAGGCCAGCAGACCCTCGGCCCGCAGGTGGTCGAAGATGATCTGGTCGACCGGCGAGGTGCGGTGTCGGTCCGCGTACCCGAGCCAGGCCATCTCGGCGATCTCGCTGGCCGGCCGCAGCTCTCCCCGATAGTCGGCCCGGTAGCAGGTCATCCGCACGGTGATGCCGGTCGAGTGGCCGTGCGCCTGCGCGGTGAAGGTGCCCAGGTGCACGGCGCCGGGCACGACGACCTCCACGCTCAACTCCTCGTCGATCTCCCGACGCAGGGTCTGCAGGTCGGTTTCGCCCGACTCGCGCTTTCCGCCCGGCAGGTACCAGACGTCCTTGCCCACCGACCGGGTGCTCAACACCCGACCGTCCTCGACGAGGATCCAGGCCACCTTGTCGATCTCGCGCACGATGCTCCTTTTGCCGCCACCGGGATCGGGGACGCTACCACCCGGCAGCGCGCTCAGTCGGCGAGCAGGTCGAGCAGCAGCGCGGCGGTCCAGCTGAACGCCGGTGAGCCCAGCCCGGCGCCGGTGTCCGGGTGGAAGTACTCGTGACAGCCCGCGCCGGCGACCAGACCGATCATCGAGCGACCCAGCCCGGCGGCCAGTTCCGGGTGCCCGTGCTCGATCAGCCCACGCCGGACGAGCCAGCCGATGTTGAGCCAGCTCGGCCCACGCCAGTAACGCAGCGGCTCGAAGTCGGGCGCGGTGCGGTCGTAGGTGGGCAGCGGCCGGTCCATCCGACGGGCCACCCCGAAGCGCGCCGACCGGGCCTCGACGACCAGCGCGTCGACCTGCCGGGTCGGCAGGTCGGGCAGGATCAGGGGGGTCAGCCCGAGCACGGTACGGGCGCTCACCAGGCGGTCGGTGCGCAGGTCACGGGGCTGGAACGTGCCGGTGTCCGGGTCGTACAACCGGCGCAGGAGGGCTTCGGTGACCCGGGCCGCGCGGGCCCGGTGCGGTCCGGGATCGTCGCCGACGAGCGCGGCGATCTCGGCGAGGGCGTGTTCGGCGGCCCCGAACGCCGCGTTGAACAGCGGGCACTCCACCAGGAACGGGTGCCCGGCGGCCAGGTCGCGGTCGGAGTAGCAGTGGTCGCGGTAGGCGGCGACGATCGCCAGGTAACGCGCGTAGTCCAGGTCCGTGGGGCGGTGCGCGGCGTCGGCGTGCGTGGTGTCGTGCCGACGGTACGCCCGCATGACTGCCGCCTCGGCCGGCACCGCGGCCATCGGCTCGTCCCAGGCCGGGCTGTTGTCCAATCCGGACTCCCACGGGTGCACGATGCAGACCAGCCCGTCACCGGCCACGTCCCGCCGGTCGGCCAGGTAACGCTGTTGGGCGACCAGCGCGGGATAGAGCCGGCGCAGCGCGGTCAGGCCGGTGGGATCGGGCGCCCGCCGGTACGCCAGCAACGCGGCGAGCGCGTGCACCGGCGGCTGGACCAGGCCGGAGGTGGCCACCGTCGGTGCTCCCGGCACGTCGGCCGATCGCCACATCTCCGGCCCCGGGAAGTACGCGCCGACCCGCAGTGCCGGGTTGAACACGATGTGCGGCACCCGTCCGTCGGCCCACTGCGCCCGGAACAGGCTGGCCAGCTCGCGCCAGGCGCGGTCGGGGCGGACCTGGGCCAACCCGATCGCGATGAACGCGGAGTCCCAGCTCCACTGATGCGGGTAGAGCGTGCGCGACGGCACCGTGTGGTCGTGCTCCCAGTTGGCGTCGAGCGTGTCGACAGCGAGCCGGCGCAGCCCGGCCGCGTCGGCCGGGCCACCCGTGCCGGCGGCGTCGGCGCGCGTCGCTCCGGCGTCGGCGGGCTCGCCGACGTTAATCGGCTCGGCGTCGGCGGAAGCGCCGACGCTGGTCAGCCTCGCGTCGGCGGTCACGCGGCGGCCCGCCGGGGCAGTGCGTGCCGCAGCACCGTGGCGGCCTGTTGCAGGGCCCGGACCGGGTCGCCGCGGAGCCGGCACTCCAGGGCCAGCCAGCCCCGGTAGTCCAGCTCCAGCAGGGTACGCACCAGCGCCGGCCAGTCCAGGTGCCCGGCGCCGGGCTGGTACCGGTTGGAGTCGCTGACCTGGACGTGCCCGAGGTACGGCGCGGCGGCGCGTAGCGCGCGGTGCACGTCGTCCTCCTCGATGTTCATGTGGAAGGTGTCGGCGACCACCCGGACCGACGGAAGTCCGAGCGCGGCGCAGAGCGCCACCGCCTCGTCGAGACGGTTGACCATATGGTCCTCGTACCGGTTGAGGGGTTCCAGGAAGAGGGTGACCCCCTCGGCCCGGGCGTGTTCGCCCAGCTCGCCGAGGGCGTCGAGGAGCACCTGCCGGTCGCCGTCGGGGGCCCGGGGCGGCTCGAACGGCGGCAGTCGTCGGGAGAACATCCCCCAGGCGGCCGGGGTCATCACCCCGACGCCACCCAGCTCGGCGATCACCGAGAGCTGGGAGCGCAGGTTGCGGACGGCGTCGGCGGACCGGGCCGGGTCGAAGTCGCCGATGAAGTGGTCCATCTCGACGCAGACGGTGGGCATCACCACCCCGGCGGCGCGGGCCCGGCGCAGCTCGGGCAGCCGGCGGGCGAACGCCAGGTCGCCGCGGCCGCGTAGTTCGATGCCCTGGTAGCCGAGGGCTGCCGCGAGGGCGTACTTCTGGATCAGGTTGGTGCCCGGCAGGAGTTGTTCCTGACAGGCCAGCGCGATGGTGGTCATGAGAACCTCAGCACGACTTGGAGGACGTCACCGGCGCCGCGGTCGAGCAGCGCGAGGGCGTCGGCGACCGCGCTGGCGTCGACGATGTGGCTGACCAGCGGCAGCGGGTCGACGCTGCGGTCGGCCACCAGGTCCATGAAGGTCTGCGCGACCCGATCTCCGGTCCACCGGCCGGCCATGCTCGGCGCGGGGGTGGGCCCGGAGACCTGGGCGGCCACCAACTGGATGCGGTTGTGGTGGAACTCCTCGCCGAGGCCGAGCGCGTCGGCCTGGCCCTGGTAGAAACCGGCGGCCACGACCCGGCCGGCGTGGGCGGTGGAGCGGATCGCCTCGTGCAGCGCCGGGTACGCGCCGGACAACTCCAGGCAGACGTCGGCCCCCCGGCCGTCGGTGGCCTGGCGGAGGACGGCGGCGGCGGAGGTGACAGTGGCGTCCACAGTGGAGTGTGCGCCGTATCGGGCGGCGTGCTCCAGCCGGTCGGGGACCGGGTCGACGGCCACCACCCGGGCCCCGGAGAGCACCGCGAGCCGGGTGGCGAGCAGCCCGATGACCCCCTGGCCGAAGACGCCGACCCAGTCGCCGAGGTGCAGGTCGCCGGCGAGCACGGCGGTCAGCGCGATGGCGCCGGGGCGGGCGAAGACCGCGGCGAGCGGATCCAGCCCGGTGGGGAGCGCCCGGACCGCGTCGGCGGCGAGCACGGCCTCGGCCCGGTGCCCCCAGATGCCCCAGACGAGCTGCCCCGGATGCCGGTCGGTGACCTCCGAGGCGACCTCGATGATTTCCCCGACCTCTTCGTAGCCGAAGCCGATCAACGGGTAGGGCACCGGCGTCTGTCGGGGGACGAACATCCGGGCGGCGTCGTCCCAGTCCTTGCTGAGCCGGGGATTGCTGCCCCGGTAGAGGGTCAGCTCGGTGCCGGCGGAGATGCCCGAGTAGCAGGTGCGGACTCGGACCTGGCCGGGGCCGAGCGGATCCGGCGGGCAGGGCTCGAGGCTGATGCGTCGAGGCCCGGCGAGAGAGACCACCCAGTTGCCCATGTGTCACATCCCGGTAGCACTGGGCTCCAGGATAGCAAAAAATCGCGATATGTCTTGCTATTGATCAATCGAAGGTGTTGGATCCTTCTTGTACCCTTCGAGAGGAGTGCCATCGATGTCTGCACCTCCGAGGCGGATACTCGCCACCACCCTGATCCTGGCACTTACCACGACCACCCTGCTTGCCTGCGGCGACGACGAGCCAGACAGCAACAGCAAGAAGATCACCGTCTGGAGCCTGGAGGACGTGGCCGACCGGGTCACCGCCACCAAGGCGATCATCGCCGACTTCACCGCCAAGACCGGGATCCAGGTCGATCTCGTGACCGTCAACGAGGACCAGTTCCCCTCACTGATCGCCGCCAACGCCGCCGCCGGCGACCTGCCCGACGTGGTCGGTTCGGTCTCCCTAGCCGGCATCCGTACGCTCGCCGGCAACGAGCTGCTGCACGCCTCGGCGAACGCGGAGGTCGTCGACAAGCTGGGCAAGCAGACGTTCTCCCCCCGAGCGCTGGAGCTCACCTCCGACGACGGCAAACAGCTGTCCGTGCCCAGCGACGGCTGGGGGCAGCTGCTCGTCTACCGCAAGGACCTGTTCGCCGCGGCCGGCCTGCCCGCCCCCGACACGTACGAGCGGATCACCACCGCCGCGGCCCGGCTGAACACCGGCGGCGTCGCCGGCATCACCGCGGCGACCGCCCCCAGCGACGTGTTCACCCAGCAGACCTTCGAGCACCTGGCGTTGGCCAACGGCTGCCAGCTCACCGACGACTCGGGGAAGGTGACACTGGATTCGCCCCAGTGCGTCGAGGCGTTCCGCTTCTACGGTGACCTGATCCGCACCAGCTCGGTGAAGGGCGCGCAGGACGTGGACACCACCCGGGCCACCTACTTCGCGGGCAAGGCGGCAATGGTGATCTGGTCGCCGTTCATCCTCGACGAGCTGGCCGGGCTGCGCAACGACGCCAAGCCGACCTGCCCCCAGTGCCAGGCGGACCCGGCGTTCCTCGCCAAGAACAGCGGGTTCGTCACCGCGATCAAGGGCCCGAACGGCACCGAGCCGGCCCAGTACGGCGAGATCAGCTCATGGGCGGTTCTCGACGGTGCGGTCACCGACCCGGCGAAGTCCTTCGTGGAGTACATGCTCGGTGACGGCTACCCGCGCTGGTTCGGCATGTCCCCCGAGGGCCGCTTCCCGGTGCGCAAGGGCACCCCCGCCGAGCCGGAGGCGTACCTGACCGCCTGGAACACCAGCCAGGCGGGCGTGGACGCGAAGAAGCCCCTCACCGACGTGTACGGCGAAGAGGTGCTGGCCACGCTGCGCCGCAGCCCGGACACCTTTGGGCGCTGGGGGCTCACCCAGGGGCAGGGCAAGCTCGTCGGCGCCATGCTCGGCGAGTTGCCGGTGCCCAAGGTGCTGGGCGACCTCGTCTCCGGCAAGTCCGACGCGGCGGCCACCGCCAACCGCGCCACGAAGGACGTGGACGCCATCAAGGCGGGCGTCAATTGACCACCACCGCGCCCGGCCCCGGCCGCTCCCCCACCAGGGAGCGGTCGGTGCCACCCCGGCGCCGACCGTTGACCCTGCGCCGCCGCGAATCCCGGGCCGGGCTCGCGCTGGTCGCACCGACCCTGCTCGTCACCATCGCGGTCATCGGCATCCCGATCGTCTGGACGGTGGTGCTCGCCTTCCAGCGGGTCCGGCTGGCCACGCTGCGCAAGACCGGCCTGTTCGGCGAGTTCACGATGGACAACATCGACCGGGTGCTGAACACCCCCGGCTTCGCCGAGACGCTGTGGGTCACGCTGATCTACAGCATCGGCGGCACCGTCGGATCGATAGTGCTCGGTCTGGTGGCCGCACTGGTCGTCCGCCGGCCGTTCCGGGGTCGCACCCTGGTCCGGGCGTCCATGCTGCTGCCGTACGTGGCACCGGTGGTCGCCGTGACGTTCGTCTGGCAGGTGATGCTCGACCCGCAGCTCGGCATCGTCAACGCCTGGGGTCAACGCCTGCTCGGCTGGGACGCCCCGGTGCCGTTCCTCACCCAGGAGTCGACAGCGCTGGCCACGGTGATCGTCTTCGAGGCGTGGCGGTACTTCCCGTTCGCGTTCCTGTTCCTGCTGGCCCGGCTCCAGGCGGTGCCCGGCGAGTTGGAGGAGGCCGCACGGGTCGACGGCGCCACCCCCACCCAGCGGTTCCGGCACATCCTGCTGCCGCAACTGCTGCCGGTGATCGCCCTGCTGGGCGTGCTGCGCTTCATCATGACGTTCAACAAGTTCGACGACGTCTACCTGCTCACCGGCGGTGCGGCCGGCACCGAGGTGGTCAGCGTGCGGGTGTACGAGTTCCTCACCGCCCGCACCGACATCGGGGCCGCGGCCGCCCAGGCGGTTGTGCTGGCCGTGGTGCTCATCGTGTTCGTGCTGATCTATCTGCGCTTCTTCGGACGGAGGGTGGGTTGATGGACCGGGACGTGGTGGAGACGGTGAGCCTGCGTTGGCTGCGCCGCCTGGTGATCGCCGTGTTCCTGGTGATCACGGTCTTCCCCTTCTACTACATGCTGGTGCTCTCGGTGCGCCCCATCGAGCGGCTGCTGCTGGACCCCGGGGCGCTGGTGGTCGGCTTCGGTGAGCTGACAGTTGCCACGTACGCCGAGGTGCTCAAGGCCACCGACGACGGCGGCCAGGGTTTCCTCACCTTCATCCGCAACAGCGGGCTGGTCGCCGTCGCGGCGACAGTGCTCACTCTCCTGGTCGCGATCCCTGGCGCCTACGCGGTGGCCCGGCTGCGCTTCTTCGGCCGGAGGCAGGTGGACTTCCTGTTCCTGGCGGTCTACCTGTTCCCGTCGATCGTCATCGCGATCCCGTTGTTCGTGGTCTTCACCCGGGCCGGGCTGCGCGGCTCGCTGTTCGGTCTGGTGCTGGTCTACATCTCGCAGACGTTGCCGGTGTCGGTCTACATGCTGAAGAACTACTTCGAGACCATCCCGGTCAGTCTGGAGGAGTCCGCCGCCATCGACGGCGCCGGCCGGCTCGGCATCATCCGCCGTGTCAGCCTGCCCCTGGCGATGCCGTCGATCATGGCGGTCGCGCTCTACGACTTCATGATCGCCTGGAACGAGTTCCTCTTCGCCCTGCTGTTCCTGGTCGACAAACCCGACCGGTGGACGGTGTCACTGGGGTTGTCCCTGCTCGCCGACGGGGTGGAGGTCCCCAAGACCGTGCTGATGGCCGGGTCGGTAGTGCTCACCCTGCCCATCGTGATCCTCTTCTTCGCCAGCGAACGGCTGCTCACCGAGGGACTGACCAGCGGCGCGGAGAAGGGATGATGGTCTCGTCCGGGTCGCCCGCCCGGGCCCCACCGGCCCGGATACGGTGGCCTCATGGCCAACCCGACCCGCTGGGCTACCGACACCGGTCCCGAGCACTCACAGTGGTATATCGACCGGTTCCGCAAGCTCGTGGCCGAGGGTGCGGACCTGGCCGGCGAGGCCCGACTGGTGGACGCCCTCGTCGCGCCCGGCTCCCGCATTCTCGACGCCGGCAGCGGCACCGGCCGCGTCGGTGCCGCGCTGGCCGAGCGGGGGCACACGGTGGTCGGGGTGGACGCCGATCCCGCGCTGGTGGATGCCGCCCGCGCCGACTATCCCGGCCCGACGTGGCTGGTCGCCGACCTCGCCGAGCTGGATCTACCGGCGCTGGGTGAGGCCGAGCCGTTCGACGCGGCAGTGCTGGCCGGCAACGTGCTCGCCTTCGTCGCCGTCGGCACCGAACCGGCCGTGCTGCGCCGGGTGGCAGCGCACCTGCGACCCGACGGGGTGCTGACAGTGGGCTTCGGCACCGAGCGCGGCTACCCGCTGACCGCGTTCGACGCCGACGCGGTGGCCGCCGGGCTGCGCGTGGAGCAGCGCTTCGCCACCTGGGACCTGCGCCCGTGGCGCGACGACGCTCCGTTCGCGGTCACCGTCCTGCGCCGCCCGGCCGACTGACCACCGTCCGCCTCCCGGTGCCTCCCGGTGCCTCCCGGTGATCAAGAGATTTCCGTCAGGCTCGCGCCAATTTCTGACGCAAACCTCTTGATCACCGCCGCCCCGTCGACGGGGCGGGTCATCCTCAGTCTGGGGCGGCGACGGCGCGGGCGGCGGCCGGGTCGAGGGTGGCGCCGGCGGGTACCAGGCTGACCAGCCCGGCCGGCAGCCGCACCGGCCGCACGTCGCGGTAGCCCAGCATCGGGAGCACCTCGCGGTCGGCCAGCACGTACCGTCGGCCCAGGTCGGTGACCACGGAGACCGCGCCGCCGGTCGCGCCGGGCGCCGCGGCGGCCTCGACCACCGCACCGCGGCCCGGCTCCACCACCACGTGGTCGGCCAGCACCGCGCCGCCGGTCGGCGCGGTGCGGGGCACCGCCGTCAGGTCCCCCAGCGGTACGCCCCAGCGCACCTCACCGACCCCGCCGTCGTCGCCGATGCGGGTGCAGAGCGCCCCACCGTCGCCGGCCGCGAGCCGGGGAGGGCTCGGTGGCGGGGCGTTCGGGCCGGTCGGAGCGAGATCAGGCACAGTGGGCAGCGCGGCGAACCGACCCAACGTCATCGGCACCGGCTCGACCTGCCCGGTGCGGGCCAGCAACAACCCCGCCTGCAACTCGGTGATGCCGGCCAGGCCGGCGTCGAGCGCCACCGCGTACTGCCGGCCGCCACCGGAGTTGCTCACCAGGTAGACAGTGCCGATCGCCGCACCCGGCACCCGGGTGGCGGGCCGGCCCAGCGCGGGCAGATCGAGTGGGGCGAGGTCGGTGCCGGCGGGCAGCGAGTTGAGCAGCGCCGGCGCCACCCGAACCGCCTGGGCCCGGGTGGTGGCGAGCGCCGCCAGCACCCGGCTGGGATCACGGACGAGGTAGCGGCGCTGGTGCCAGACCAGGTGCAGCCCGCCGTCGGGGTGGCGCAGCAGCAGCGCGTCGTCGCCCAACGGCCGACCGCCGTCGGGCTCGGTGCCGATCAGCAACGCGGAGCGGGGCGCCTCGACGCCAGTGCCGGCCGGGACCGTCGAGCAGACCGTCCACGCCGTGGCGGCCAGCCGGCCCGGGGCGGGCAGCGAGTCGGGTGCGTCGGCGATGCCCAACGGCAGCCCGCGCGGCACCCCGTCGATAGTGCGTCGGGACACCAGGACGGTCTTCGAACGGTCGGCGCCGACGATGAGCAGCGCCGAGGCGTAGTTGAGCACCGGGTGCAGCTTCTGCTCGCGGTAGACGAACCGGGCGCCGGACTCCTTCTCCACGATCACCGCGCCCGGGTCGCGCCACCCCTTGCCGCCACCGGCGAACAGGCCGTAGAGGGCGAAACCACCGAGCCCGATCGCCGCGACCAGGACGCTGGCCAGGCCGGCGCCGGCCAGCCGCCGAAACGGCGACTGGGCGGGGTCGGTCTCCCGCATCACCAGGGCGGCGACCGCCCGCTGGACGCTGAACTGGTAGGAGTGCAGCTGGTCCTGCCGCGACGGCATGAGTCCGTTACCTTTCGGTGCGCTCTAGTGAGCGCGTGATTGGTTGCCCCGCCTTGCGGTGGGGGCGGTCCCGGTCTTGCCGGCGGAGTGCGGCGTTGTGGTCACGGTCGATGACCAGGCCGCACGCCTCACAGTCGTACTCACGCTCGTGCAGGGCGAGCTTGGCTTTCACCGCGCCGCAACCCGAGCAGGTTTTCGAGGACGGATACCAGCGGTCGGCCACGAGCAACCGGCCGCCGTTCCACCTGGTTTCGTATGCCAGCTGACGGCGGATCTCGGCGAACCCGGCATCAGCGATGTGCCGGGCCAGCCGCCGGTTGCGCAGCATGCCCGCGACGTTCAGGTCTTCGACAACGATGGTGCCGTGTTCGCGTGTCAGCCTCGTGGTGAGCTTGTGCAGCCCGTCGCGGCGCAGGTTCGCAACCCGCGCATGGGCCCGACCAAGTCGCCTCGACGCGCGTTGCCAGCGGTTCGAGGGGCGGCAGCCGGTGCGCCGGTGGGGCCCAGACTTCCGCGACAACACCCGACCGAGCGCCCGCAGTCGGGCCTGCACGGCGACGAGGTGCCGCGGGTTGTCGACCCGCTCGCCGCTGGACAACACCGCAAGATGTTTGATTCCGACATCCACCCCCACCACCGAATGCCTACGATCGGGCTCGACCCGAATCGCGCCGGTGGTGAACCGCACCGACGGTGTGCCACGGCGGCGGGACTTGAAGCGAGGGAAACCGACCCGCCTGCCGCCCCGCCCGCCCTGACGGGAAGCAGCCCAGTTCTTCAAGCCACGGGCGAGAGCATCCAGGCCGGTGTTGAACGCCTCTTTCGACACCTCACCCCACCACGGCGCCGCATCGGCCTTCGCAGCGTTCCACGCCTTGCGCAGCCCGGCGAGCGACCACGGCAGCGACGGCGTCAGCAACTCATCCGGCACCCCATAGGAGCGCTCCGCCGCGAGCTGGTCCATGACCGCCTTGACCCGGGCCAGCGCCCAGTTGTGCGCCACTCGCGCGGCCCCCACATGCGCCCTCACGGCGCGTTCCTGGCCAGGGGTGAGGTCGAGAGCGAACCGGTAAGCCTGGATCGTCTTCACGTCGGATCCTCGATGACCACCTCGGCCGCGCGGCGAGCCGGTACGCGGGAACAGGCAACGTCCCGGACTCGTACCGCCGTCGCGTACGAGACGCCGGTAGCCGCCGCCCACTCCTTCAAGTTCACACCGCCCCTCTAGACGACCACTGAACACTCCTGACCGTCAGAACGCCAGCAGTTACTTCCCCTCCGGTGGATCGGCCGGGCACAGGATATGCGCTGCGTCGATGTCCCGTGGACCCTGCGTGGCCGCCTGTCGCGGGGCAACCGCTACCATCCGTGGACGAATCCGGCGGCGAGAGGGCACCCGTGGGCGCGCGTTTCGAAGAGCTGGCCTGGCGGGAGACCCCGATCGGCGCGATCAGTCTGCGCCGACGCCGGGACCCGGCACTCCAGGTCGAGGTGTACGAGGTCAAGCTCGACGACGAGTACCTGATGTCCAGCCTCTTCCCGGTCGCGGAGATCGAGCTGGCCCGGCTCGGTCTCGCCGAGGTGGCCGGTGACTCGCTCGACGTGGTGGTGGGCGGTCTCGGGCTGGGCTACACCGCCTGCGCGGCGCTGGCCGACCCCCGGGTGCGCTCACTGTTCGTGGTGGAGGCGATCGAGGACGTGATCGACTGGCACCAGCGAGGGCTGCTGCCGTTCGCGGCGGGGCTCGCCGAGGACCCGCGGACCCGCTTCGTGCAGGCCGACTTCTTCGCGGCGGTTGCCGGTGACACCGGCTTCGACGCCGAGGTGCCCGGCCGGCGGTTCGACGCGGTGCTGCTCGACGTCGACCACTCCCCGCGCAACGTCCTGCACCCGAGCCACGCGGCGTTCTACCCGCCGGCCGGGTTGCGTCGCCTGGCCGCCCTGCTACGCCCCGAGGGCGTCTTCGCGCTCTGGTCGGACGACCCGCCGGACGCCGAGTTCACCGCAGCTCTCACCGAGGTGTTCGCGAGCGTACGCGCGCATGTCGTGCCGTTCGCCAATCCGCTGACCGGCGGGGAGTCGGCGAACACCGTCTACGTGGCGCGTACCGGCCCCTGATCGACTTCGGTATGCGGCGCGTGCATGGTGTCGGCCGGACGGGGAACGAGGAGCCGGGGCCGGCCGCACGAGGCGCGGCCGGTTACGGGAGGTCGACATGCGCGCGCTGCTCTGGGTTGTCGGCGTGGTCGCCGGCGTGCTGATCCTGCTCGGGTTGATTCTCGAGGCGGTCCGCTGGCTGATCATCATCGGTGTGATCGCGCTGGTGATCGTGATCGTCTGGGGCGTCGTCAAGGGGCGGCAGGCCGTGAGCCACCAGTCCCGCCGACGGTGAACGGCGGCGGGACCGGTCAGAACCAGTCTGGGCGCATGTCGAGCGTGGTCCGGTCCCGGCTCTCCAGCAGGTCGAACTGCGGGCCGGTCCGGGGCAACTCGACGGCGAAGAAGTAGCGGGCGGCCTGCCTCTTGCCAGCGTGGAACGCGTCGCCGGCACCCTCCGCCGGCAGCGCCAGCACCTGCTCCAACCACATCCATGCGATCACCACGTGCCCGACGGCCTCCAGGTAGGCGCTGGCGTTGGCCAGCGCGAGCACCGGGTCACCGTCGGCCCAGAGTCGACGGGTGACAGCGGTGACCCGGTCCACCGCGGCGGCCAGCCGGTCCGCCAGCTCGGACGCCTCTCCCCCGACCTTGCGGGCCCGCTCGACAGTGTCACCGATCGTCGTGGTCAGCAGGGCGAGACCAGCGCCGCCCTGCATGGTCATCTTGCGCCCCAGCAGATCCAGTGCCTGAATGCCGTGGGTGCCCTCGTGGATCGGGTTGAGCCGGTTGTCCCGGTAGTGCTGCTCCACGTCGTGGTCGCGGGTGTAGCCGGCACCTCCGAGCACCTGGATCGCCAGGTCGTTGGCGGCGAGGCACCACTGTGACGGCCAGCTCTTGGTGATCGGGGTGAGCACATCCAGTAGCAGGTGTGCGCGCTCGCGGTCGGCCTCGGCCGGTGCGGTCTTCTGCTCGTCGAGCAGCCGCGCGCAGTAGAGCACCAGCGCCAGTGCCCCCTCCACGTAGCTCTTCTGGGCCAGCAGCATCCGTCGTACGTCAGGGTGGTCGATGATCGGCACCTGCGCGGCGGCCGGGTCCTTCGCGCCGACCGGCCGGCCCTGCGGCCTCTCCTTCGCGTACGCCAGGCTCTTGAGATAGCCGGTGTAGCCCAGCGCGGTGGCGCCCGCCCCGACCCCGATCCGGGCCTCGTTCATCATGTGGAACATCTGCGCCAGACCCTGATGCGGCGCGCCGACCAGGTGCCCGACAGCTCCGGCGCGGCCAGCCGGGGTGTGCGCGCCGTCGCCGAAGCTGAGCAGGGTGTTCGTGGTGCCCCGGAACCCCATCTTGTGGTTGAGCCCGGCCAACGCCACGTCGTTGCGCTCACCGAGCGACCCGTCCGGGCCGACCAGCACCTTCGGCACGATGAACAGCGAGATGCCCTTGACGCCGGGCGGTGCGCCCGGGATGCGCGCCAGCACCAGGTGGACGATGTTCTCGGCCAACTCGTGGTCGCCACCGGAGATCCACATCTTGGTGCCGAAGAGCCGGTACGTGCCGTCCGCCTGCGGCTCGGCGCGGGTCGTGATGTCGGCCAGCGAGCTGCCGGCGTGCGGCTCGGACAGGCACATGGTGCCGAAGAACCGGCCGTCCAGCATGGGCCGGACGTAGGTGTCGACCTGCTCGGGGCTGCCGTGCGCCAGCAGCAGGTTGGCGTTGCCCAGGGTGAGGAACGGGTACGCCGAGGTGGCCACGTTGGCGGCCTGGAACCAGGTGAAGCACGCAGCCGCTACGGCGTGCGGCAGTTGCAGGCCGCCGACCGTGGCGTCCAGCCCGGCAGTGAGCAGGCCCGTCTCGGCGAAGCTGTCCAACGCCGCGCGGACCTGCGGGATCAGCCGCACCCGCTGCCCGTCGAAGGTGGGCTCGGCCAGGTCGGCGGCGCGGTTGTGCGGGGCGAACTGCTCGGTGGCCACCCGCTCGGCGAGATCCAGGGCGTCGTCGAAGGTCTCCCGGGAGTGCTCGGCGTAGCGGGGGCGCTCGACGAGCTCGGACACCCGCAGCCACTCGTGCAGCAGGAAGTCGAGGTCACGGCGGGAGAGCAGGGTGGACGGCACGGCACTCCTCAGCGGGCACGGGGGCGGGTCGGGCCGGGGCGACGGCCCACTGTCGCCCCGCCCATCCTGGCGGATCGACGGGGCGCGCACCACCGGCCCGGGTGGGGTTCGACGAGCGGAACTTGTCACACCGACCGGTTAGCGTCGTTGTCCGTGACCGCACCCGGAGACGTCCCGCCCGAGGTTCTCGACCGGCTGCGGCCGATCTGTCTCGAGCTGCCGGAAACCTACGAGGAGCCGGCGTGGGTGGGCACCCGCTGGCGGATCCGCAAGCGGACCATCGCCCACGTGCTCACCGTCGACCCCGATCGCCAGCCGGTGCACGCACGGGCTGCCGCACTCGATCAGCCCGCCTGCCTGCTGACCTTCCGGTCGCCACTCGACGAGATCGCCGGGCTCCTCGCCACGGGGCACCCCTTCTACAAACCGGACTGGAGTCCGAACGTGATGGGCATGGTCCTGGACGAGAACACCGACTGGGAGGAGGTGGATGAGTTGCTCACCGAGAGCTACTGCGTGATGGCCCCGAAGCGGCTCGCCGCCCGGGTCGGCCCCCCGGCACCGCCGATTGGGTGAGCGCCGGGGCGCCCTGCCGCCGGTTGAGCGTCGGTGTCCTGCGACCGGCGGTTTCGGCCGGCACGCTCCGGGGATACCGCGCCGGGCGGCAGTGGCCGTTCGTTGCCGGCTAACCGGACGGCCGCCGACGTCGGTTACCGGCTGAAGCCGAGGCGCCGCCGAACGGGTGAGGAGCAGGTCCATGTCGTCGCTGCCCACCGAGGAGGATCACCGGTTGACACCGGTGTTCCAGGAGGACCGGGTGTGCACGGGCGTGTCCACAGTGGGCGAGCGGGTGTTCCTGAGCTACCCGTCGGCGGATCGGCCCGGCGTACAGGTGGTCGAGGCGCTGCCGGACGGCCGTCGTGTCCCCTACCCCGACGCCGCGTGGAATCGTGCCGACCAGCCGCCGAGCGGGGCGTTCGTACACGTCAACGGATTGCGCGCCGGCCCGGACGGCCGGTTGTGGATCGTCGACTCGGGTTCGCCGCGGATCGGCGGCGCGCAGGTGCCGGGCGGCGCTCGGCTGATCGCTGTCGACCCGGACGACGACCAGGTAGAGCGGGTCTACGACCTCGACGAGGCGGTGCACCCGGGCAGCTACGTCGACGATGTCCGCTTCAACGGCCGGATGGCCTATCTCAGCGATGCCGGGGCGGCCGGCCTCATCGTGCTCGACCTCGACTCGGGTCGGTCGAGGCGGGTGTTGGACGGGCATCCGAGCACGGCGGGCGGCCCGGTGGTCGCCGACGGTCGCGTGCTGCGTGACCCGGACGGCGCCGAGGTACGCCTGCACGTGGACCAGTTGGAGGTGTCGCCGGACGGTCGCTGGCTCTACTACCAGCCGGCCTCCGGCGGGATGTCCCGGATCGCCACCCGCTGGTTGGACGACCCGTCGGTGTCCGCCGTCGAGCTGGCCCGGAGGGTCGAACGCTGGTGTGACACACCCAGCACCGGCGGCACTGCCATCGACGCCACCGGCACCATCTACCTCAGCGACCTGGAACGGCGGCGCGTCCTGGTCCTCGCTCCCGACCGCAGCGTACGGACACTCGTCGCCGACCCCCGGCTGGCCTGGGTGGACGCGATGTGGCTCGACGCCGATGCCCGGCTGTGGATGCCGGCGGCCCAACTGCATCTGACCGCCGGGCTCAACGGCGGGGTCTCGGCCGTCGACTACCCGGTCCAGATCTATCGGATGCCCGTTGAGATCGGGCCGCCCGCCCAAGACCACGCCTGAGTGCTCAATCCGGCGGTCCACAACGGGTCTCCCCGGCCCGGCTACGAAACCCGGTGGAGAGGTGCGGTCCGGTGGGCGAAGATCGCAGGGTGTCTGTTCCTGCCCGTCAGATCCGTGCTCGTTTCTCGGCCGACACGATCACCGTGTACCAGGCGTACCCACCGGAGATCGCGCTGCCGGCGGTGGCCGCCGGTCGCTTCGTGGCCCCCTTCAAGCGCGACCGGATGACCTGGATCAAGCCGTCGTTCCTGTGGATGATGTACCGCTGCGGTTGGGCCACCAAGCCCGGGCAGGAGCGCGTGCTGTCCATCGACATCACGCGGGAGGGCTTCGAGTGGGCGCTGGCGCGAGCCTGTCTGAGTCACTACGACAAGGGCCTGCACGGTGACCGGGCGACGTGGTCGCGGCAACTCAAGGCCAGCCCGGTCCGGGTGCAGTGGGATCCGGAACGGACACTGCACCTGAGCGCGTTGCCCTACCGGTCGTTGCAGGTCGGGCTGTCCGGCGAAGCCGTCGCCCGGTACGTCGACGACTGGACGGTCAGCGTCACGGACATCACCCCCGCTGTCCACCGCGTCCGGGAACTGGTGCGGGCCGATGACGTGCGGGCGGCCACGGACCACCTGCCGGCCGAACGAAGCTATCCGCTGCCGAGGCAGATCGCTGCCCACCTCGACGCCACCGGCTGACCGTTCGCGATCACCGGTCCCGGCCCGCGCCTGGTAGCGACGTATCGGGGCTGTCGGAGGGTGCCGCTAGGGTCCGCCCATGGCTGATTTCGTGTTGGTGGCGGGTGCGTGGCTGGGATCCTCGGCATGGGACGAGGTGGTGGCACCACTGCGGGCGGCCGGCCACGGCACCCACCCGCTGACCCTCTCCGGCCTCGCCGACCGGCGGAATGTGCCCGCCGGGCAGCAGACCCACGTTCAGGACATCGTCGACGAGATCGAGCGCGGCGACCTGCACGACGTGGTGCTGGTCGGGCACAGCTACTCGGGCATTCCGGTGGGTCAGGCCGCCGAGCGGATCGGCGACCGGTTGAGCCGGGTGGTCTTCGTGGATTCTGAGGTGCCGGTCGACGGTGGGTCGTTCGCCTCCGGCTGGTGGCAGGGCCAGGCGGCCTTCGAGGCGCAGATCGCCGACAACAACGGCTACTGGGCTCCGCTCGACCCGGCCGACGTCGACGGTCAGGGTCTCACCGACGAGCAGGTCACCCGGCTGATCGAGGGCTCCACGCCGCATCCCGGGGCCACGCTGACCGAGCCGGCCGTGCTGACCCGGCCGTTGGGTGAGCTGCCGGCGACGTACGTCAAGTGCCTGCTCGACGGGCCTGAGCCCAACGACACGGTGGCGAAACTGCTGACCAGCGACCACTGGCGACTGGTCACCATGGACACCGGCCACTGGCCGATGTTCTCCCAGCCCGCCGAGCTGGCTCGGATTCTGTTGGCGGAGGCCGGCTGAGCTTCGCTTGCGAAGGCCGCAGAGCCAGGTCGGCCGTACGCCCGCAGCCCTCAGGCCGTGTCGATGGTCTGGATGTGGCGCACCGGTGACGCGAGCAGCCACAGCACGGCGAGCACGCCACCCAGGCCGGCGATGGCCAGGGTGGGCCGCAGCCCGATGGTGGTGCCCAACGCGCCGCCGACCAGCGCGCCGAGTGGTCGGATGCCGTAGTTGACGGCGCTGTAGGCGCCGGCCCGGCGTCCGAGCGCGTCGGCGGGTGTCACGGCGATGAGGAGGGCGTTGAGGTTCACGTCCATCAGCATCACCCCGATGCTGGAGACCAGCTCGATGGCCGCCAGCATGGCCACCTTCGTCCAGGTGGGTCCGGACACCAGGGCGGTCAGCGCCAGCGGCGCGGGGAAGAGCACCGCGCCGATCATGGCGGTACGGCCCAGTCCGATGGCGCGTGAGACACGCGGCGCGAGCGCCGCGCCGATGAATCCGCCGATCGCCCCGAAGCCGAGGGCGATGCCGATCGCGCCGGCCGACAGGTCGAGTTCGCGGCTGGCGTAGAGCACCAGCAGCGCGCCGGCGATGAAGGTGAAGAAGTTGACAGTGCTGGTGCAGCCGAGGGCGGCCCGCAGCACCGGGTGCCGCAGTACCAGCACGAGCCCTTCGCGGACCAGGCCGAGAGTGGACGTTCGACGCGGCGGGGGCGGGGGCTCGGTCACCGGGATGCGGCTGAGCAGCAGCGCGGAGCCGAGGAAGGAGACCGCGTCGACGACGATCGCGACCGGCGCGCTGAGCGCCTGAACGAGGCCACCGCCGACGGCCGGGCCGGCGATGAAGGAGAGCGACCGGCTCATGCTCATCTTGCTGTTCGCGTCCACGTACGCCGATCGCGGCACCAGGCCGACGAAGAACGCCTGCCGCGCCATGGCGAAGAGCACCGCTCCGAAGCCGGTGAGCAGTGCCACCAGGTAGAGCTGGGTGAGGGTGATCGCGTCGAACAGGTAGGCCACGGGCAGGCTGAGCAGCACCGCGGCGCGGATCACATCGGCGATGATCAGCAGTCGCCGCTTGTGGGTGCGCTGGTCCACCCAGGCGCCCAGGAACAGGCCCAGCAGGTTGGGCAGCCAGATCAGCGCGGTGAGAACGCTGACCTGCACGGGTGTGGCGGTGAGCAGGGTGACGGCGATCAGCGGTAGAGCCAGTTCGCTGATCCGATCGCCGAAATGGGAGATCGTCTCGCTGACCCAGAAGGTGCGGAACCGCCGGTCTCGGTGCAGGGTCGGCGGGGGCCCGGTGTCGGCGGAGGCGTCGATGGCGGCGGTCACGACGTGGCCGCGTCGTCGTCGCTGGGCTCGGCCGGGGCTTCGTCCCCCGGCTCGGGCAGCAGGTAGCGCAGCATCCGGACGATCCGCGCGTCGGCCGGGGCCGACTCCTCTTTGCGTCGCACGTACGGGGCGATCAGCTCTTCGATGGACTCCTCCAGTTGCCGCAGCTCGGCGGCGGTGGCCACGAACCGGGTGTCGGCCATGCCGGCCAGCGCGCGCCACTCGGGGTGCAGTCGGGGCTCCTCATGCAGCAGCCACTGCTGGGGTGCGTCGGCGTTGCGGGCGAACATCTCCGCGCGGAGCTGCTGGACGGCGGACTGCCCCTCGGTGCCCTCGGGGGCGGTGAACCGGAAGCCTCGGGCGACGGCCTGCCACCAGCGTTCCCGCTTGCTGGTGGCGCCGTCCCAGTCATGGACCAGGCCGAACGTCGCGAGGTGCCGCAGGTGCCAGCTGACCACCGACGGCGTGGCGCCGACGTGCGGTGAGAGCCCGGTTGCCGTGGCCGGGCCGTGCCGCTGAAGGTGTTCGAGGATCGCCAGGCGTACCGGGTGGGCCAGCGCCCGCAGCGCCTGCGGCTCGGTGATCTCGAAATCCCCGTACGGATTCTTGAGAGACATGTTTCGAGAGTAGTCTCTCAGATTAGATCGGGGCAACCCCGAGCCGCCGCAGCGGCGCGGTGATCAGGCGATTCCCAGCCGCGCCAGCGGCTCCACCAGCTCCCGCTCCTCGTAGCTGAGGTGCGACAGCAGGGCGTCGGTCAGCAGGTCCACCGCAGCGCGCAGCTCGGCGATGCCGTCCGGAGACCCGACGTACGCGACCAGCGCACGATCGACACCTTCCAGCACGTCGTGGATGGCGTGATGCTCCTGCTCCAGCCGGTCGACCACGGGGCCGAGTCGGGGGTCCCGCGCCCGCAACCGGGGAAAGAGCGACTGGTCCTCGATGGTGTGGTGGGTGGTGACGATGCGGCAGTACGACTCGCAGTAGACGCCGAGCGTCCACCGGTTCTGCCGCATGGTCATCGTGTTGATGTGGGAGCGGGCCGCGCCGGCGTCGATCTCGCCCGCCGCCACCTGCTCGATCAGGTCATGGATCTGGGCCAGTTCGGCGCGCAGGCCGTCGTGGATCTGCACGAGGTGCGCGCCGGTGGCCTGCTCCTGCGGGGTGTAGGTGCGCTCCGGGTCGGGCGCCGGCCCGGTCGGCCGGGCCGACTCGTCCCACACCTGCTGCTCGCTTCGCCGTACGCCGTCGTCCGGGGTCGGCACCACGGCGAACGCACCACCGGTCGCGGTGGCGCGGCTCGCCCGCGCGGGCGGCGCAGCGACGGGCTCCGGCTCCGGAGCCGCGTCCCGGTCACGTTCGGCGGCGACCAGCTCGCGGACGGCGGGGGCCACCTCGCCGGCGAAGCGGCGCAGGTCGTCGGGGTCGTCGCTGCCCAGGATGAAGGTGCCGACACCCTCCTCCAGCGCCAGTTCGGCCAGCTCCTCGGCCCACTGCTCGGCGGGCCCGTTCAGCGGGCCGCGCCCGACGGTCGAGAACTCTCCGGCGATGTTGAGCAGCCGACGCACGTCCTGCGGGGACCGGCCGGCCTGCTGCGCGGCGTCGTCGATGATCGCGTTGCCCTTGGTCAGATCACCGGGCTGGAGGTAGCCCAGCGTGGGCAGCCAACCGTCGGCCCGACGACCGGTGAGCTGGAGCATCCGGGGCTTGTACGCACCCAGCCAGATCGGCACCGCGTGGGCCGGAGCGGGACCGCGCTTGGCGCCCACCACCCGGTAGAACTCGCCGTCGACCCGCACGCCGCCGCGCGTCTCGACGTCCCAGAGCTGACGGACGACCTCGATGGCCTCCTCCAGCGCTCGTACGCCCTGGCCGGAGGTCAGCCGTCGGCCGCCCATCGCCTCGATGGCATCCCAGAACGCCCCCGCCCCGAGGCCGAGGCTGATCCGGCCACCGCTGAGCCGGTCCAGGCTGGCCACGCTGCGGGCGAGGACCGCCGGCGGGCGCAGTGGCAGGTTGGTCACGTTCGCCGCCAGGTGCACCCGGTTGGTGCGGGCCGCGACGAAGCTCAGCAGCGTCCAGGTGTCGAGGAACGCCGGCTGGTACGGGTGATCCTGGAAGGTGACCAGGTCCAACCCGACCTGCTCGGCCAGGACGGCGACGCCGACCGCGCGGTCCGGGTTGTCAGCGCTGGGCGTGACGAAGGAGCCGAAGACCAGGTCGTGGCCGTAGTCGCTCATCTGCGAGCCTCCCGATTTCCTCGACGCCTCGGACGATGCGTCGCAACCTTAACCTTATGCCACACAGAACATCTTCTGCCAACAAGGTCTGACTCACTGCGCTATTGTCGGGGCATGACGGGTGCCACTCACCGGCCGGACCGGCCCGATCCGCTCGACGACGACCTGGGCTGGATGCTCGGGATCGTCTTCCGCGGCTACGTCCGGGCGGCCGAGCACGCGCTCACCGACTTTCCCGGTGGCCCGCGCGGCTACCAACTACTCACCGCGGCCAGCAACGGGCCGGCCCGGAACCAGGGCGCCATCGCCGAGGAGATCGGCATCGACCGCACCGTCCTCACGTACCTCATCGACGACCTGGAGCGGCCCGGGTTCGTCGCCCGGCGCGCGGACCCGGCCGACCGGCGCAACCGGCTGATCGAGGTCACCGACGCCGGTCGTGCCGCCTGGGAGCAGCGGCGGTTGGCACTGCGGCAGGTCGAATCGCACCTGCTGGGGGCGCTCACGTCGACCGAGTCGGCGACGCTGCGGTCACTGCTGCAGAAGGTCGCCTGCTCGGCGCAGGCGGTGGACCCGTTGCGCGACCTCTGCGAGGTGGTCACCCAGGTGCAGGCCGAGACTACGACGGCGGCACCCGCTGCGCGCCGGACCGGCGCCGCGGCGGCGCGGAGCGGGCGGACCGCCACCCCCCGAGCCCGCCGCAGCAGGCCCGACTGACCTGCGGATACCGCGGGCGGGCCTGCCCCACACCGCCCGACGTCGTCAATCGAGCGATGCCGGACAGGCCCGCGATGTCGCTACCGCACTCGGTCAGCGCACGTGCACGAAGACCGGGTTCGAGTAGAACCACAGGTCGTCCCACGGGCTCTCCAGCCCGTCGGCGAGCGGCTCGGCCTCGTCGGTGCTGGTGCCCCGCACCCGCGCGTAGGTGTCCGCCTCGACGTTGCGCAAGGTGTGCCGGATGACGTAGCTGTCGCCGTGCCGACGCCAGTCCCGCGGGCCGAACCGGGCCGCCACAGTGGTCGTGGGGTTGGTGTCGGCGTCCAGGCTGGCGCTCGGGCCGGTGATCTGGCCGACGATCAGGTCGACCCGGCGGACCTCGGGCCGGTCACCGTTCGCGTTCACCCCACCCAGCGGGCGGAAGGTGATCTCGATCTCGACATCGGTGCGGCTACGACGGCTCACCGTGATCGTCTCGCCCACCTCGGCGGTCCGGCCCTGGGACGTGGCGGTGACGTCGAGGCTGCGGATCAGGTCACCGGTGGTGACCCAGATCCGGCCGTTGCGCAGGCCGTCCATGATGTCGCCGTAGTCCTGGCGGGCGTGCACGTACGTCTTGCTGTACTCGCCCGGCCAGAAGTCGGAGCCGCCCCGGGTCCAGTGCACGTGTGAGTCCGAGGTCGCGGTGATCCACCAGCGCCGGCCCTCGCCGAGCAGTGAGTCCCACAGGCCGCCGACCCGGGCGGTCATCTGGTCGAAGCCGCCGTAGGTGGGGTGGTTGCCGTAGCCGCCCCGCTTGCCACCGTTGAGCGGTCCGGCCTGGTGACCGGGCGCGCCCTCGAAGCCGATATAGACGTCCGGCGCGGCATTGTTGCCGTTGCGGAACTCGCGCGGGGTGTCCTGACCGTAGACGCCGAGACCGGGCGCGGAACGGGACGCGTGGTGGGCGATCACCAGCGGCTTGTGCGGCATACCCCGGGCCACCTTGAGGAACTCCACCATCTTGGCCTCGGTGTCGCGGGCCGGGTCGGTGGGGAACGCGTCGTACTTGGCGAACCGGCTCTCCAGCTCGAAGAGCTGCTTCGCCTCGTCCTCGTGACGCGGGATCATCAGCGTGTGGTGGTCCAGCGAGGGCGCGTCGAACTCCATGCCCCAGAACTGGAGCACCTCGGGGACCAGCTTGCGGGACCGCAGCAGGTCGGGGTACGCCTGCTCGATGTTCACCTTCGAGTGGGTCGGTCCACCGTGGTCGGTGCACATCGCCCAGGTCAGGCCGAAGTTCTTCGCCATGATGGCGTTGGTGACGATCGGGTAGACCGCGTCCGCGCCCTTGTGGAAGACGATCGGGGACTTCGTGGTGTCGAACTCGCCGCTGTACTCGGAGTGGATGTGGTGGTCGCCCGCACGCCACGCCCGGTTCTTGGAGTTGCCCCGGTCGGTCTTGTCGTCGTCACCCGGCCGGCGGTCCTCGTCGGCCCAGGCCACGCCGGAACCGACCAGTGGGCTGGCCGCGGCCAGCGTCGCGCCGACGCCCGCGTACTTGACCAGCTTGCGCCGGGACAGCTGCGCGTGCTCGGTCTCTTCGGGATGCTTGTCTCTCACCTGAGAGCCTCTCCTCGATCAAGCGAATGCTCTTTCGATCAAGGAGCCTCGGAGAAGGCGGTGAACAGCCGCCGTACGCAGCTGGTGCGCACGATGAACACCCTGCCCCGGCCTGCGCGCATCGTCGGGTGGGGCAGCAGCGGGTCACCCCGTGCTCGCACAGCGTCCAGTCGGGACCCGCACGACGTGTCCGGGTCGGGGCACCGGACGACCGGTGCCCTGCCGACGGTCCGCTCAGATCCGGGCGCGCGGCAGCCAGCCCAGGAAGCGGAGCCGGACCCGGGGCAACGGCATCGTGGGCAGGTCCTGAGCGGCGGCGACGAGGCAGGAGCCGAGATAGACCGCGAGGGAGGCGCGCGCTCCACCGAACTCGGCGAGCAGTTGGCTCTGCTTGGTGGCGCAGGGCCACTCGCGGCCACATCCCGTGCAGGTCCAGCTCGGTGGGTTGGGGAGGTGCTCGGGCAGCTTGGCGCGGCGGTACCGACCGACGACGCTGTTGTCCGAGCGCACGTCACGTCGCCGTGCCGCGGGCCCTTCGTTGCGGTGGGCCACCGGACGGGCACCGGGCAGGTAACGCCCGACGGTGCCGAAGAGCACGCCGACGCGGATCAGGGCGTCCGGTCCGACGTGCTGGGTCAGCAACGCGGTCATCAGATAGTGCCCCAGCAGGTCGAAGGCGTCACGGTGCAGACGCAGGTCGCGGCAGAGGTCGACGAACTCCGGCGTGGTCAGTGGCACCCGGTCGTCGAGTGCGCGGCGCAGCACCTCGCGGAGCCCACGCCCGAGCCTCTCCAGCGCGTCCCCCTCGCCCAGACCCAGGCTGTCCTCGTCCGCCACCCGGGCCAGCGCCTCGGCGACGGCCAACCGAACGACGCGGTCAGGATCGGTACTGTCCAACGTTTCCCCCTCCGTGGGTCGGCCTCCCGGCAGTGACCCGGTCATCCTCCGACGAATCATGAACAAGATTTCGCTGTCGGCCACGAGGGTGGCTAGGACAGCAGACGCAAAACCATGTGGCGCACTAGTCGGAAAACGAAGTCGAGCTGCCGACACGTCGCGGTGATTCGCGGGACGGCACGTCGGTGATTGTCGTATGGTGACATTCCCATCTACAGATATTGCGCCTCAGCGTCAGTGAATGGTCAGACCAGATCCGACACGCTCAACCGGTCGCTGCCGTCCCGCTCGCGACGTTCCATCCCACCGCACCGCCGGCCAACGACGTGCCGGGTCACCGCCGAGCACCCCGGCACGTCCCGAACCTGCCGTCGGCACCCGTTCCAGCACCCGGCGGCACCTCCACCGGACGGAGACAGCGGATGACGTCATCGCCAGTGCAGACCCACCAGTTCGACAGCCGTGACCCGGCGGCCATCCAGGAATTCCTGTCCGCCGCGTACGACCCGAGACTGCGCATTCAGAGCAGGAACGGATACCGGCTCACCCACCGCCGCGTCGACACCGGCCCCTTCGCCATCGCGGCGACCCGCCAGACCGGGCACCTCGAGATCGATGCCAGCACACTCGGCGGGCTGGTCATCGGTCGCACCCGCACCGCACACGTCGATCGCTCCTGCGCCGGATCCGCCCACCGGTTCGGCCCCGGCGAGGTCTTCCTCGTCACCAGGCCGGAGGAGCCGTGCGCCGTCCGCTGGCATCCCGGTGAGGTGGAGCTCTGCGTACTGGACCTGTCGGTGCTGGCACAGGTGGCCACCACCGCGCCGGCCCGCCGGCCCGGTCGGATCGAGTTCACCGAGCTGGGTGCCGCGAGCACGGCCCTGGCCCGGCAGTGGCGCAACACCACAAGCTTCGTCCGCGACGTCGTGTTGAACAGCCCGGCCGCCGGGGCACAGTCGCTGGTGATCGGCAACGCCGCCCGGATGCTGGCCGCGGCCGCGCTCGCGGTCTTCCCCAACACCGCGTTCACCGAACCGACCGCCGCCGACCGGAACGACGCCACCACCGCCACGCTGCGACGCGCGATCACGTTTCTGGAGGAGCACGCCGAGCGGGACATCAGCGCGGCCGACATCGCCGGCGCCGCCGGGGTCTCCCTCCGGGCGGTGCAACTCGCCTTCCGCCGTCACCTCGGCACCACCCCCATGGCCTACCTGCGTCGGGTCCGGCTCGTCCGGGCACACCACGACCTGGTACGCGCCGACCCGCGCCAGGAGACGGTCTCGGCAATCGCCAGTCGGTGGGGATTCGCCAGCCACAGCAGGTTCACCGCGCGATACCACGCCAGCTTCGGGGTGCCGCCGCGCGAGACGCTGAACACCTGAGACCCGCACGGACGCCAACCAGCCAGGCGCCCGGTGTTCAGCGAAGGACGCGGGCAAGGCGTCGCACGGCCTCGTCCATGAGTTCGGGTGCGGCTGCCGCGTAGGTGAGGCGCAGGTGCGGGGCCGGGGGTTCAGCCGCGTACCAGGGCCGGCCCGGGAAGACGGCGACGCCTTCGGCCGCCGCGGCAGCGGCCAGTGCCGCGTCGTCGGTGCCGGCGGGGAGGCGTACCCAGAGGTGCATGCCGCCACGTGGAATCGAATGTGGAGTGAGGCTTGGCAGGTGCCGGCGTAGCGCGGTCAGCAACGCGTCACGACGTGTCCGGAGGGCCGTGCGCAGTGCCCGGCGATGCCGCGACCACACCGGAGAGGTGAGGAAGTCGATCGCCGCCTGTTGCAGTGGTCCGGCGACGAAGAAGTCGTCGAGTACCCGGGCATCGCGCAGTCGCGCCCCGGCCGGACCACGGGCTCCGATGGCGGCGACGCGCAGCCCGGGGGCGGTCGACTTGGTCAGCGAGCGCAGGTAGATGACGTGGCCGTCGGGATCATCGCTGGCCAGTGGTGGCGGGGCCGGATCGTCGATGGTGAGGTCACGGGCGTAGTCGTCCTCGATCAGGAACGCCCCGGCGTCGCGTACGGCCTCGGCGACCTGCGCCCGGCGGTGCTCCGCCAGCGTCGCGCCGTGCGGGTTGGCGTACAGGGGCTGGCAGTAGAAGAGTCGGGCGTCGGTGCGGGCGAACGCGGCGGCGAGTTGGTCGGGTCGTACCCCGTCGGCGTCGGCCGGCACGGGCACCACCCGCAGCCCGGCCGCGCGGGCGGCGGCCAACGCACCCAGGTAGGTCGGCGACTCGACGAGCAGGGCGTCGCCGGGCGTGGTGAGCGCCCGCAGCGCGGACGACAGGGCGGCCTGTCCACCGGGGCAGATCACCATGTCCTCGGCGTGCAGCCCTGCCCCGGCCTCGCGGGCGAACCAGGCGCGCAGGTCCGCGCGCCCCTCGACGGGCCCACGCTGCCAGCTCGCGGGTTGGCGGGCGGCCCGGGTGAGGGCGGCGCCGAGCGCGGCGGCGGGCTGGAGGTCCGCGTGGAGGTAGCCCCCGGACAGCGGGATCGTGCCGGCGGGCGTCAGCGCCAACAGCGCCCGCATCTCGTCCTGACCGAACCGGCGGGGCCCGAGCGCGACGGTCTGCCAGGACAGGTCGGGTACGCCCGGCTCGTCCGGCTCAGTGGCCACAAAGGTGCCTCGGCCGGGTCGCGCCTCGATCAGCCCCTCGGCCGCCAACTGGCGGATCGCCTCGGCGACGGTCACCGGCGAGGCCTGATGTCGGGCCGTCAGCTCGCGTACCGAGGGCAGCCGGGCACCGGGACCGGCGGCGGCCGCGAGACCCCGCAGATCTTGGATAACGCGCCGCGCTGCGTTACCGTTTTCCATGAGGGACAAGAGTAGCGCTACTGCCGGAAACACGGTAACAGCGGATCGGATCGTCGGGCTCGGCCTCGGCGCCCTGGGCGTGCTCGGCTTCAGCTTGTCGCTACCGGCCACCCGGATCGCCGTGCAGCAGCTCGACCCGTGGTTCGTCGCCTTCGGCCGGGCTGTCGGCGCGGGGCTGCTGGCATGGGCGTACCTGCGTCTCACCGGCGCACGGCGGCCCACCCGCGGTCAGTGGCAACGGCTGCCGATCGTCGCGCTCGGAGTCATCGTCGGCTTTCCGTTGTTCACCTCGATGGCGCTTCTCACCCAGACCTCCGCGCACAGCGCTGTCGTCATCGCCGCGCTGCCCGCGATGACGGCCGTGTTCGCGGTGCTGCGGGCCGGCGAGCGCCCACCGCCGCTGTTCTGGATCGTGAGCGCGGGCGGACTGCTGGCGGTTCTCGCTTTTCTCGGCGCCAGCGGCGCGGTACGCGGTGCCTTCACCCTGCCCGACCTGTTCCTGCTCGCGGCGGTAGTGCTCTGCGGCCTCGGCTACGCCGAGGGCGGCGCACTTGCCCGCGAGTTGGGCGGCGCTCGGACGATTTGCTGGGCATTGCTGCTCTCGCTGCCCGTCACCGTTCCCGTCACTGTCGTTGCCGCCGCAGCCGGTCCGCCGCGGGCCGATGCTCTCGGCTGGTCGGCGTTCGGCTATCTCACCGGGGTCTCGATGTTCCTGGGCTTCTTCGCCTGGTACGCGGGCCTGGCCCGGGGCGGTATCGCGCAGGTGGGCCAGGTCCAACTCGCCCAGCCGGTGCTGACCCTGGGGTGGTCGGCGCTGCTGCTCGGCGAGGTGGTCTCCCCCGCCTCGATCGCGGCGGCGCTGGTGGTGCTGGGATGCGTCGTGGCGACCCAGCGCATCCGCCAGAGCCCACGGACGGTGGTGGCGCGACGCGAGGCCGGCGCGAGATCGCGCTAGCCCCGGTCGCGCTCGCGGCTGTCGCGGGCGGTCTGCAACTCGGGCACCGAGGCCTCCAGCAGGTCGGCGAGGCCACGCAGTTGCTCGGCGACCCGGGCGCCGAGCGGGGTCAACGAGTATTCGACGCGCGGTGGGATCGCGGTGAGCACCTCGCGGGTCAGCATCCCGTCGCGTTCGAGGGTCTGCAGGGTCTGGGACAGCATCCGCTCGCTGACCCCGTCGATGCGGCGCCGCAGCGCGTTGAACCGGTAGCGGCCCTCGCCGAGCGCCAACAGGGCCAGCGAGGCCCACTTCGAGGTGACATCCTCGAAGGCCGCACGGGAGGTGCAACCCCGCGCGAACACATCGCTGACGAATTCCTGGGTAGGCCCCGCCGGGTCCTGGGCCGGCATGTCGCTCACCTCACCAGCCTATCCCATGCCGCCCATAAGTTAGTGCTGTAGATTCGTAAGTGCTTACTGATCGACCCCTACCCTCCGGAGGTTCCCATGCCCACCTATGCCGTCACCGGCGCCACCGGCCGGCTGGGCCGCCTGGTGATCGAGCAGTTGCTCGACAGCGGCGTACCCGCCGCCGAGATCGCCGCCATCGTCCGCAGCCCGGAGAAGGCCGCCGACCTGGCCACGCACGGGGTCGAGATCCGCAAGGCCAACTACGACGACCCGTCGACGCTGCCCGGCGCCGTGGCCGGCGTACGCCGCCTGCTGCTCATCTCCGGCGACACCCCCGGTCAGCGCGTCGCGCAGCACACAGCGGTCATCGACGCCGCCAAGCTCGCCGGGGTGGAGCGTCTCGTCTACACCAGCATCCTCAAGGCCGACACCACAGCGAACCCGCTGGCCCCGGAGCACAAGGCCACCGAGGAGGTCCTCGCCGCGTCCGGTCTGACCTACACCGTGCTGCGCAACAGCTGGTACACCGAGAACTACACCGACCAGCTCCCGCAGTACCTGGGGTCCGGCACGATCCTCGGCGCCACCGGCGGCAGCAAGATCTCCGCCGCCACCCGGGCCGACTACGCGGGGGCGGCCGTGGCCGCGCTGACCCGGGAAGAGGACGGCAACGCCGTCTACGAACTGGGCGGCACCGCGTTCACCTTCGACGAGCTGGCCGAGGCCGTCACCGAGGTCACCGGCACCACAGTCGTCCACCAGGACATGTCCGCCGCCGACCTGGCCTCGGCCCTGGAGAACGTCGGCCTGGATGCGGGCACCGCCGGTTTCGTCGCCGCGCTCGACCACTCGATCGCCAACGGCGAGCTGGCAACCGACAGCGACGACCTCAGCCGGTTGCTCGGCCGGCCGAGCACCCCGCTGCACGACGCCATCCGCGCCGCTCGGGCCTGAACCCGATCCATCGCCGAAGCGGGCGGCGGGGCCTCCGGTCGCCGTCGCCCGCCACGCCGTGAAGCCGCGCACGTATCCTCGACGACATGGTGAGGCACGTCGATGAGCAACTCGCCCGGCCCGTCGGACCGCCATGTCGGCACGCCGTGCGGTCCGACCTGGACACTCCGGCGTCGGCCCGGTGAGCGGCGGCGACTTCGTCGTCCGGGCCGCCGTGGCGCAGGACGACCCCGAGCTGGTCTTCGACGTGCTGTGGCAACTCGCCCCCGACGACGCACGGCCGGACACCGCCCGGCTCGCCACCGCCTGGCGCGACCTGCACGCCCAATCCGGCCGCAGCCTCCTGCTGGCCGTCGCCGGGGACACCTTCGTGGGCACCCTGGACACCCTCGTAGCCCCCAACCTCACCCACGGCGCGCGACCGTACATGCTGGTGGAGAACGTGGTGGTCGCGCCCGGCTGGCGCCGTCGCGGAGTTGCCCGGGCCCTCATGCTGGCGGCGCTCGACGAGGCGACGGCGGCCGGCTGCTACAAGGTCCAACTGGTGTCGAACGCCGCTCGCACCGACGCCCACCGGTTCTACGCGTCCATCGGGTTCGCGCAGTCCGCTCTCGGTTACCGCCGATATCTCACCGCCGCGACGTGACGCCGGCTGCGGGCGCTCCCGCGTCCCGGCCGAGGCGAGGCGGGTCAGCCCGCCTCGGTCGACTCCGCGAGCAGCAGGCCGGTCAGCAGACTGCGCACTGTCCGTTCGACGAGGTCCGCCCGGGGTGCCGGTCCGGAGGGCTGACGGAACGCCGCGACCAGGTGCGGGTACGCCGCGAGGTCCACCCCGGCGAAGCTGAACGCCCCGGCGGCGGACTCGCGGCGGGCAAAGAGGCTCACCACGCCGGTCATCATCGCGATGGTCTCGAACTTGGCGGCGGCAGGGCAGCGCACTGGTTCCAGGATCCGGATGCAGTTGTCGAACCAGGCCAGGCTCTGCGGGCCGATGCCGGAGGGCCGGTGGATCACGTCGAGCAGCCACGGGTGGGCGCCGAACAGTGCCAACTGCCGGCGGCCCAGCAGCACCATCGTCTCCAACCAGTCGCCCTCCACCTGCGGGTACGGGCGCAGCTCCCCCACCGCCCGGTCGGTCATCAGGTCCAGCAGGTCATCGCGGGACGACAAATAGCGGTAGAGGGATCCGGCGCCGGTGCCGAGCGTGGCGGCCACGGCGCGCATCGACACCGCGGCCAGCCCTTCGGTGTCGGCCAGGGCGATGGCGGCCACGACGATGGCCTCCCGGCTGTGCGCCGGAGCGGGGCCACGGCTGCCGCGTTCGGGCCTGCTCCAGATCGGCTGCCGGTCGGGGTCGCTCGCGGCTGTGTCACTCACTGATCTACTGTAAATCGCACACGGCGTTCCGATTTGTCGTCGCCGCACGGATCGCGTCGACGCGCAGCGAACACGTCACGCTGCACTGACGGCACTGTCGCGCAGCGTCATTGATCTTGGCTAGGGTGGTGGGCATGCCCGCACACCATCCGCACCGCCAGGACGACGGCCGGAGGTGGGCCCCGGCCCCGGCACGCCTCATCGAGCCGGCCGACTGGTGACCGACGCACCCGTGCCCGCCCAGCGGGGCGGTCCGTCCACACCGCCGTCGCACCGCTCCGGATGGACCGGCCGTTGCGACCGGCTCGCCCGGTCACGGCCCTTCGAGATCGCCATCGTCGTGGTCATCCTCGCCAACGGCATCGTTCTCGGCCTGGAGACGTACGACGATCTGAGCCCGGCGGGCACCGCGCTGCACGGCCTGGAGCTGTTCTTCCGGGCCGTCTTCGTCATCGAGATCGCCGTCCGGCTGGCCGCCTACGGCAGACGCCCACAGGACTTCTTCCGGCACGGCTGGAACGTCTTCGACTTCGTGGTGATCGCGGCGATCTTCATCCCGGGCCTGCACGGCGACCCGGCGCTGCTGCGGGTCGTCCGGGTCGCCCGCATGGTCCGCCTGGTGCGGTTCTCACCGGGTCTGCGGACCATCGTCTCCGCACTGTGGCGCAGCCTGCCGGGAGTCACCGGGTTCCTCGCCCTAGCCGTGGTGACGCTCTACGTGTACGGCATGGCCGGCTGGCTGATCTTCGGCAACAGGTATCCGGAGGAGTACGGCGACATCGGCCGCTCGCTGCTGACGTTGTTCGTGCTGCTGTCGCTGGAGACTCTGCCGGACCTCATCGAGCAGGGCATGGCGATCTCACCATGGACGCTGCTCTACTACGTCAGCTACGTGGTCATCACCGTCAACCTGCTGCTCAACATCCTCATCGCTGTCATCGTGAACTCCATGGAGGAGGCCCGCCGGTTGGAGATGACCGAGCGACTGGCTCCCGGGTACGACGAGGACGGCGACGGCGTACCGGACGAGGTGGACCGGATCGCGCTCACCCAACGGCTGGACGACCTGCGCGCGGTCATCACCGAGTTGGAGCGCGAGCTGCGCATCGACCGGGACGACGGGCACGGCCGACCCCACCGGGACAACGCCCGCGCCAGACGGTGATCCGACGCTCGCGCTGCGTCCACGAGTTCGGATAGTGTCGGCGGCGGTCCCATCGGCCTGCCGTGAGGGGTTCCGAGCATGACGACCAGTGTCGACAATGCCCAGACCGCCACCGATCCCCCGGACACGCTCGGCACGGTGATCGACGACGTGATCCGCCCGCAGGCGCCGATCGTCGACCGGGACGGGACCTTCCCCCGTCCGGGTGTCGACGCTCTCGCCGCAGCCGGCCTGCTCGGCCTGGCCTCCTCGACCGACGTCGGAGGCGCCGGCCACGGCCTGCGGGCGGTCGCCGAGGTGATCGAGCGGCTGGCCGCCGAGTGCGGGTCCACAGCGATGGTGGTGCTCATGCACTACGCGGCCACCGCCGTCATCGAGGCGCACGGCCCGCACGACGTCCGCGCGGCGATCGCCAGCGGCGATCACCTCACCACGTTGGCCTTCTCCGAGTACGGCTCGCGCAGCCACTTCTGGTCGCCGACCGGCACCGCGACAGCCGCAGCCGACGACACCGTCCGCCTCGACGCGCGTAAGAGCTGGGTCACCTCGGCCGGCGAGGCCAACAGCTACGTCTGGTCGAGCCTTCCGCTGACCCGCGACACCGGCCCGATGACGCTGTGGCTGGTGCCGGCCGACAGCGCCGGCCTGAGCGTGACCGGCGACTTCGACGGGCTGGGTCTGCGGGGCAACGGCTCTCGGCCGATGACCGCCGACGGGCTCCGGGTTCCGGCGACGGCGAGGATGGCGGCCGACGGGGCTGGGCTCGACACCGCGCTCGGTGCGGTCCTGCCCTGGTTCCTGGTGCTCAACGCCGCCTTCTGCCTCGGTCTCGCCGACAGCGCGGTGGCCGAGGCGGGCCGACATCTCACCAGGACCACGCTCGCGCACACCGGCGCCGCCCTGCGCGACGCGCCCGTCACCCGACGCGACCTCGCCCGGCTGATGATCCGCACCGACGCGTTGCGCGCCTTCCTGGGTGACACGCTGACCGCACTGGAGACCGGCCGCGAGGACGCGATGCTGCGGGTGCTCCAGGTCAAGGCGCTCGCCGGCGAGACCGCCGCCGACGTGACCGATGGCGCGATGCAGCTCTGCGGCGGCAGCGCCTTCCGCAAGGAGTTGGGCCTTGAGCGCCGTTTCCGGGACGCCCGCGCGGCCCGGGTGATGGCGCCGACCACCGACGCGCTGCACGATTTCGTCGGTCGGCTCGCCACCGGGCTGCCGCTGCTCGACGAGGCCAACCGCTGATGCCCGCGCCAACCGTTCTGCTGGGCGCGGTCGCGTACGACCCCAAGGTGGTGACCATCTGGGAGGGCTTCCGCGCCTGGCTGCGCGGGCAGGGCCTGGACTTCGACTTCGTCCTCTACTCCCACTACGAACGACAGGTCGAGGACCTCCTCGCCGGGCGGATCGACGCGGCCTGGAACTCTCCCCTGGCCTGGCTGCGGGCTGAGCGGTTGGCGGCCGCCACCGGCACGGCCGTCCGCGCGCTCACCATGCGCGACACCGACCAGGACCTCACCTCCGTCGTGGTGGTCCGCGAGGACTCGCCGGTGCGCCGGATCGCGGACCTCGCCGGACGGGTGGTCGCCGTCGGGGCGGTCGACAGTCCACAGGCGACGCTGATTCCACTGGGTCACCTCGCGGCGGCCGGGGTCACTGTCGACGTACGCCGCTTCGACGTGGGTGTCGGCCTGCACGGCGACCACATCGGCGGCGAGCGCGACGCGGCCCGCGCCCTGGTGGCCGGGGAGGTCGACGCCGCCTGCATGATCGACGCCAACCACCTGGCGTTCGTCCAGGAGGGCACGCTACCGCCGGAGGGCACCCGCGTCGTGGCGCAGACCGCACGCTACGACCACTGCAACATGACGGTCCGCGCGCCGGAGTCCGACGGCGTCCGGCTCTTCGGCAGGCTGCTGCTCGGCATGTCGTACGCCGATCCGCAGGTGCGTCCGCTGCTCGATTTGGAGGGGTTGAAGGCCTGGCGGGAGGGCCGCACCACGGGGTATGACGCCCTCGCCGACGCGGTCGACGCCAACGGTTTCTACTCCCCCGACGGGCGGGTGACGGCCACGGACTACCGGCCGTGAGCGCAGCACCGCTCGCCGAGGTCGATCTGGGTGATCTGGGTTTCGGCCGGGGCGCGCACCTGCTGGTGCAGCGGGCCCTGGCCGGGTTGCCGCCCGGCGGCCGGTTGGCGGTCTCCGGGCGCGACCCGGCGCTGCGCGTACACCTGCCCGCCTGGTGTCGTGGCCGGGGTCATCGGGTCGAATGGCCGGACCGGGGCGAGACGAGCGAGCTGGTGGCGGTGGTGGTCCGGGGGTCGGCGGATGACGACCGCTGGTTCGGGGCGGAGCGGGCCGGGCCGGCCCTGCCGTCGGCGCTCAGCAGCCGCCCACCCGCGCGGTGGGGGCTCGGCGCCCGGGGCGCGCTCCTCGAAGCCGGTGGTCCGGAGGCGCGGTTCGACCTGGACGACCGCGACCTGGTCTGGGCCGACATCGCCCCGAACCTGTACGCGCAGGCCGCCGCCCGACAGTGGGACCCGCAGACCGCGGTGCCGTGGGACGACCCGTTCGCGCTGCCGGCCGACGTCGAGGCGGCGGTGGTGCAGGTGATGACCTACCTGGTCGAGAACGAGCAGGCCGCCCTCGTCGTGCCGGCCCGGTTCGTGGGGCGCATCCACCCGCACTTTCGGGAGGTGGTGCAACTGCTCGCCGTGCAGATGGCCGACGAGGCCCGGCACATGGAGGTCTTCAGCCGGCGGGCACTGCTGCGCGGCGCCGAGATGGGCACGTCGTCCGCTGGCGGTCGGCAGTCGCTGTTCACCCTCGTCGCGGAGTCGGACTTCGCGTTGGCGTCGTTCCTGCTCTCCGTGCTCGGCGAGGGTAGCTTCGTCGATCTGCTTTCGTTTCTGCACGAGAACGCACCGGACCCGGTGACGCGTCGGATCTGTTGGCTCGCCATGCAGGACGAGCGCCGGCACGTGGTGTTCGGCATGGCACACCTGGAGCATCAGGCGCAGCTGGATCCGCTGCTGCGGGATCGGCTGCGGGCGGCCATCCACCGCCGTCACGACGCGCTTGTCGACACCGCCGGGCTCAACGCGGATGTCTTCGACGCGCTGGTGCTGCTCGCGGCGGGTGGTTGGCATCCGGACGACGTTTCCGCCGGCTTCGACCGGGTGCAGGCTCTGCAACACGCGATGGATCAGGGCCGTCAGCGCCGCCTCGTCCGCCTGGGTTTCCGGCCGGACGAGGCGGCGGCGCTCTCCGCCCTGCACACCCGCAACTTCATGTAGCCGATCCCCGCGCACGGCATGGCGTGCGCGGGGATCGCGGCAGGGCAGGTCAGCGAGCGCTGGTCACTGGCCGAGCAGGGTCCGGATCTGACGCGCGTAGCCGGCCACCGTGAAGTCCGGGCCGACGGAGTCCACCAGGACCAGGTCGTTGATGGTGTGCTCGACGCGCAGCGACAGGATCGCCTGGTACTCGGGCGAGTTGTACCAGGTCTTGGCGGTTTCCGCGTCCGGGAACTCGATCAGCACGACCGAACCGGGCCAGCTGCCCTCGAGGACCTGCACCTCGGCATCCAGGACGAGCCACGTGGCGCCGTACGCCTCGGTGGTGGCCTGGACCTGCTCCAGGTAACGCAGGGACTCCTCGGTCGGCACTCCGCCCGGGATACGCAGGTGGTTGATCAGGTAGGTGCTCATGTCTCACTCCTCAGTTGCGGGGTGCTGCCTCCCGGCCGAAGGCGTACGACCGGTCGTCTTGAATTGGTTGCGCGCTGCGCCGGATGGGGGTGACGCGAGCTGTTATCGCTGGGGTCGGACGCGGATCAGGTGAGGATCCGGGCCGTGGTGATCGTGAAGAACTCCTGGAGAGCGGCCGGGTCGCCGGATGCCTTCGCCCGCGCTGCCGCGCCCTCGTAGCTGGAGACGACAAAGCCGGCGAGGTCGGTGGCCGGTTCGTCGCCGTGCAGTTCACCGGCGGCCCGCGCCTGCTCGATCGCCGTGGCGAGCGCGGCGACCCAGCGGCCGAAGCCGGCGTCGACGGCGTTGCGCAGAACGTCGCTGTGTGCCGGGATCTCGGTGGCGAAGTTGCCGAGCAGGCAGCCACGGTCGCCCATGGTGTCGCCGAGGCCGGTGATGTATCTCAGATGCCCGGTGATCCGCTCCAGCGGGGTGCCGCCCTGCTTCTCGTCGAGCATCTCCAGCCCCATCGCCGCGGAGTATCTCGCTACCGAGTCGAGAGCGAGGTCTTCCTTGCTGGCGAAGTGGTTGTAGAAGGTGCCCTTGGGCGCCCCGGCTGCGGCGACGATGTCCTGGACGCTCGTGCCGTTGTAGCCGCGCAGGTGGAACAGGTCCAGCGCCGCGTCGGACAGCCGTTGCCGGGTCCCGGCGGAGGCCGGCGACTTCGATCGTGGCATCTCGTGGCACTCCTCTCGTCCGTGGTTCCGGCTGACTGACGGACACCACGATATGACCGGTCGTCTCGGAATGCCAGCGATGTGACCACGGTCATCCCCCAGTACTCTGAAACGGTCATGAACAGGGATTCCAGCGCGATCCGTGAGGCGTTGCTGCGGCTTCGCGAGCAGACCGAGGCTCAGGCCACTGCCTTGGACGGTGACCTGCGGAGCCTCTTCGAGGCGTCCCGGTCGTCCAACGCCGACGACGAACACGACCCCGAGGGCAGCACGATCGCCTTCGAACGCGCGCAGCTCACCGCCGTCCTGGACGCCACCCGCCGACGCCTGGCGGAGCTGGACATCGCGCTGCGACGGGTCGACGACGGCAGCTACGGCGTGTGCGAACGGTGCGCCCGTCCGATTCCCGCCGACCGGCTCGTCGCCCGCCCGTCCGCGCGTACGTGTGTCGCCTGTGCCAGCCGGCGGTGACGGCGCCTGCCTGCCTCGGCGGTGGCCCGCCCGACCGCACCTCACTGGGGGGACCGTCCGACTGCACGGGCTGCCCGGACGGCGGCATGGGGGGCGGCCGGGTAGCCGCCGGGCGAGGCAGGCCGCGGCGGGCACCGTCGTATCCGGTGATCAGCCGGCGCAACAACCTGCTGCCGGCGCGGCGTCGAGGGCGATGAGGCTGATCGGTGCGGACCGCAGCCCTCCGGAGATGCCGGTGGGCAGTCCACGCCCCGTCGGTTGCGGCCCACAGCAGTCGTCGCCGCCCACCGAGTCGGCAGGGTTGCTGTTGCACACACCGGTCGCGGGCAGGTCGAGTTGGACGTCGCGGGCGGCGGCCCAGTCACCGGCCAGCGCGGCGACCACGGAGCGGACCTGCTCGTAGCCGGTGGCCATGAGGAACGTCGGCGCTCGGCCGTAGGACTTCATGCCGACGGCGTAGTAGCCCTGCTCGGGGTGGGCGAGCACGTCCACCCCGTGCGGCGGCACGGTGCCGCAGGAGTGCTCGTTGGGGTCGATCAGCGGGGCCAGGGCACGGGTGGCGCCCAGCACCGGGTCGAGGTCCAGCCGCAACTCGGCGGCGATGCTGTGGTCGGGGCGGAAGCCCGTGGCCGCGACAACACGGTCGACGGTGATCGACTCGACGGTGCCGTCGCCGTGCCGCAGGACCACGCTCACCCGGCCGTCCGTCGGGGTGAGCGCCTGCACGGAGAAGCCGGTGAGCAGCCGGATCCGGCCAGCGTCGACGTGCGAACGCAGCCGTGCGCCGAGCGCGCCCCGCGCCGGTAGGGCGTCGGCGTCCCCGCCGCCGTAGGTACGCGTCGGCGCGGCGGCCCGGATAGCCCAGGTCACCTCGGTGTCGGGCTCGACGGCGGCCAGCTCCGCGAGGGACAGCAGGGTGTTCGCGGCCGAGTGACCGGCGCCGACCACCACCGTGTGCCGTCCGGCGAACCGGCCCCGGTCGGCGCCGAGGACGTCTGGCAGCGCGTGCTCCAGGTACGCCGCCGCATCGGCCTCCCCCCGCGCGCGCAGACCGGACGCGCCGAGGACGTTCGGCGTGCCCCAGGTGCCGGAGGCGTCGATGACGGCGCGGGCGACCAGCTCGTCGCCGTCGGCGAGGCGGAGCAGGAACGGTGCGGTGTCGCGCCCGGCGGTACGCAACCGGTCGAGGCCGAGCCGGCTGATCGCCTCGACGCGTGCTCCGTACCGCACGTGTGGCTTCAGTTGCGGCAGCTGCGCGAGGGGCCGGAGGTAGTCGTCGACCAGCTCCGCGCCGGTGGGCAGTGCCCCCTGGTCGGGGGCGACCCAACCGGCCTCGTCGAGGAGCCGACGGGCAGCCGGGTCGATGTTGTAACGCCACGGCGAGAAGACCCGCACGTGCCCCCACTGGCGTACGGCGGCACCGGGAATGTCGCCGGCTTCGAGGACGGTGAAGGGCAGCCCGCGTTCGTGCAGGTGCGCGGCGGCGGCGAGACCGGTCGGGCCGGCGCCGATGACGATGGTGGGACTGTCGTCCAGAGCGTTCATCAGTGGCTCCTCGGTGTGGTGGCCTGGCCCGTCTTGAGGGCCACGGCTGGTCAGGTGATGGTGGGGCTGCGACGTTCCAGCAGGACGACGTCGCGCCAGCGGTCGTGATGGCGGCCGACCCGCTCGCGTACGCCGATGACCCGGAAGCCGGCACGCTGGTGCAGGGTGAGGCTGGCGGTGTTCTCCGGGAAGACTCCGGACTGGATGGTCCAGATGCCGGCGGCCTCGGTGGAGGCGACCAGCGCGGTCAGCAGCAGCCGGGCGATGCCCCGGCCCTGGGCGGCCGGGTCGACGTAGACGGAGTGTTCGACCACACCGGCGTAGACCGTGCGGGTCGAGGTCGGCGAGACGGCGATCCAGCCGAGCACCACCCCGTCGCTGTCGACGGCCACGAAGCGGTGCGCGCTCAGGCGCGCGGCGTCGAACGCCGCCCAGGTCGGGGCGGTGATCTCGAAGCTGGCATTGCCGGCGTCC
This sequence comes from Micromonospora hortensis, assembly GCF_022230935.1. NCBI lineage: Bacteria > Bacillati > Actinomycetota > Actinomycetes > Micromonosporales > Micromonosporaceae > Micromonospora > Micromonospora hortensis. Next base: position 56,021 of record NZ_JAKKFE010000020.1, read on the forward strand.
AGACCGGCCTGGTAGATCGCCAGGACCCGGTCGGCGTCGTCGTCGGTCATGGTGCGCACGGTGATGTCGGCCATCAGCGGGTTGCCTTCCGGAAGAGATCAGATGCCTGTCTCGACGTCCGTCGAAACAGACAGTTGCACACTGATTAGAGAAGTGTCAACCTAGAGGAATGTCGAATCAAGCAGGTCCGACCATGGACGTGTCGTGCTGCGTCCCGCTGGCCGAGCGACGCGTACCGGCCGAGGCCGCCGCTGTGCTCGCGCCCGCGTTCAAGGCCCTCGGCGACCCGGTGCGGCTGCAACTGCTGTCGATGATCGCCTCCGCCGAGACCGGGGAGATCTGCGTCTGTGACCTGACCCCCGCGTTCGACCTGACCGGTCCGACCATCTCGCACCACCTCAAGACGCTGCGCGAGGCGGGGCTGGTCGACGCCGAACGCCGTGGCACCTGGGTCTACTACCGCGCCCGGCCGGCCATCCTGCGCCAGCTCGCCGCGCTGCTCACCGTGGCGCCGGCGACATGACGACGACCCTCCAGAGCGACTCGGCCGAGAGCGCGGTCGTCGGCCGCCTGTCCCGACTCGACCAGTTCCTACCCGCGTGGATCGGGCTCGCGATGGCCGCCGGCCTGCTCCTCGGTCGGCTGATCCCCGGGCTGAACAGCGCCTTGGACGCGGTGCAGATCGGCGGGATCTCGCTACCCATCGCGGTCGGCCTGCTGATCATGATGTACCCGGTGCTGGCGAAGGTCCGCTACGACCGGCTCGACACCGTCACCGGCGACCGCCGGCTGCTGATCTCCTCGCTGGTCCTCAACTGGATCGTCGGCCCCGCCGTGATGTTCGCCCTGGCCTGGATCTTCCTGGCCGACCAACCCGCCTACCGCACCGGGCTGATCATCGTCGGCCTGGCCCGCTGCATCGCCATGGTCATCATCTGGAACGACCTCGCCTGCGGCGACCGGGAGGCCGCCGCCGTCCTGGTCGCCCTCAACTCGGTCTTCCAGGTCGTCGCCTTCGGCCTGCTCGGCTGGTTCTACCTCGCCGTGCTCCCCCAGTGGCTGGGGCTCTCCGGCGCCGAGCTGAACGTCTCCGCGTGGGACATCGCCGGTAACGTGCTCATCTTCCTCGGCATCCCGCTGCTCGCCGGCTACCTCACCCGCCGCCTCGGCGAACGCGCCAAGGGCCGCGCCTGGTACGAGGCACGCTTCCTGCCCCGCATCGGCCCGGCCGCCCTCTACGGGCTGCTGTTCACCATCGTGATCCTGTTCGCCCTGCAAGGCGACGCCATCACCAGCCGACCCCTGGACGTCGTCCGCATCGCCCTGCCCCTGCTGGTGTACTTCGCGCTCATGTGGGCCGGCTCCTACGCCCTCGGCCGGGCCATCGGCCTCGGCTACCAACGCACCACCACGCTGGCGTTCACCGCCGCCGGGAACAACTTCGAACTGGCGATCGCCGTCGCGATCGGCACCTTCGGCGTCACCTCCGGCCAAGCCCTCGCCGGGGTCGTCGGCCCCCTGATCGAGGTACCCGTCCTGGTCGGGCTGGTCTACGTCTCCCTGTGGGCCCGCCGCTTCTTCACCTCCACGAACTCCGCAACCGCGTAACCCGGAAGGCACCCGCCGTGAGTGACAAGCCCAGCGTCCTGTTCGTCTGCGTCCACAACGCCGGCCGTTCCCAGATGGCCGCCGGCTGGCTGCGCCACCTCGCCGGCGACACCGTCGAGGTTCGCTCCGCCGGCTCCGCGCCGGCCGAGACGATCAACCCCGCCGCCGTGCAGGCCATGCGCGAGGTCGGCATCGACATCACCGACCAGACCCCGAAACTTCTGGAGTACGCGACAGCGGGGTCCTCCGACGTCATCGTGACCATGGGCTGCGGCGACACCTGCCCGGTCTTCCCCGGCAAGCGCTACGAGGACTGGACGCTCGACGACCCGGCCGGCAAGGGAGTCGACGCCGTCCGCCCGATCCGTGACGAGATCCGGGGTCGGGTGGAGAAGCTCCTCACCGAGCTGAACCGGGGTGATGAGAAGTAGCCGTCGGGGTCACCTCTGAGCTACTTCCCATCACCGTCGCGTTGGCGACCTCCCCGCCGGCGCCGATCTTGCAGTTTCGGTCGGCGAGATTCCCGGAATGCCCCGTATGCCGCGACAGCAAGTGCAAGATCGCGGAGAAGGGACGGGGTTCTTAGAAGTCGTCGTCGAAGGCGACGGTGCCGGTCACCCCGACCTGGTACGCCGACACCCGCCGCTCGAAGAAGTTGGACAGCTCCTGCACGTCCTGCAACTCCATGAAGCCGAACGGGTTGCTCGAACCGTAGTGCGGCGCGATGCCGAGCTGGGCGAGGCGACGGTCGGCGACGTGCTGGAGGTACTCCCGCATGTCGGCCAACGTCAGACCGGGCACACCGTGGCCCACCAGGTCCTCGGCGAACTGCACCTCACACTCGACCGCCTCGGTGAGCATCCGGCGAACCTGGTCGGCGAGGTCGTCGTCGAACAGGTCCGGCTCCTCGGCGCGGACGGTGTCGACGACGTCGAACGCGAACGCCATGTGCATGGACTCGTCGCGGAACACCCAGTTGGTGCCCGAGGCGAGGCCGTGCAGCAGGCCGCGGGAGCGCAGGAAGTAGACGTACGCGAACGCGCCGTAGAAGAACAGACCCTCGATGCAGGCGGCGAAGCAGATGAGGTTGAGCAGGAACGTGCGCCGGTCCTCGCGGGACCGCAGCTCCCGCAGGTCGGTCAGGGAGTCGATCCACCGGAAGCAGAACTCGGCCTTACGACGGATCGAGGGAATGTTCTCGATGGCCGCGAAGGCCGCAAAGCGTTCGGTCTCGTCGGGCACGTACGTGTCGAGCAGGTTGAGATAGAACTGGACGTGCACGGCCTCCTCGAACAGCTGGCGGGACAGGTAGAGGCGACCCTCCGGGCTGTTGACGTGCTGGTAGAGGTTGAGCACCAGGTTGTTGGCGACGATCGTGTCACCGGTGGCGAAGAACGCCACCAGGCGGCTGACCAGGTGCCGTTCGGCCGGCGACAGCTTGTCCAGGTCGGCGAGGTCGGCGTGCAGGTCGACCTCCTCGACCGTCCAGGTGTTGCGGATCGCGTCGCGGAACCGGTCGAAGAAGTGCGGGTAGCGCATCGGGCGGAGAGTCAGGTCCATCCCGGGGTCGAGCAGCATGTGCGTGGTCCTCGTGTCGGTGGTGCTGGCATCGGTGGTGGCGGCGTCGGCGGGAGTCACTGGCAGGCCTCGCACGACTCGGGGTTCTCCAGCGAGCAGGCCAGCGCCTCCGCGTCGACGACGACGGGTGCGACGGCGCTGACGGTGGCCTGCTGGATCCGCGTCGCGGGGCGCGAGCGCAGGTAGTAGGTGGTCTTCAGCCCGGCCTTCCACGCGTACAGGTACATCGAGGAGAGCTTGCCGATGGTCGGCGCGGCCAGGAACAGGTTCAACGACTGGGACTGGTCGATGAACGGGGCGCGGGCGGCAGCCAGGTCGATCAGCGCCCGCTGCGGCAGCTCCCACGCGGTGCGGAACAACTCCCGTACGCCGGCCGGCAGCTCGGCGATGTCCTGCACCGACCCCTCCGCCCGCTTGATCGCCGAACGAATCCGCTCGGTCCACAGATCGCGGGCCTTCAGCTCGCGTACCAGAGCGGTGTTGACCTGGAGGAACTCCCCCGACAGGGTCTCGCGCTTGAACAGGTTGGACACCTGCGGCTCGATGCACTCGTAGCACCCGGCGATCGAGGCGATGGTCGCGGTCGGTGCGACCGCCACGAGCAGCGAGTTGCGCAGCCCGTACGCCTCGACCCGCTCGCGCAGCGCGTCCCACCGCGCGGTCTGCGTACCCTCGACACCCCACAGGTCGGGCTGGAGCTGGCCTCGCGCGGCCCGGGTCTGCGGGTACGCCGGGTGCGCGCCGAAGTCGCGCGCCAGGTCGGCGGAGGTCTCCAGCGCGGTCAGGTACAGCTCCTCGCTGATCCGGGTGGACAGCTCGCGGGCGGCCGGCGAGTCGAACGGCAGCCGCAGCGCGAAGAAGACGTCCTGTAGGCCCATCAGCCCGAGTCCGACCGGCCGCCAGCGGGGGTTGCTCGCCGCCGCCTGCGCGGTCGGGTAGTAGTTGATGTCGATGACCCGGTCGAGGAAGGTCACAGCGGTCCGCACCGTGGCGCGCAGCCGCTCCCAGTCGATGCCACCGTCGGTGAGGTGTGCGGCGAGGTTCACCGAGCCGAGGTTGCACACGGCGGTCTCGGCGTCACTGGACACCTCGACGATCTCGGTGCAGAGGTTCGACAGGTGCACCACGTTGCCCGGCTCGGCGGTCTGGTTGCAGAGCCGGTTGGCGGCGTCCTTGAAGGTCATCCAGCCGTTGCCGGTCTGGGCGAGGGTCCGCATCATCTTCCCGTACAGCTCCCGTGCCGGAACCTGCCGCACGTAGCGGCCCTGCGCCTCGGCCTCCCGGTACGCGGCGTCGAACCGCTCCCCCCACAGGTCGGGCAGCTCGGGCACCTCGTGCGGGTCGAACAGCGACCACAGCTCGTCGGCCTCGACCCGGCGCATGAACTCGTCCGGAACCCAGTTGGCCAGGTTGAGGTTGTGGGTGCGCCGGGCGTCCTCGCCGGTGTTGTCCCGCAGTTGCAGGAACTCCTCGATGTCCGGGTGCCACGGCTCCAGGTAGACGCAGGCCGCACCCTTGCGCCGGCCACCCTGGTTCACCGCGGCGACGCTCGCGTCCAGCGTGCGCAGCCACGGCACGATCCCGTTGGACTGCCCGTTCGTGCCCCGGATCAACGCGCCGCGGGAGCGGACCCGGGAGTACGCGATGCCGATGCCACCGGCGAACTTGGACAGGTTGGCGACCTGGGCGTACCGCTGGTAGATGGAGTCCAGCTCGTCGAGCGGGGAGTCGACCAGGTAGCAGGAGGACATCTGGGTGTGCCGCGTCCCGGAGTTGAACAAGGTCGGTGAGCTGGGCAGGTAGGCCAGGCTGGACATCAGCCGGTAGAAGCCGACCGCCTCGTCCGCCGTCCGGGCCAGGCCGCAGGCCACCCGCAGCAGCCAGTACTGCGGGGTCTCCAGCACCAGCCGGCTGGTGGGGTGGCGCAGCAGGTAGCGGTCGGACACGGTACGCAGGCCGAAGTACTCGAACCGGCGGTCGCCGTCCGGGTCGATGGCGTGGTCGAGCGTCGCGGCGTGTGCGTCGACGAACGCGGCGGTGTCGTCACCGATCAGGCCCTCGGCGTGGCCGGCCCGGATCGCCGCGCTGAACGAGGTGATGCCCTGTCGACGCACCTCCTTGTCGACGTAGCCGGCCAGCAGCCGCGCGGCGAGACGCGAGTACTGCGGCTCCTCACCGATCATCTCGGCCGCGGTCTGGATGGACAGCCGGTCCAGTTCGGCAGTGGTCGCGCCGTCGTAGAGGCCGCTGATGGTGCGGGTGGCCACCCGCATCGGGTCGACGTCGGTCAGATCGTCGGCCCACCGCTCGACCGCCCGGACGATCTTGTTCACGTCCACGGGTTCGGTGCCGCCGTCGCGCTTGCGGACCTGCATCGGCGTCCGCCGCAGGATCGCGTCGCCGCTGGCCGGGACTACCTCGGTGACTGTCACCACTCGCTCCTCGGAGTTCGAGACCTGGTGGTCCGGACGCGAGGAGACAGACACCGGCGGACGCCACGCCGGCACGGCGTGGGTCAGGTGGCGTCAGCCGTCCCACGCGGCCTCGGACCGCCGCCCACCCGGGTGCGGGTACGCGGCGCGCTGGCAGGTCTTCGGACTCGCGGGCACGACCGGACTCCGCCGGTCTCCTACTGGCCGTCGCTTCCCAGGCCGATTGGTGGCCCAGTGCTGATGACGGCGGTCGTTCCCACTCACCGCTGCGGGACAGTCCCGGATTTCCACCGGGTTCCCTGTTGCCTCGACCGCCCCGGATGAGCGGCCGAACCAGCTGCGCTCGACACCATATATAGGGACACAGCCGTTGTCACACCCCACATGTCGGTCTCGGGCGTGTCGGCGACTCACTCGGTGACCACCGTCACCACCCCGGCCGACCACCCCACGCCGACCGAGGCCGGGCACCAGAGACCGGACTCTCCCCGCGCGTGTCGACAGTCGACAAAGATTTGATGTATCGAGGCCACGGCACCGCAGAGTACTCCCATACGTCGACGTCAATGCCCCGGCGCGAGGTGGAACATCCAATCTCCACAACCCGCCACCCCCGCCACCTTCGCCCGTCTACCGGCACGATGGGCGACAAGGCGGAACGACCCTCGGTGCAAACATCATACGTCTGTGGGCCTACGATGATCGACATCGTTGACGGGCTGGAGCAGCCCTCCGTATACTCCCAGTGATCATCTGATCTTTAGCCGAGCCGGGCGAGGAGCGCATGCCGCAGATCACCGCCGTCACCGTCGAAGACGTCCGCTTCCCCACCTCCCTGACCGCTGACGGGTCAGACGCCATGAACAAGGACGGCGACTACTCGGCGGCCTACGTCGTCCTGCACACCGACGGCGTCGACGGCGCGTTCGCGCCACTCGCGGGGCACGGCCTGACCTTCACCATCGGCCGAGGCAACGACATCGTCGCGGCGGCGGCGGTCCACCAGGCACAGCTCCTGGTGGGCCTGGACGTGGCGACGATGGCAGCGGACATGGGCGCTGTCTACCGCCTCCTCACCTCCGACTCGCAACTGCGCTGGCTCGGCCCGGAGAAGGGTGTCGTCCATCTGTCCCTGGCCGCCGTGTTGAACGCGTCGTGGGACCTGGTCGCCCGACTCGCCGACAAGCCGCTGTGGCGGCTGCTCGTCGACATGTCCCCCGAGCAACTCGTCGACATCGCGGACCTGCGCTACCTGTCCGACGCGCTGACCCGCGACGAGGCACTGGCCATCCTGCGGGCCAAGGAGGGCACGAAGGCCGCCCGCCTCGCCGAGCTCGACCGGACCGGCTACCCCGCCTACACCACCTCCGCGGGTTGGCTCGGCTACGGCGACGACAAGCTGCGCCGGCTGTGCCAGGAGGCGGTGGACACCGGCTACGGCTACGTCAAGCTCAAGGTGGGCGCCAACCTCGACGACGACATCCGCCGATGCGCTATCGCACGCGAGATCCTCGGGCCGGATCGCAACCTGATGATCGACGCCAACCAGGTGTGGGACGTCGGTCAGGCCATCGACTGGGTCACCGCCCTCGCGCAGTTCACGCCACTGTGGATCGAGGAGCCGACCAGCCCCGACGACATCCTGGGCCACGCCGCCGTCCGCCGCGCCGTCGCTCCGATCGGCGTCGCCACCGGCGAACACTGCCACAACCGGGTGATGTTCAAGCAGCTGTTCCAGGCCGAGGCCATCGACTTCTGCCAGCTCGACACCGGCCGGTTGGCCAGCATCAACGAGATCGTCGCCGTGCTGCTGCTCGCCGCGAAGTTCGACGTCCCGGTGTGCCCACACGCCGGCGGTGTCGGCCTGTGCGAGATGGTCCAACACGTGTCGGTGCTCGACTACGTCGCGGTCTCGGGAGACCTCACCAACCGGGTCACCGAGTTCGTCGACCACCTGCACGAGCACTTCACCGATCCCTGCATCATCCGGGACACCGGCTCCGGCAGCGGATACGTCCTGCCCAGCCAGCCCGGCTACTCCACCCGGATGCGTCAGGAGTCGGTAGCGCTCTACCGCTTTCCCGACGGCCACTACTGGGCGGCGACAGACCCGACTACCGTGTCATCTCCGGAGGCGGCGTACGTGACTGCGGGTGGGAAGGCCACCCCCGCCGGCCGCTAGGGGGATCATGTCTCGCACTGACGAAGTGGTCAACGGCATCAAGCGGATGATCCTCGAAGGGCAGTTCAGGCCCGGGGACCGGTTGCCCATCGAGAAGGACCTCGCCGAGCAGCTCGGTGTCTCGCGTGGGTCTCTGCGCGAGGGGATGTCGGCCCTGTCGATTCTGGGCATCGTCAACATCCGCCAGGGCGACGGCACCTACGTCACCAACCTCGACGCGCCACAACTGCTGGCGCCGATGGGTTTCGTGGTGGACTTCCAGGGCCAGGGCGACCCCCGGCACATCCACACCGTTCGCCGGCTGCTGGAGTGCGAGGCCGCCTGCCTGGCGGCGACCAGGATCACCGACGAGGCCCTGGCCCAGGCGGGTGACCTGCTCGACGAGGCGGCCCGGTTGATCGGCCAGTCACCGCCGGACCACGAGCGGATCATGGAGATCGACATCGCCTTCCACCGGATCATCTCGGTGCACGCCGAGAATCCGGTGCTCGTCGGCCTGATCGAAGCGTTCGCCGGGCGCACCATCCGTGGCCGGCTCTGGCGGAGTCTGCACGAGGAGGGCGCGGACCTGCGCACCCATCACGAACACGTGGCGATCCTGAAGGCCCTCGTGGCGCGCGACCCGGAGCGGGCGCGCACCCGGATGGCCAACCACCTGATCGGCGTGGAGGAGTCGTTGCAGGGGTTACCCGACGACGCCGACGCGAGCATCGTGACGGCCCGGTCGTGACGGCCGCCCCTCACGGCTGCACGTCGAGCAGCCCTTCGTCGTACAACGCCGTCCAGAGCTGATCTGGGACGTCGACACCGGCTCGACGCAGGGTCTCGGTCACCTGTGCCTCGTCCCGCATGCCGACCACTGTCGAGACGACGGCCGGGTGACGACGGACGAACGCCAACGCCGCCTGAGGCAGCGTGACGCCGTACATCTGACAGACCCGCGCTATCCGGCGGGCCTGGTCGATCACCTCTGCCGGCGCCTGCTGGTAGTCGTAGACGGCGTCGGGCGGCGGCATGTCCCGGGCCAGCAGCCCGGAGTTGTAGACCCCGGCGACCACCACACCGACGTCGTGGGTCTGCGCGACGGGCAGCAGGTCGGTCAACGCGCCCTGCTCCAACAGGGTGTACCGGCCGGCGCACATCACCACGTCCACGTCGGTCTCCGCCACGAAACGGGCCAGCATCGCGGACTGGTTCATCCCCGCCCCGACGGCACCGATGACGCCCTGCTCCCGCAGCTCCACCAACGCCGGGATCGCCTCGCGGGCGGCCTGCTCCCAGTGCTCGTCCGGGTCGTGCAGGTACACCACGTCGATCCGGTCCAGGCCGGTGCGCCGAAGGCTCGCCTCCAGGGAACGGCGTACGCCGTCGCGGCTGAAGTCCCAGACCCGGCGATGGTCGGCGGGGACGTCGAACCCCTCCGGATCCCGCCGGTGTGCCGTCTCCGGGGACGGCACGAGCAGCCGGCCGACCTTCGTCGACACCACGTACTCGCCGCGCGGGCGTAAGCGCAGGGCCGCGCCCAGGCGTCGTTCGGACAGGCCCAGCCCGTAGTGCGGCGCCGTGTCGAAGTATCGGATGCCGCCCGCCCACGCGGTGTCCACGGCGGCGGCGAACTGCTCGTCCGACGTCGCCCGGTAGAGATTGCCGCCCTGCGAGGCGCCGAAGCCCAGTGGGCTCAGCCGCAACGGCGACCCGACGGCGTTCGAGGTCGCCCGACGGCCGGGATCCTGCGCGCCCCGCTGGACGGCAGCCGTCACCGCTCGTCCCGATCCACGCTGGTGCTGCCGGTCATCGCCGCGACCAGATCGTCGGTGGTGACCTCGTCGGCGCGGAGTTGGGCAGCGCGTCGACCGAGGCGCAGGACCTCGACCCGGTCGGCGATCTCGAGCACCTGAGGCATGTTGTGGCTCACCAGCACCACCGACATGCCGGCGTCGCGGGCACGCCGGACGACGTCGAGCACCCGCCCGGTCTGGACCACACCCAGGGCCGCTGTGGGCTCGTCGAGGATGACCACGTTTGTCGCCCAGATGATGGCCCGGGCCACCGCCACGCACTGCCGCTGCCCACCGGAGAGCATCGCGATCGGGGTGGTGACCCGGGGGATCCGTACGCCGAGTTCGTCGAGGGCGGCGGCGGCGCCGTGGCGCATGGCGCGTTTGTCCAACAGTCCGAGCCGGCCGAGTGGTCCGGAGCGGAGGATCTCCCGGCCGAGATACAGGTTGGCGGCCACGCTGAGGTCGTCGGCGACGGCGAGGTCCTGGTAGACGGTCTCCACCCCGGCCCGTCGGGCATCGACCGGGGTGGAGAACTGGACCGGACGGCCGCCGACCCGGATCTCGCCCTCGTCCGGCGGATGCACACCGGACAGGGTCTTGATCAGGGTGCTCTTGCCGGCGCCGTTGTCGCCGATCAACGCGACGACCTCACCGCGGCGGACCGTGAAGTCGGCGCCCCGCAACGCCTCGACGTGCCCGAACCGCTTGACGATGCCGCGTGCCTCGAGGACCGGCGGTTCCGTCTCGGTGGGTTGCTGGTCGCTGTCGGCGGTGGCCGTTGGAGTGCCGCCCATCACTGCACCGGCGGGTTGGCGCAGCTGGGCTCGAGCACCGCCTTGATCTCCGCCGAGTCGATGTTCTCCTTGGTGACGAACGTGACGCCGGTGTCGGCCGATGCCAGCGGCGCCTTGTCCCGGAGGTGCTTGACCATCTTGTCGACGCCGAAGTAGCCCATCTTGAACGGGTTCTGCACGACCAGCGCCGAGATCTGGCCGTTGCGCACTCCGGCGATCTCGTCCGGGGCGGCGTCCCAGCCGATGATGACCACCTTGCCGGACTTGCCGGCGGCCTGGATGGCCTGCGCGGCACCGAGCACGCTCGGCTCGTTGGCGGCGAAGACGCCGGCGAGCTTGGGGTTGGCGGTGAGGATGTTCTCGGTGACCCGTCGGGCTTCGTTGACGTCACTGCGGCTCGGCTGCTGGCCGACCAGCTTCAGGTTGGGGTACTGGGCGAGGCCGGCCTTGAAGCCGTCGACCCGCTCGGTGTTGGTCTGGGATCCGGGCTGGAACTCGACGAGCGCCACCTCGTGGTTGCCGGGGCCGAGTTCGGTGGCGAGCAGCTTCGCCGCCTCGGTCGCCGACGCGCGGTTGTCGGTGGCGAAGAGGGGCACGTTCGACGGCTGCGGGCTGGTGCCGGAGTCGATCATGGCGACCGGGATGTTGGCGCTGAGCGCCTTGTCGGTCGCCGGTGCCAGCGCGCTGGAGTCGGTCGCCGCGTAGACGATGCCGTCGACCTTCTTGGTGACGAAGTTCTGGATCAGGTTGACCTGACCCTCGACGTCGGTCTCGGTGGTCACCCCGTCCCACTGGACGGTGACGTCCCCGGCGCGCTGCGCGGCGCACTCGGCGCCGGCCTTGACCGTGTTCCAGTAGTCGGCTCCGACCGCCTTGGGTACGACGGCGAGCTTCAACGGGCCGCTCGCGTCCTTGGTCGCGCCGTCGCCGCCGTCCCGGACCTCGACTCCGCCGCAGGCGCTGAGCAGGGCGGTCGCCGCGGCCGCGGCCAGGATCGCCTGCGCGCGCAGGAGTCGTCCTCGCGTCCGCCGGCTGGTGGTGGTGTGTGCCATGGTGTGTGTCCTTCCTCGTTCGGACTCTCGGAATGGCATGTCAACCCCGTGATTCCAGCCGCCGGCGGCGGTACTGGTCGAAGTAGACGGCGGCCCAGATGATCACGCCGACGATCACCTGCTGGTAGTGGATGCTGATGTCGAGCAGGACGGCGCCGTTGCGGACCAGGGCGATGAGGAACGCGCCGATGATGGTTCCGACGATCCGGCCCTGCCCACCGAACAGGCTGGCTCCGCCGATGACGGCGGCGGCGATGACGTCGAGTTCCAGCGAGATCCCGTAGTTGGGCTGGCCGGAGTTGACCCGGGACGCGGCGATCATGCCGCCCAGCCCGACCAGCACGCCGGCCAGCACGTACACCCCGGTGAGGTGCCGCCCGACCCGGATGCCGGAGCGGCGGGCTGCCTCCAGATTGGAGCCCATCGCGTAGGTGTACTGACCGAAGCGGGTCTGGGAGAGCAGAAAGGCGACCCCGACGGCAACCAGGACGGTGATCACCACGGCGAAGGGGATGCCGAGGATCTGCCCGTTGCCGAGCAGTTGGAAGGATCGGGGCAGGCCGTAGACGCCGACGGCTCCGGTGATGATGAAGACGAGGCCGCGGCCCACGGACATCGTCCCCAACGTCGCGATGAACGGCGGAATCCGGGCCACCGTGACGAGCAGCCCGTTCAACAGCCCGGCCAACGCGCCGACGCCGATGGCGACAGCCGTGGCCGCCCAGAGCGAGAAGCCGAGGTCGCGCACGACCATCGCGCCCAACACGCCGGCGAGCGCGGCGACCGATCCCACCGACAGGTCGATGCCCTTCGTGATGATGACCATCGTCTGGGCCGTGGCGATGATGGCGATCACCGCCGTCTGGGCCCCGATGTTGAAGAGGTTGTCGGCTGTCAGGAAGTAGGGACTCGCGAAGGACAGGGCGATGAACAGGACGACCAGCGCGGTCGCGGCGGTGAACTCGGAGACGGCGTGGGAGATCCGTTCCCGGAACCAGTCGCTGAGTTCGCCGCGCTGCGTGCCGGCGGTTGCCTCGGCGCTACTCATCGTCGGACCTGACCTCCCCAAGCGTGGCGCCGGCGTCCGACGGGGACCCGCCGACGAGCCGAACGCCTGTGAGCACCGACCCCGCTCGGACGGCGGTGCGGCTAGGCGCCCGCACACCCCTCGGAGATAGGTCGGATGTTTCCCACGATCAGGCGTTACCTTGCCACGCATTCACGTATGTTGCCAAGGTCTTGCGAGCATGTTTTGCCATCGTTACCTGCGCCATCGAAGCCATACGTCAGACCAAATCGACATCGACTGCCGCCGCTAGCATGTTATCGATAACATGCTATGTCCCCAGGTCGAAAAGGGCGCTGCCGTCTCAGGACGGGGCCAGCCGGTAGACCCGGCCGGCGGTCTGACGCCAGACCGCGGCCCGCTCGTCGTCGGACAGCGGGTCCAGCAGGTCACCCAGAACGGTGACCCAGCGGGTGTACGAGGTGGCGAGCAGGCACACCGGCCAGTCCGAGCCGAACATCAGCCGATCCGGCCCGAACACGTCGAGGGCGTACTCGACCGCGGGCCGCAGGTCGGACGCCGTCCAGGACCCGCCGTCCACCTCGGTCACCAGGCCGGAGAGCTTCGCCGTGGTGTTGGCCTCGGCCGCGAGCACCCGCAGGTCGCGCTGCCAGTCACCGAGATCGGCACGCCCGAGCGGGGGCTTGCCGAGGTGGTCCAGGACGAACCGCACCTGGGGCATGTCGCGGACGAGCCGGACGGCCGCCGGCAGCTGACTGTGGCGCACCAGGAGGTCGAAGGCGAGGCCGGCGGTGCCGACCGCGGCAATGCCGTGCCGCACGTCGGGACGGTCGAGATAGGTCGGATCGGGTTCGGACTGGACCAGGTGCCGGATCCCGACCAGTCGTTCGCCGCCGCGCGCCCTGCGGAGTCGGGCAAGGCGGCGGTCGACATCGGCGGCGCTCAGGTCGACCCAGCCGACGACCCCGGCGATGAGCGGGTCGTCGGCCGCGATGCCGAGCAGCTCGGGCGTCTCCGACCGAACGGCGACGGACTGAACGACAACGGTCTGGGTGACCCCTGCGGCCCGGGTCGCCGGGGCGAGCTCGAGCGGCGTGAAGTCGCCGTCGATCGCGGCCATGGTGTGCGGATCGATCCAGGGCTGTGGGTGCCGCGCCCGGACCCAGAGGTGATGATGCGCGTCGACGATGCCCGGTCGTCGCGCGACGTCACCGGTCGTCACCGGACCCGCCCTGGCGCGTTCTCGTCCACCCCACACCCCGCCCAGCCGCTGATCGAGCCCTCCGGGTCAACCCGGAGCCACAGAGTCGATCTGGCAGGTTGACCATGTTAGCGGTAACAGACTGTTGTTGAGTCCCGGAACGCGCGTCACGACCAGCTTCCGGCAGTGTCGCCTTTTGGTCTGACGAATCCACCGGCGCCTGCGGCTGGTCCGCCTCGTTGACGTGCCGGTATCCGGACGCGTTCGGGGCGCGGGGCCCGGGTTGACCGCCTGAGGCGGCACCGATACCGTCGACCCACTATCTGCGGCGACGCGAGGGAAGCCGGTGTGAATCCGGCGCGGTCGCGCCACTGTGAGCGGTTCCCCAACCACAACTGGGGGCCGCGAGCCAGGACGCTCGGTCGTCCGCAGCCTTGCGATGGGGACGCGTCATCCCTGGGGAGGTTCGTGTATTCATGTCTAGCTCCGCTTCCAGCCAGCCGGTGGTGCACCCCGCTGGCAGTGCCCGTCTGCTGTGGACAGCTCTGGCGACCGTTGCCGCACTCACCCTGCTGGCGTATGTCGTCGCCTTCGACCAGGGCGCGGTGTCGCGCAGCGGGATGTACCTGCACGAGTTGATGCACGACGGCCGGCACCTGCTGGGCGTCCCGTGCCACTGAACACCACCGCCGCTCCCCCGTTCCTCGCCGTCCTCGTCCGCGGGCTGCTGGCTGGCCTGATCGCCGGCCTGCTGGCCGGTGCGTTCGCGTACGTCGCCGGCGAACCGCACGTCGAGGCGGCCATCGCCATCGAGGAGGCGGCGGCGCACGCCGAGCCCGCCGCTGGTGCCCACGATCACGAAGACGCCCTGGTCGGCCGGACGGGTCAGCGCGGCGGGCTGTTCCTGGCCACCGGCCTGTTCGGGGCCGCGATGGGTGGCCTGCTGGCCACGGCGTACGTCCTGCTGTCCCGTCGGCGGCGCGGCGACGACGACGGACGGTCGGGTCTGCTGCTGGCCGGCGCGGCGCTGCTCGGCGCGGTGATCGTGCCGTTCCTCAAGTACCCGGCGAACCCACCGGCGGTCGGCGACCCGGCCACCATCAACCAACGGACCGTCACCTATCTGTTGATGGTGGTGCTCGGGCTGGTGGCCGTGTGGGCCGGGTCGCTGGGCTACCGGTCGGTCGGCGCCCAGGCGCCGACGTGGTTGCGTGCGGCCGCGGCCGTGGGCGGGTTCCTCCTGGTCACGGCAGTGTCGTACGTGGTGATGCCGTCCTTCCAGGAGGTTCCGGCGGACTTCCCGGCGACGCTGCTGTGGAGTTTCCGACTGGCCTCGCTCGGCACCCAGGTCGTGCTCTGGACCGGCATCGGCCTGCTGTTCGCGGCCCTGATGCACCACGAGCGGCGTCGCCGGGCCGGCCTCGCACTGCCGAGCACGTGACCGGAACCAGCCTCCGGCTGGTCGCCCACGGTCACACCGCCGCGCTGCGCCGCGCCCGCTTCGGCGGAGTCGACGACGGCCTGGACGAGGGTGGCCTTCGCGCCGCCCTCGCCCAGGCTCGTGCGGGCGCTGACCGGCGTGGGCTCCTCGGCGTGAACTCCACCTGCCTGTCCAGTCCCGCGGTGGCCGCCCGACAGACCGCCGACGCCTTCGGCCTGCTGCCGACGATCGAGACGGCGTTGGCCGACTGTGACTACGGGACCTGGTCCGGACGGACGCTTGAGGAGATCGCTGAATCGCAGCCACAGGCGCTGCACGACTGGCTGTCCGCTCCGGACTCCGCGCCGCACGGCGGTGAGTCCGTCACGGCCGTGCGGGATCGGGTCGGAAGCTGGTTGGACGAGCAGCACCGAGCCGGCGGACGTGTCATAGCGGTCACCCACCCACTGGTGATCCGGGTCGCTGTGGTGCACGCCCTCGGTCTTCCGGTGGCGACGTACCGGCAGGTGGACGTGGAGCCCCTGGCCGTCGTCCGGCTCACCAGTCAGGGCACGCGCTGGCAGCTCCGACTGGGCGCACCGCGAGCAGGTTGAGGGCGCACCGAACGCCGCGTCGGTGGGCAGCCCTTGCAGAACGCGTCGTGACAGCAGCAGAACCGCCTGTCCTCGCGACCAGCCACACCGCCGGCGAACCGGCCCAGCGTCGCCGTCGGGACGCGGCCGAGACCCGGCAGTTGCTGCTCGACGCCGCTCGCCAGCGCTTCGCCCGGGACGGCTACGCGGCCACCACCGTCCGGGACATCGCCGACGGCGCGGGCGTCAACGTGGCGCTGAGCCCGGCCGGGGGCTCGGCTCTGCCTCAGACGCGGGTGTGGACCAGGGCGGCGGCGCGACCCAGGGCGGCCTTCTCGTCGGCGGACAGCGCGGGGTCGACCCGACGCAGACCCACGGCGTGCCGTAGTTGGCTGGCCCGGGGCGGCTCGGCGCGTCGCTGAAAGGCATCGAGGCCGTCCCGAGCTGGATCGGCGAGCTGCGGGTCCGTGCTGATCGCCACCTCGGCGAGGATGAGAGCGGTCATGGCCACGTCCAGGTCGGCCGGCCCTTCGGTCGCGTTGCGCCAATCGATAACCACCGGCCCGCGTGAGGTCACCATGATGTTCTGTGGATGCAGGTCGAGGTGCAGGACGCGGTCCGCCGGGTCGGCGCTGAACCGGACCGGCATGCTGTGAAGGCGGTCGTGCAGGCCCACGAGCAGGTCGGCGGCCGCGCCGATGCCGGTGCGCCCGGCGAGCGTCGACGCCAGGAGAGTTTCGCCGTCGAGGCGTTCGAGCACCAGGTCGGGTCCCTGGGCGTCGTACACCATGGGCACCGGGTAGCCGGCGGCCGCGACGTACGCCATCAACGCCGCCTCGGGCGCGCTGTCCCCGCCCTGGCGGTAGCGGCGCAGCACCCGAGACGCGTCGAGCGCGTAGACGTCGGCGTCGCGCCCCGAGGCGAGCAGCGCGTGATCGGCCATGGCAGACGACGCTAACAGTGGATTGCACGACGAGCGCGTGGGGCGGGCCGTGATCACGGCCCGCCCCACGCGGCTGTACTGTCCCCGGCTCGGTGCTAGCCGGTGACGGTGAACGGTCGGGACACCTTCGTCGCCGACGTGGCGCCGTTCAGCGTGACGCTGGTCGCGCCCGCCTTCGCCGCACCCGGAACGGTGACCGTCGCGCCGGAGATGACGCCGTCACCGTTCGCGCGCACGGTGACGACCGCCAGTCCGGTCCCGAAGGCGATCGTGACCACCTCGTTCGGCGCGAACCCGGAACCGTCGACCATGATCGACGTGCCGCGGGGGCCCGAGTTAATCAACAGCGCCACCCGCGGCTGGTAGGTTCGCGCCTCCGGCTCCCCGGTCACCTGGACGGTGGCCGTGGCCGGCGTACGCGAGGACGTGCCCGTCGCGGTGACGGCGTACCGGCCGGGTTGCGCGTCACCGGAGGTCGGCACCGAGGCGCGGACCGTTCCCGTCGCGGAGGCCGCGACCTTCATGATCCGACCCGGGTCGGTACCGACGCTGACGGTCACCTGCTCACCGGCGGCGAAGCCGCTGCCGGTGACGGTGATCGCGCCACCGGTGGCGACGGTGCCGGACGCGGACAGGGCGATCGCCGGCTGCGATCCGCCCCGAGCCACTGTCACGGTGAAGGACTCGGTGCTGCTCGACAACGCGTCCCACGCGGTGACGCGCACCGTGTAGGTGCCCTCCCGTGCGTAGGTGTGCTGGCCGCTCATCGCGCCGGACGCGCCGATCGTCACGTCGTCCGGAACCGTGCCGTCACCCCACTGGACGCGGGCGCGGTAGCCCGTCGTACCGGGAACGCCGCCGGTCACCGCACCGAGGTTCGCCGCGAGGGCCTGCCCGGCGGTGGCCGTCTGGTTCTTCGGGGCGGCGGTCGTCAGCGCCGGGGCGGGCGTGCCGTCGTTGGCCACGGCGAACACGTGGATCCGACCCGCCGAGCGAGGGTCACCGGTCTGCGTCGGCAGGGTCACCGACACCAGCGTCTTGCCCGCCGGGATCTGGTAGGGCGCGGTGGCGAAGAGGAACGGCTGGGCGCCGTCGCGGCTCGTGCCCTGCAACCGGTACGCCGTCCGGGCCACGACGATGTTGCCGTAGGACGGGGTGCCGTTGGCGTTGCCGCCCAGCGTCCAGTCGCTCAACTGGATCGGAATGCTGGCCGTGCTGCCGTCACTGAACGTCGCCGTGCCGGTGGTGTTCTGGTTGCCCTGCGTTCCGGCGCCGATGAACGAGATGCTCTTCGCGTCCTGCGGAAGGTCGAGGACGACTGTCGCCCCGTTGCCGGTGGCGTTGTCCGGCTGCCCGGCCGGAATCACCGGCAGGGTGAACCGCAGCGCCGTTCCGGGGACCTGCTGTGCCTGGCCCTGGGTGGCACCACCGGCCGCCAGGGCGGCCCGCGAGTACGCCCACGACTTGGCGTCACAGTCCGCTGCCAGGACCCCTTCGTCACCGACGCAGACGTTGTCGAACGCGGCGGTGAGACCGGAGGCCGGGGCGTAGGCCACCTCGACGCCGACAGTCGCGGAGCTCTGGCTCTCGCCGTCGGTCACCGTGACGTTCGCCTGGTGGTAGCCGGGCGTGGCGTAGGTGTGCGACCCGGCGATGCGGTAGACGGCCCGCGAGCTCAACGTCACGGTGCCCGCGGTGACCGGCGTGCCGTCACCCCAGTCGATGATGGCCTGGTAGCCGCTGGCGTCGCCGCCGGTGACGGTGCCCAGCGGCACCGAGACGGGTACGCCGGTGGTGGCGTGCACGCCGTCCGCGGCGGTGACGGTGATGTCGCCGCCACCGAGGTCGAGGTCACCTCCGGCGAGCAGCTCGACCTCGGCGAGGTTGGTCTGCGCGGCGCCGACGGTCTTCGTGACGGCGAGGCGGAACTGGGCGAACCGTCCCGACCTGTCGATCGAGTACGGGCGGGTCTGGTTGCGCCAGGGGAACACCTGGCCGGCGCGGGAGTCCACAGTGGTCCAGGTGAGGCCGTCGTTGGAGCCCTGCAGGCGCCAGTCCGCCGGATCGCCGGCAGCGGCCCCGGACGTGACCGTGTAGTACTTCGGCTTCTGCTTGCCACCACGGAAGGCCCAGGTGATCTGCGGGGTCGCCGAGGTGAAGGTCAGCTGCGTGGTCGACGAGTCGTCGAACAGCTTCGACGCGTCCTGAGCGCCGGTCGCGGTCGCGGTGCCGAGACCGGGGCCGGTGACGTCCTGCAACGGCTTCGGCGCCTCGTCACCCTTTGTCAGCGACGGCGGCGCGTCGTTCCTGCCGGTGCCCCACGACGACGGCTTGGGGCCCATCTGGAAGTCGATGGTGCCGCCCTTGGCGAGCGTCGCGACATCCAGGGAAAGGCCGCGCTGCTTCTTGCCGTTGACCTTCACGTCCTGCACGTAGACGTTCGCCGTGCTGTTGTTCGGCGCGTTGACGACGATGTCGCCGCTGCTGCGACGCACTGTCATCCTGGTGAACTGCGGCGAGCCGATCGCCCACTCGGACGACCCGGCCTGCAACGGGTAGATACCCAGCGAGCTGAGGATGTACCAGGACGACATCTCGCCGTTGTCCTCGTCGCCCAGGTAGCCCTGGCCGATCTCACTGCCGACGTAGAGACGCCGCAGGATCTCCCGCACGGTCTCCTGGGTCCTGGCGGGCGCGCCGGCCACGTTGTACATGTACGGGATGTGGTGCGACGGCTGGTTGCTCATGCCGAGTTGACCCATCCGCACAGCGCGCGCTTCGAGCATCTCGTGGATGACGCCGCCGTACCCACCGGGGCGGTCGGCGTTCTCCGGGGTGGTGAAGAACGCGTCGAGCTTGTCCCGCAGCGCCTTCTGCCCGCCGTACAGGTTGATCAGACCCTGGCCGTCCTGCTGAGCGGTGAACGCGAAGTTCCACCCGTTGGTCTCGGTGTAGACGCCGCCCCAGTCCAGCGGGTCACCGGCGAGGAAGTTGCCGGCGGCGTCGCGACCCTGGAAGAGCTTCGTCTTCGGGTCGAAGAGGTGGACGTAGTTGCGGGCCCGCTCCAGGAAGTACCGCGACTCCTCCTTGAGCCGGGCGCGCTGCGACGTCGGCGTGGCCGGGTCCTTGGCGAGCGCCGCGCCCATGTTGCCGATGCCGAAGTCGTTGATGTAGCCCTCCAGCGCCCAGGACACCGACTCCCCGGTGGACGTCGGCGTGTAGCCGAGGAACAGGGAGCTCTCGATGCCCTTACGCCCGACCGCGCTGCGCCCGGACGCGACGGTCGCGTCCTTGACGGCCGCGTCGTACGCCGCGAGCGGGTCGGGCAGCTTGACCCCGGTGAGGTACGCCTGGGCCAGCGCCACGTTCGCGCTGGTGCCGGTCATCAGGTCGGCGTAGCCGGGGGACGACCAACGGGCGATCCAGCCGCCGTCGCGGTAGTGCTGGACGAAGCCGTCGGAGATCTTCGCGGCGACGTCCGGGTACAGCAGCGCGTAGGCGGGCCACACGGTGCGGTAGGTGTCCCAGAAGCCGTTGTTGACGTAGATCTGCCCGTCGACGACCTTCGCGCCGGTCCGGGTGGGGGTCGACGCGCCGGTCGGCGCCGAGACCGGGCTCGCGTACTGCCAGCGCGGCGCGGCGGCGGTGCCGGTGTTCTCCGACTGTGAGTTCGGGTAGAGGTTCAGCCGGTACAGGTTCGAGAACATCGTGACCAACTGCGACTCGGTGGCGCCGCGCAGCTCGACCCGGCCGAGCCGGTCCTTCCACGCGGCCGTCGCCTCGGCGTGGATCTGGTCGAAGCTCTTGCCGGTGACCTCCAGATCGAGGTTGCGGCGCGCCTGGTCGACGGAGAGGAACGACGTGGCGAGACGCATCGTCACCTCCCGCGAGCCGGAGATGTCGAAGGTGGCAGAGGTCGCGGCGGACGCCGTCGGCGCCCGGTCGAAGGCGCCGGAGACGAACATCCGGCTACGACCGGCCGACAGGCCGCTTCCGTTGTCGACCCAACCGGTCAACGTGCCGTCCGTGCCGATGGTGAACGTGCCGTTGTGGAAGACGAGGCTTCCGGTCGCCTGCCCGGTGGGGAAGGTGAACCGCATGATCCCGGCGTGGTCGGTGGGCGACATTTCCGCGACCAGGTCGTTCTGGAGCGTGACGCGGTAGAGGTCCGGCCGCGCCGTCTCGTCGTCGTGACTGAAGGCGAGCGCACGACTGGCTGGCTGACCGGTGAGCGGACCGCCACCGACGACCGGCATGACGGACATCTGGTTGCGGTCACCCATCCAGGGGCTGGGCTCGTGGGAGATCGCGAGGCCCTGGAGCATGGGCAGGTTGGCCTCGTTGTTGATCCGGTGGTACTCGTACTCCCACGAGTCGGAGGTCGCGTCGGTCACCGGGGTGAAGAAGTTGAACCCGTTCGGCACTGCGGTGATCGGCAGGTTGTTCCCGCGCGAGAAGCCGCCCGTCGAGTTGGTGCCCCGTCGGGTGTCGACGTAGTTGGTCAGCTTCGAGCCGTCGATGGACGCCGGCGCGGCCGTCAGCTCGATGTCGTCGAGCCAACCCTGGAAGCGGGTAGCCCCAATGGCCTGCGGATTGTCGTAGGCGAGCAGGATGCGGTCGATCGTCTTGCCGCGCGCGACGGCGCCCAGGTCGGCCTGCACCAGGTTCCACTGGTCGGCGAAGAGCACCTTCGAGGCGCCCTGACCGGCGCCCGTGAGCGGGTAGCCGTGCTGGTCGACGGGCGATCGACCACTGAGGTAACTGCCGTCGGTGAAGTGCAGGTCGACGGCGGCGTAGGTGGACGGGTACCGGCCGTCTCCACTGGTGAACTCGGGGAAGATCTTGTACGACAGTCGGGTCTCCGGCCCGACCGGGATGGTGACGTCGAAGAGCTTGTTCGTCGCGTACGACCGGCCGTTGCCCTCGGCACCGCCGGAGTAGCGCAGCGCGGCCAGTCCGGTGAACCCGACGTCCGGCTTCGTGGTGTAGCCGCCGTTCGGGCCTGCGGTCGCCTCGCTGACCATGGGGGTGGCCGGCGGGCGGACGTCCGAGCCGTCGCTGATGTTCCAGTCGGCGAGCTGCACGAGCGAGTCACCGGAGTTGGCGGTGATGTTGAGCCGGTAGAAGCCGTAGGCGTTCGGGTTGGTGATGCTGTACGTCTTGGTGGCGAAGCGCCCGCCGAATTTTTCGCCGGCACGCTTGTCCAGGTCGGTCCAGGTGCTGCCGTCGTTCGACCCCTGGATGACGAAGTCCTTCGGGTCCCGGGTCGGTGCGTCGTCGGCCGCGGTCAGCGAGTAGCGCGCCACCGTCGCCGGCTTGGCGAGTTGGTAGGTCACCCAGCCGGTGGACGCGAACACGAGCCACTTGGTCGACGGATCGTCGTCAGCGAGGTTCGCGGCGATCTCTCGCGGCGGGTTCTCGTCGCTCGCGGTCACGGCGCTGACCTGGCCGAGCAGGCTGCCGGGCAGCGTGGCGACAGTGCCGCTCAGGTTGGCCTGGACCGGCTTTCCGTTCGGGCCGACCTCCGCGGTGCTGGTGGCGGGCTGCGGGTCGGCGGACTCGAACGAGGAGGTGAAGTTGCCCGGCGGTGCCGGATTGGGGGCGGCGTTCGCCAGGGGCGCGGCGACGAGCAGGCCCAGCGGTAGCAGGGCGGCTGTCGTCGCCGCGATCAGGCGGGGTGAGAGGGAGCGCGCAAGGGGGGTGTGCGACATGAGGGACGGAGCCTTTCGACTCGAACCGGGTCGAGTACGTCGAACGTCTGGGCAGTGTGGATCGGGTGGCGGGTCGGAGCCCTGACATCGTTGTCATGAGAGTTCGTGAGCAACGGGAGCCAGGACGGGTGGACTGCCGCTGATAGTTCCGGGCGCAGCACGGCTGTGTCAACGGGTTGATCGCGCCGATGCGGCCGCCGCCCTCACCGGGCCTCGGCGGCCGAGATGCCGGGCCTCGACGCCGTCCGCCGAGGCCCGGCCACTGTTCAGCAGTAGAGGTTGGCTCCGGCGGACACCCCGAGGATGCCGACGAACTGCTGGTAACGGGTGACGCGACTCTGCACCTGGGCGGGGTTTCCGCCGTTGCACTCGATCGAGCCGTTGATGCTGCGGATCGTCTGGCCGAACCCGGCGCCGTTGACCATCGCATTGTGGGCGGTCATCGTGCCCGGCCCGTTCTGGGTCATCCAGTACCAGATCCCGGTCTTCCAGGCCACCGCGGCGTCGGTCTGCACCAGCCACGGGTTGGTCAGCAGCGGCAGGTTGAGGGCGTTGCCCGCGGCGTTGTAGTTGAAGTTCCAACTGAGCTGGATCGGCCCCCGCCCGTAGTAGGCGGCCTGCCCGGCGGGGCAGCCGTACGGCTGGCCGTAGTCGCAGTAGTGCGGGTAGTTCGCGGTGTTCTGCTCGACCACGTGCACGAGCCCGCCGGTCTCGTGGTAGACGTTCGCCAGGAAGGCCGCGGCCTCCTGACGCTGGACCGTGGCACTGCCGGTGCGCGCGAACGCCGGGTAGGCGCTGAGCGCGGCGACGAGCCCGGAGTACGTGTAGAAGGAGTTGCGGCCTGGGAACATCTGGTTGAACTGGGCCTCGGTGACCACGAAGCCGCCCGGGTTGGTGGGCGGCGGGGTGGTCGGTGGCTGACCGCCACAGGTGTAGGGCTCCCAGTACCAGGTGCTCACGATGGGGTCGTACCCCGGGTTGTCGTGCTCGGCGATGTAGTAGGAACCGTTCGTGTACCGCACGATCGCCCCGGTGGCGTACCAGGTCCCGGCGGTCCAGTTCGGGTAGCTGCACGTCCCCCCGGTGGGCGGCGTGGTGCCCCCGCCGCACGCGCCGAGATCCTCCCAGACACCGGTCGTTCCCGGCGGCGCCTCGTTCTGGGTCCACCACTTCGCCCGGTAGTTGCGGCCGTTGTGGGAGACCTGGGCGTCTCCCCAGTAGACGGCCGAGGCCTGCCACGAAGCCGAGCAGGCCGCCGCCGAGGCGGCGGTGGCCGGGATGACAGCGACCAGCCCACCGGCGACGATCAGTGCCGCCAGCGCGACCAGCGCGCGCAGTCTCGCCATGTGATCACTCCTTTCTGGGACCTCATCGGCCGAAACCCGAGCGGATATCGACCGGGATGACTGTAACATCTTCTGTTCACAATCTTTACTATTAGGCGCGACGGGCGCGACGGTGGACCCGGCGCTCGGCGATCGATAGTTCCGGCCACTTTCCGGATCACGTAACCGGCAGATCCGCCGAATGACGTGATCGAGAGGGCATCGGAGCTCCAGCGACGACCGGGGCCTTCCTGCACCGACCGCCGCAGAGCCTCCTGAGTTGTTCCGAGGATGTTCCGGAACTTGTTGACGCGTTGGAATTCTCGCTGTAATACTCCGATCCACTGAGGTCAATGCGATCGGCTTCGTTGCGGTTTCCGCTCCACCTACCCACTTGTCCACACCTGTCCGGACCGTGCTGCCCGCCCGGGGCGCGTCCGGGCCTGCGCGAAGGGGCACCAGATGAGCAGGCTCTTCCCCCGCACGGCCCTGTGGTCCAGGCGGTTGCGCGCGGCGCTCGCCGTCCTGGCCACCGCCGTCGCGATGTGCGGCGTCGTCATCGCGGCCACCTCCACCCCGTCGAGCGCCGCCGCCTGCAACGGCTACGTCGGCCTCACCTTCGACGACGGTCCGACCGGCAGCACCAGCTCCCTGCTGAACGTGCTGCGCGCCAACGGCGTACGAGCCACCATGTTCAACGTCGGGCAGAACGTCCAGAACAACCGGTCGGCCGCGCAGGCACAGGTGGCCGCCGGCATGTGGGTGGCCAACCACAGCTGGAACCACGCCCACATGACCTCGATGAGCCAGGCTCAGATGCAGTCGGACCTCTCCCAGACCAGCTCGGCGATCCAGTCGGCCACCGGCAGCCGACCGGTGCTGTTCCGGCCGCCGTACGGCGAGACCAACTCCACGTTGCAGTCCGTCGCGTCGTCACTGGGCATGCGCCAGGTGCTCTGGGACGTGGACTCCCAGGACTGGAACGGCGCCAGCGTCAGCCAGATCGTGGCCAACGCGAGCCGACTCCAAGCCGGTCAGGTCATCCTGATGCACGACGGGATCCAGAACACCCGCGACGCCATCCCCCAGATCATGGCGAACCTGACCAGCCGCAACCTGTGCCCCGGCATGATCTCGCCGTCCACCGGCCGCGCCGTCGCGCCGGACGGCACCACCCCGCCGCCCACCACCACCCCGCCGCCCGCCGGCGGCACCTGCACCGCGACCGCCACGACCCCCAACGTCTGGGGCGACCGGTACAACACGTCGGTGACGGTCAGCGGCGCCAGCACGTGGACGGTGGTCGTTGCCATCACCTCGCCGCAGCGGGTCACCACCATCTGGAACGGCACCGCCACCTGGGACAGCAGCGGGACAGTCATGACCATGCGGTCCAACGGCAGCGGCAACACCTTCGGCTTCACCACGATGACCAACGGCAACAGCAGCGCCCGCCCACAGATCCGCTCCTGCACCTCGGGTTGACATCGCCCAGGTTGAGACGTGCGCGGTGGGTGCGCCCGGCACCCACCGCGCACCTGCCTGCCCGCCGCACCTGGCCACTAGCCTGCACTGATGCGACACACCCTCACGCCCGGGGATGACAGCCTGCACGGCCACTTCTCCCCCGACTTCCCGCCGGTGCTCACCATCGACCCCGGCGACACCGTCACCTATCGCACCCTGGACTGCTGGTGGTCCGCCGGCCCGTACCCCGGCGGGCCGAACCGGGACCGACCCCGGGTCGCGCAGCACCGGCCCGACCACGGCCACGCGTTGATCGGTCCGGTCGCGGTCCGCGGTGCGCGCGCCGGCCAGACCCTCGCGGTACGCGTCGACGCGGTCGTCCCGGGCCGCTGGGGAACCACAGTGGCCGGCGGCTGGCCGAGTGCGTTCAACCAGCGCTACGGCGTGCAGGACCAACAGGTGGTGCACGCCTGGGCGCTGGACCCGGTGACGATGACCGGCCGCAACCAGCACGGCCACACGATCGCGCTGCGGCCCTTCATGGGAGTGCTCGGCATGCCACCCGCGGAGCCGGGGCTTCACTCGACGACTCCACCGCGCCCCTCGGGCGGCAATCTGGACTGTCGGGACCTCACCGCCGGCAGCACCCTCCTGCTGCCGATCCCGGTGGACGACGCGCTGTTCTCCGTCGGGGACGGGCACGCCGCCCAGGGTGACGGCGAGGTCGGCGGCACCGCGATCGAGTGTCCGATGGACGAGGTGACGTTGACCTTCGACGTACGCGACGACTTTCCGGTCACCGGCCCGGTGGCCCGCACCCCCGACGCATGGCTGACCCTGGGTGTCGGCGACTCCCTCGACGACGCCACGTTCACCGCCCTGAACTCGATGCTGACACTGATGCAGCGACTGCACGGCCTCAGCCGCGCGGACGCGGCGGCGCTGGCCAGCATCGCTGTCGACGTGCGAGTGACGCAGATCGTCAACCAGATCGTCGGCGCGCACGCGGTGCTCCGCGACGACGCGCTGCGCTGGCCAGATCGGTGACCAAGAACGCTACGCCGAACCCCCCAGGGCGGGCGGTCCCCTCACCAGAGGCGAGCGTGTCGGCTAACGGTCAGTGCGGACCATTCTCACGTTATGGCATCTAATCTGGCTCCGGGTTTCCACAACCGACCAGGAGGCACAGTGCCGGTCACGATCGAGTCAAAGGATGACGCCGGTGCCGCGCTGGAGCGGGTGGGCTTCCTGCAGCAACAGGTGGACGCCGGGCAGATCGACCCTGCGGCGGCCGGGCCGGAAATCGTCGAGACCCTCAACGCCGTCGTCAGCTTCTTCGTCCTCATCGGAGCCACCGGGAATCTCTACACAGCGCTCGTCGAACCACTGATGCAGTGGAACATCTACTCTGTATCGCCGAAGTTCCTTCGGGGGCCGGAGAGTCCCGAGACGCGGAGCGCTCGGGAGCTTTTCGAGATGATTTCCGCCTTCTATCACAAGTGGGAGGTCCTCAAGACAGAGTAACGGCGGCCTCACACCTCAACCCTCGGCGACAACTGTCCGAATCAGGTCGACCACCTTGTCGACCCGATGGTGCGGCGGGATCGACGACCGGTCGTCGAGAAGTCTCCGCAACAGCGGCACCTCCGACAGTGGCCACTTGCAGGCCATCAACAGATCGTGATCACCTGGGTTGCGCTCCAGATGATTAGTGACCTCGATGAAGCCGCCAAGGTAGATGTGGTCCTTGATGTAGCCGCCAGGCACGGACGTGTCGAGTAGCCCCCGCTTCACGCGGAGCGTGAGATCGAAGGCCTCGTCGGCAGTGGTATGCGGAACGACAGCATCGAAAACGGTTCGAAAGCCGGCCCGCAGCGCCGTATCACAGGCAATTACCCGCAGCGCGTACCGCCGCATGACACCGGGATCTGTCATCCCCGCCTGCTGCTCGTGCCAGACCGCGAGGCCCTCCTCGGTCCCCAGGTAGCCGGGGATTCCGTGCGCCAGGAGATGCAGTGGCTGCCGCATGCCGTTGGCCGTGCGCAGCACGTGGGTACCGACCTCGTGCACGATCAGTCGCCGTACCGTCGCGGCGGTGAAAGTGACGCCACGCTTGACTCGCACCTGACGCCGCCGGCCGACCACACTCATCCGCGCTGCCATGCGGTCATTGTGATCAATGGTCCAGTCGTGCAGGCCCAGCTCGGCCAGGACCCGGCCCATGACGGCTGCCACCCGATCGGAGCTCCACGTCGCTTCGGTGTCGGCGGTCGGTGGCTGCTCTCCCAGGCGCCGGCGCGCGCCCGCCACCGCAGCGGCGGCAACATCGCCGAACTGGCTCTGCGAGTAGCTCGTCATCGCCTCGGGGTCACGAGAACGCAGTGCCGCGAGACCTGCCCGCGCGTATGTCAGCTCTCGGTCCAGGGTCTCTCGCCACGGCCCCGCCCCCGTCGACGCGGCCCGCGCCGCGTCGAGCGCGGCCGCGAGCTGGCCGGGTATCGGCGGGTATTCGAATAGTGGATCCACGGCACGGCCGGCGTTGTACGCGTCCAGAAACTCCGCGCGCACCTGTGCCAGGTTGGTGGGCGTGATGTAGTGGGCGTAGCGAACAGGGTGAACGGCGTCGAGCACCACCCGGGTGGCGTGGTTGACAGCATCCAGGTCGACGCCCATTGTCTGATCCCTTCGCGGCATGACGGCTGCATGAGATGCTCTCACAGAGTCGCGCCGGACGGACGTTCGGCGACAGCAACCGGACGATCAGCCACGGTTGAGGCATTGATGGGTCATTGCCGTCTCATGTCACCGTCACAAGAATGCTGGGAATGGATGTGCCCCAGCCACGTTCCACAAGTGACGGACCGGACGCCGACGTTTCTCCGATGGAGCGGCTGATACTGGCCGTCTGCACAAGCCGCACGCCCGCCGACGCGGGGTCGGTCGCCGATAAAACGGTCCGCGCGGATTTTCTCGAGCGGCTCGTCACCGGTCAGGTCAAGGAATTGGTGGGCGAGATCCGTACTATCCACCTCATCGGAGCGTCCATCGTCGGTGAACTGGTCCTGACCGGCCTCGACATCGGCTACCCGCTGACTTTCGACGGGTGCGAATTCGACCAGGCTCCCCGGCTCTGCGACGCCAACCTGCTGAGCCTGTCCCTCACCGACTCGACGATCCCCGGGCTCGACGCCACCGGATTGAGGGTCCGAGGCTCGGTCAGCATGGTTCGGGTCACCAGTACCGACACGATCGATCTGCGCTACGCCCAGATCGACGGCGTGCTGCACTTTCGGGAGTGCGATCTCCGTAGTTCCTCGCACGCGGTCCGCGCGAGCCAGATGGCCGTCGGAAGTAACGTGTCCTTCGCCAAGACCGCCGTCACCGGTCAGATTCGCATGATCGGCGCCCAGATCGGCGGAGCCGCCATCTTCCGCGGTGCGGAGCTGCACAATCCGGGCAACGTGTGCCTGCAGGCCGAGCGTACGGAAATTGATGAGGGCCTCTGGTTCGACGCGGACGCCACACGACGAGCGGCCACCGTCGAGGGACGGATCATTCTCGACAACGCCAAGGTCGGTGGGTCCATCCTGTTGAGTGGCGTCGCACTGACCCACCCGCATCGGGGGTCGACGCGCAAGCGGCTGAAGGACCGCCCCACCAGCCTTCAGGCGTACGGGCTCAAGGTGACCAGGGACATCAGGTGTGACCAGGCGTTTCGGTCGGACGGGGCGATCGGTCTGTGTTACGCCAGCGTGGAGGGGGCGGTCTCGTTCGACACGGCGGCGTTCGCTTCCGGTACGGCTGACCCAGCGGCGGACCCGAGCCTGGTCGACCTGTCCGGGACGTCTGCCGGAATGGTCGACCTCGACTTCGCACAACCCCCGGCGACGCTCGACATGACGAACGTGTCTGCCCGGGTGGTGACGGACAACCCGAGCACCTGGCCCGCAGCCATCGTGCTCGACGGGTTCGCGTACGACCGACTGAGCTCGCCCCAACCGGTCACCGTCCACGAGAGGATCAGGTGGCTCACCAGGGGCGACGCCACCTACCGCCCGCAGCCGTACGAACAACTGATCGCGGCGTACCGGCAAGCCGGACAGGAGCACGAGGCGCGTGTCGTCGGGTACCGGAAGCAACACGCCCGCGCGAAGGAGGTCAGAGGGATCTCAAGAATCTGGTCGGGGATCCTGTGGGCCACCGTGGGCTACGGCTATCGCACGTGGCTCGCGTCGATCTGGCTGATCGGGCTGACGGCTCTGGGGTGGTCCATCTTCACGCCGATCGGTGACAGCGCCATCGCCGCCGTGGAGAAGCCACCGCAGTTCCACTCACTCGTCTACTCGGTGGACCTCCTGATTCCGGTGGTGAGCCTCGGGCAGGACTCGACCTGGCGCTTCGACAGCGGCGCCCGATGGGTGGCCTGGGGCCTGATCCTGTCGGGATGGGTATTGACCACAGCCGTCGCGACAGCCATCGCGCGCGTCCTGCGCCAGGGCTGACCCGGGGTGGGCTGAGCCCGTCCTCGACGGGGCCCGGCAGGGGTCGCGGACCGGACCGACGCGCCGCTCGGGCCCAGCCGTCAGCGGCAGCCGATCCTGTCGGGGGGCACCGCTACCGTGTGGTCACTGTCGCCGCGCCGGCCGGATCGCGCCGCTCGCTGACCCTCGGAGGCCCCCCATGTCCCAGGAGACGACCTACCTCGAACTGTCCGAAGTGGACGGTGCGCACAAGTTCTACGAGGTCATCGTCGACAACACCACGCTGACGGTGCGCTACGGCCGGATCGGCGACCAGGGGCAGGTGAAGGCGAGTGCCTATCCGGACAACGCCCGGGCCCGGGCCGCCGCGGCGAAGAAGATCGGTGAGAAGGTCCGCAAGGGCTACGCCCCGGCGGTCCCCGGCGTCCGCCAGAAGCGCACCGTGTCGCGGCGGCAGATCGTGAGCACCCGCTCCACCGCCCACACCGCCCCGGTGCTCTGGCGCTTCGACTCCGGCGCCCCCGCCTTCGGCATCTTCGTCGACGGGCAGCACTGCATGGTCGGCAACGAGCACGGTGTCATCACCACGCTCGACCACGACGCCCAGGTGCGCAGCCAGGTCCGCCTTCCCGACGGGGTGAAGTGCATCGTCGCCGACGACGCCTGGATCTACGCCGGCTGCGACGACGGCAACGTCTACGACCTGTCCGGCAAGGTGCCCCGCGTGGCGTACGCGATCGCCCCGGAGATCGACATCTACTGGCTGGACATCCACGACGGCGTCCTCGGCGTCTCCGACGCCGACGGCGGGATCACCGCCGTCGACCACGAGGACGAGTTCCTGTGGCGTCGGCCCGGGCGGGGGCGTTCGGCCTGGATGGTGCGGTGCGACGACGATGCCATCTACCACGGCCACTCGCAGGGCGTGACCGGCTACGAGTGGCGGACCGGCAGCGAGCTGTGGCACACCAATACCGGTTCGGTGCTCTTCGGCTGGCAGGAGCACGGCAGTGTGTTCGCCGGCACCAGCAGCCGCGAGGTGGTGCGGCTGTCCAAGTCGGGTCGCCACGAACGCACCTATCTGTGCGACGCCCCGGTCTTCTCCTGTGCCACCGCCGAGGGCGGCGAGTACGTCTTCGCCGGTGACAGCCAGTCCTCGATCTACTGCTTCGACGCGGCGGGCACCCGGCTGTGGAAGCTCGGCACGGGCTGCGGCTCGGCGTACTCCATGCAGTACCACGACGACCGGCTCTACGTCGTCACCACCGGCGGCCATCTGGCCTGCATCGACGCGAGCGAGCCGGCGATCCGCGCGGCGCAGGCCGGCAACGTGCCCCAGGTACGCGACGTCAAGGCCCCCCGCCAGGCGCCCCAGCCGGTGCAGCCGACGATCGTCGAGGTGACCAGCGACTCGGGCGCGGGCGTGGTCGTGCAGTGCCTGGACGATCGGGGGCGGCTGCGGGTTCAGGTGCTCTCCGACGGTTACCGGCGCGACTGGTCGGTGCAGTTCCCCAAGGGGATCCGCGAGCCGGGCGCCCGCTACCTGGTGACCGAGGTGCGCGAATCCAGCCGCGGCGGTTACTACCGCGCGTACGGCGACATCCGCCGGCTGCGCTGAGCGGCGAGCGCTCCGCCTCGCTAACCAGGGGTCCCCGGTCGCGCCCGTCCGTGTCGTAGGGTGCCGCCATGGCGCACCTCGTCCGGGCCAACGGCGACGCCAGCAGGGCCTGGTGGGCTGCCCCGCCGGCACGGCGAGTCAGTCACCTGCCGGGCATCGACCCGGAGCTGCTGCGGGTGGCACTCGACCCGCTGCCACCGGCAGCACCCGCGATCGTGCACTACCGGCCCACTGTGACGCGTCCGCTCGGCGACCTCGTGGACACGGTGCTCGACCAACTGGACGCCGCGGCCCTCACGATGTTCCCCCGCTGGCTGACGGGGGCCGACCAGTTCGACAGCGAGGGCACTCTCGGCGTCGCGGCGGTACGGGCACTCGCGGCCCGTACCGCCGCCCGCTCCCGGCACTTCGGCCCGTTCCTGGCCGACCTCGCCGAGCGAGGGCTGCGCGGCCCGCGCCGCCCCGGCGGCCGGTCCCGCTTCGCCCCGGGGGTACGCGCCGCCGGGCTCGCCCGGGTGATCGCCGACGCGTACGACCGGGAGAGCTGTGTACTCGTCGTGGCCCTGCCCGACCTGGACGCCGAAGCCGAGCGGACGCTGGTGGCCGCCGCCGAGTGGCTCGTGCGGCACGGCGGCTTCACTGTGTGGTTGGCTGGCGGGCCGCTGCGCCACGCCGACCGGGTGCGCTCAGTACGCATGCCTCTGCCGGCCCGATTCGCCCAGCTGGCCAGCACGACCGAACGGATTCCGGCCCTCGCCGCCGAGCCGGAGTCGACGGTGCTGGCGTGGCCGCCGATCGCGGGTGTGCCCCGCGGTGACAGCGCCGCCGAGCAGGCGTTGGAACGTGCGCTCGCGCCGCACGACTGGGCGCGGGGCCGGCGGTGGAACCAGACCTACGAGTGGCACGTCCTGGCCACGGCGTACCGTCTGGATCTGTTTTGGCCCACTGAGGGTCTTGCGGTCGAGGTGGACGGCCCGGAGCATCGTGGGCGAATCGCTTTCGCCAACGACCGGCGGAGAGACGTACAGCTGCAACTCCTCGGGCTGGACGTGCTCCGCTTCACCAACGAGCAGGTGCTCACCGACGCGCCGGCGGTGGTCGACGGGATCCGTCGGCTGCTGGCCCGGCGACGCGCGGGCGGCACGCACCCCCACGGAGATGAGACATCATGACGAGCCCGGCGGACGTCCCGCACCTGACGCCGAACCAGATCAACGCCCTCGTGGTGCTGATGGTCGAGGCACGCCGACTCACCAACGTCGAGCTGAAAGAACTCGCCGGTTTCACGCTGACCGGCAAGGACAACACGAAGCTCGTCGACCTGGGCCTGGTGGACACCGATCGGACGCACCGGCCCTTCGCCCACGAGCTGACCGAGCAGGGCTGGCGGGTGGCACGTCAGCTGCACACCGCCGCGCCGCCGAAGCAGGGTGGCTCGACGACCCGGTCCCTGTTCGTCGTCCTGTCCAACCTGCACCGTTCGCTGGACCGGCTCCGGGTCAGCCACGGCGATTTCTTCAAGCAGACCGAGGCTACGGCCGCCCCGGCGACCAGCGAGCCGCTACGGGAAGCACCGGCACCCGCGGCGCCTGCGGCGGCACCGGCAGCGGCGGCGGCACCGGTGTCCGCGGTGCAGGTGGAGGCACTGGTTCGCTCGGCGTACCGGGATCTGGCCGCCGCGCCGGGCGCCTGGGTCGGCCTCGCCGACGTCCGCGACCGGCTCGCCGACACCGACCGGGCCACCCTCGACGCGGCGTTGCGGGCGATGGTCGGCCGGGAGGACGTCCGCATCATCCCGGTGGCGAACACCAAGTCACTGACCGCACGGGACCGGGCCGCGGCCGTCCGCATCGGGAACGAGGACAACCACGCCCTGGCGATCGGCCCGGCATGATCTCGGACGACCAGCGGGCCGCGCTGGAAGCGGTCAGCCTCAACCCGGCGGTCACCCCGGACGACGTCTGGCGACCCAGCGCGCACAACGTGCCGGAGCTGCACGAGAAGGTGGCCGCGGAGATCCTGCGCGGGGTGGCGCGGGCCCGCACCGACGACACGAGCATGCCGCTCGGCGTGGCCATGCAGGGCCGCGCGGGTGCCGGCAAGACGCACCTGCTCGGGGCGGTCCGCGAACGGATCCAAGGCGACGGCGGCTACTTCTTCCTTGTCGACATGGTCAGTGGCAAGACGTTCTGGGAAAGCGTGGCCCTGGCCCTGGTGGAGGGGATGGGCCGCCCCCACGTCGGCTGGGGCACCCAGTTGAAGACCTTCCTGCGTCGACTCACCCCCCAGCTCGGCCTGCCGGTGGAGGTCCGCGACGCGGTAGCCGGCGCCCGACCGGTGACCCGTGCGCAGCTCGACACCTTCATCTGGGCGCTGCGCGAGCGCGATCGGGAGGTCGGGCGGGACGCTCAGGACACCGCTCGGGCGCTCGTCCTGCACGGCGCCGTCGACTTCGAGGCACAGGACGTCGGTTACGCCCACCTGATCTCCGAGCCGGGTGACCCGGCCTCGCGGGCGGCGTGGGGTCTGAGCACCGCGATCCGCACCCCCCAGCAGGTCGTGCAGGACATCTCCCGGCTGATGGCCCTGACCCTGGACCCCACCGTCATCGCCGTGGACCAGCTCGACACGTTGTTCGCCCAGACCAGCACCTCACTGCTCCACCAGCATCAGGGTCTGGAGGACGGCCAGGCCAAGGTGCTCGGCCCGATCGCCGACGGCCTGCTCAAGCTCCGCGACATCACCCGCCGCACGCTGGTCGTCGTCTCGTGCCTGCCGGACACCTGGGTGTTGCTGACCCGCACCGCGCCCACCCCGGTCGCTGACCGTTTCCGTACGGCGGCCCTGCCGGACCGGATCCCCACGCCGGAGATCGGGCAGGCGATCGTGGCGAAGCGCCTCTCCGCCGCGTTCGCGGGCATGTACTTCGGGCCACCGCACCCCACCTGGCCGATCGCCCCCGCCGCCTTCGCCGACGCACCCACCCTGACGCCCCGCGCTCTGCTCCGCCGGGTGGACCGCCACATCGCCTGGTGCCGTGACCGCGACGAGGTGGTCGAGCTCGACCGGCTCATCGACGGCACCGACTCGACGCAGTCGGCCAGCACCGCCCGTAGCGCTTCCGCCGAGGCGACGACTGACGAGCGCCGCCTGCACGAGTTGGACGCACGGTTCGCGGAACTGGTCGAGGCCGCGGACGTGTCCGCCGCCGTCAACCCGACGGGCGAGGACGAGCACATGCCGCCGCTGCTCGCCGCCGGCCTGGCCGCCTGGATCGCCGAGCAGGCGCCGACCGGCGCCACCTACAAGTACGACCCGCCGCCGGGGCGCAAGCCCGCGCTGCACGGGCGGCTCATCGAGGTGCTCGACGAGGCCACCGAGAACGAGGCGCACTGGTGCTTCCGGGCCGTCGCGCACCCCAATGCCGTCGCCGTCACCGCCCGGGTCAAGGCCGCCTGCACCCTCGCAGGGTTGGACCGGGACCTGCCACAACGGCGGCTGATCCTGCTGCGCAACGGTCCGTGGCCGACCGGGAAGCGTACGACCGAGGTGTTGACGGGCTTCGACGCGGCCGGCGGCCTGCGGTGTGCCGTACCGGAGGCGGACCTGCGGGTCTTCGCTGCGCTGCGGGTGATGGCGGCCGAACCGTCCACGGCCTTGCAGGAGTGGCTGGTGGCCCGCCGTCCGGCCAGCGGCACCGAGCTGTTCCGCGCGGTCCTGCCCGGGCCCGACGGGACGCGCGGCGATGCCCAGCCGCCGACGCCCGACGACGACGAGCCACCGTCGGGTGGTCCCGAATCCGACCCGGCGACCGTGTCGGAGGCCGACGTCCCCGCTGGTGCGGCGGCCGAGCCCGTACCCGCTGACCCGGCGGACCTCGTCGTCGGCGAGGGCGGTCGGGCCGTCGGGCTGGGGCGGACCGTCGACGGTGGTCACCCCTTCACGGTTCCCCTGGAGTCGCTGCGCCGCCACGCGGTCGTGTTCGCCGGGTCCGGCTCGGGCAAGACCGTGCTGATCCGCCGGCTGGTCGAGGAGTGTGCCCGCGAGGGAGTCTCCGCGATCGTGCTCGACCCCAACAACGACCTGGCCCGGCTCGGCGACCCGTGGCCCGACCCGCCGGGCGGCTGGGGCCCCGGCGACGCCGAACGCGCCGCCGACTACCTCGCACACACCGAGGTGGTGGTGTGGACGCCCCGGGTCACCGCCGGTCGGCCGCTGAGCTTCCAGCCGCTGCCCGACTTCACCTCGCTGCGGGACTGGCCCGACGAGTTCGACCAGGCCGTCCGCTCCGCCGTGGAGGCGCTCGCGCCACGGGCGGGCGTGGACCGCTCCAGCCGGCTCGCCCAGCAGGGCAAGGCTGTCCTGACCGAGGCCCTGCAGGCGTACGCGCGCAGCGGGATGGTGGGCCTGCCCGGCTTCACCGATTTCCTCACCGACCTGCCCGAGGGGGTCAGTCGGCTGGCCCGCGCGGGGAAGCTCGCCGAGGAGTTGGCCGAGGCGCTCAAGGCGGCGATGGTCACCGATCCGCTCTTCGGCGGGGTCGGCGCGCCGGCCGACCCGGGGCTGCTGCTGACGCCGTCGGCCGGGCGGCGGGCCCGGGTGTCGGTGATCAGCTTCGTCGGCCTCACCTCGGATCAGGAGCGGCAGAGCTTCGTCAACCAGTTGCAGATGGCGCTCTTCGCGTGGATCAAGCGGCACCCCGCCGGTGACCGACCGCTGGGCGGGCTGTTCGTGATGGACGAGGCGCAGACGCTCGCGCCGTCGACCGGCACCACTGCCTGCACCGCCAGCTCGATCGCGCTGGCCTCGCAGGCCCGCAAGTACGGGCTCGGGCTGGTCTTCGCCACCCAGGCGCCCAAGGGTCTGCACAACCAGATCTCCGGCAACGCGACGACGCAGTTCTTCGGGCTGCTCAACGCGCCGGCGCAGATCGACGCGGCCCGGCAGCTCGCCGAGGCCAAGGGCGGCCGGCTGCCGGACATCGGTCTGCTGAACAGCGGTGAGTTCTACGCGGCCGGGGAGGGGTTCTCGTTCGTCAAGGTCCGTACCCCGCTGTGCCTGA
The DNA here is from genome assembly GCF_022230935.1 of Micromonospora hortensis. Classification (NCBI taxonomy): domain Bacteria; kingdom Bacillati; phylum Actinomycetota; class Actinomycetes; order Micromonosporales; family Micromonosporaceae; genus Micromonospora; species Micromonospora hortensis. The sequence goes on from NZ_JAKKFE010000020.1 coordinate 92,296, forward strand.
CGCACCACCCGAAGGCGCCGTTGACCCCCGAGGAGGTCGTCGCCCGCGCCCGCCCGGCTGGGTAGCCTGGGGCCATGATCTTCATTACCGCCAAGTTCCGGGTCCTGGCCGAGCACGCCGACCGGTGGCCGCAGATCGCCGCCGAGTTCACCGAGGCGACCCGGGCGGAGCCGGGCTGCCTGTGGTTCGACTGGTCCCGCAGCCTCGACGATCCCACCGAGTACGTGCTGGTCGAGGCGTTCCGCGACGACCAGGCCGGCGGGGCCCACGTCCAGTCCGCGCATTTCCGCACGGCCCAGGAGACCCTGCCGCCGTACCTGGCCGAGACGCCGCGGATCGTGAACGCCACGGTGCCGCAGGAGGACTGGTCGCTGCTCGGCGAAATGGCCGTTCCCGAGGGTCGCTGACCGCCACCGGTCAGCGGACCGCGACCGTCGTCAACGCAGCCGGTCCGCGCCCGCCGTCAACGCAGCCGGTCCGCGACCGTCGTCAACGCAGTCGGCGGGCGGTGAACCGGGCCGGCGGGTCGGCGATCACGTCCTGCGCCGCGATCAGCTGGATCTCCCGGGTGCCCGCCGCGAGAGTGGCCTCGAGCACGGCGTAGACGGAAGCGATGGTGCGTTCCAGCGCGGTCGCGGGTGAGCCGGTCGTCCACAGGTGGGCCAGGTACAGCGCCGCGGTGACGTCGCCCCCACCGTTCGGGTTGATCGGCAGCAGCGGCGTGGTCACCGCCCAGGCGCCCTCGTCGGAGACCGCCACCACCTCCAGCGAGTCCGGCGGCAGGTCGCCGTGGAGCACGCTGGTCACGAGGACGTGCCGTGGCCCGGTCGCGCGCACCACGTCGACCGCGTCGAGCACCTCGGCCAGCGAGTTCGTGGTGCGACCGGCGAGGAAGTCCAGCTCGAAGTGGTTCGGCGTGATGATGTCCGCACGGGGCACGACGGTGTCCCGTAGGTACTCCGGAATTTCGGGCCGGACGAACATGCCCCGGCCGGCGTCGCCCATCACCGGGTCGCAGCAGTACACAGCGGCCGGGTTGGTCGCCTTCACCGTCGCCACCGCGTCCAGGATCACCGCGCCCATCGCCGGGTCGCCCTGGTAGCCGGAGAGCACGGCGTCGGCGCTGCCGAGGACCCCGCGGTCCTCGATGCCCGCGATCACCTCCGCCACGTCCGCCGCCGGGAGCAAGGGTCCCCGCCACGCGCCGTACCCGGTGTGGTTGGAGAAGTGCACAGTCAGGACCGGCCAGACCTCGTGCCCGAGGCGTTGCAGCGGAAAGGCCGCCGCCGAGTTGCCCACGTGTCCGTAGGCGACCGACGACTGGATGGACAGGATCTTCACCGGCCCATCATCGCCGCTGCGGCCGGCGGCGCACCGACGGCCCGCCGTTTCTGTCGGGTGCCCCACTCGCCGCCCACCCGGGACGGCACGAACGGGCGACCCGGACCGTGTCGTCCGGGCCGCCCGAGCGGTGGCGGGGCGACCGATGCGCTGGTTGGCCGTCCCGTCGTACGGTCAGCCGCCGAGGCTCGCCGCGGCCGAGGCGATCGACGAGGCGAAGTAGCTCACCTGGGTGTAGACACCCGGGTAGTTGGGCCGGGCGCAGCCGTTGCCCCAACTGACGATGCCGACCTGGATCCAGGCGTTGGAGGCGTCGCGGCGGAACATCGGGCCGCCCGAGTCACCCTGGCAGGTGTCAGTGCCGCCGCTGGCGTAGCCGGCGCAGATCTCCTGGGCGGGGATGAGGTCCCCGCCGTAGTTGGCGTTGCAGGTGGAGTCGCTGACGAACGGCACCGTCGCCTTGAGCAGGTACCGCTGCTGGCCGCCACCTTCACGCGCGGCGCCCCAACCGGCCACGGTGAAGGTGCCGCTGTCGTACGCGGTGGTGCTGGCGATCGGCAGCGTGCTCAGCCCGGTGACGGGGCTGGCCAGCCGGATCAGCGCCCAGTCGCGGCCGGCGCCGTTGTAGCCGGGGGCACGGTAGACGTAGTTGGACCGGACGGTGATCCGGCTGGACGACTGGAGGTCGACCGTCCCGAGCGTCGCGGTGATGCTGGTGTTGGTGCCGGTCCCGCCCACGCAGTGCGCCGCGGTGAGCACCAGCCGTGCGCTGTACAGCGCCCCGCCGCAGCCCATTGAGAGACGGACCATGAACGGGAACTCGCCCTGGGCGGCGCGGGTGCCGCCGACGACGTTCGGCGTCACGGGGCTGTCGGCCGCGGCGGCCGGCGCGGTGAGGGTGAGGCTGGCCGCGGTCACCGCGGCCAACGCGGTGGCCAGCAGGCCAGTGAGGGTACGCCAGCGAACCATGCATTCCTCCGCATCGGGATGGCACGCCTCGTGAGCGCACCGCAATCGAGATAGCGGTCATCATATTGAGGTTTATGGATCTAGCGGGTCATCCTCTCTGGGTCGTATCACCGGCGGTATGGATCACGCGGCGCGGGGCTTGTCGGCGACCGGTGGTCAGGCGTCCGGTGTGCCGGTGCTCTCGCGGCGGAGAAGCCGGAACGGTGTCTGCACTGTCAGCGGGCCCGCGACCTCCGCGCCCTCGATGCGCGCGACGAGGCGGCGCACCGCGAGACGGCCGATCTCCCTCTTGTCCGGGGCGATCGTGGTGAGGGTCGGGGCGGTGAACCGCCCCTCCTCGATGTCGTCGATCCCGACCACCGCGACGTCCTCGGGCACCCGGTGACCGGCCTCGGCCAGCGCCCGCAGCGCGCCGATGGCGACCAGGTCGTTGTATCCGAAGACCGCGTCCGGCGGTTCACCGAGGGCGAGCAGGTCACACATGGCGCGCATGCCGTCGCGCCGACCGAACGCGTCGGTGGGGGCGACCAACCGTGGTCGGCACGGCAGGCCGGCGGCCGCCAGGGCCTCCCGGTAACCCCGGACTCGAAGGTGGGCCGACTGCCGGTCACCGCCCGGGGTGGCGCCGATGAACGCGATCCGGCGGCGGCCGATGGCCACGAGATGCCGGATCGCCGCGTGGCTGGCGGCGACGTTGTCGATGGCGATGTGGTCGTGTGGCACGTCGTAGACGCCCTCGCCGATCAGCACGAGCGGGCTGCCGGCCGTGCGGGCCAGCACCTCCTCCCGCCCGATGCGCACCGGGCTGAGGATCAGGCCGTCGATGATGCGCTGTCGCGAGCCGTCGAGGAGCGCCAGTTCCGCCTCCCGGTCCGCTGCGGTGTTCTCCATGACGAGCGTGTAGCCGAGCGCGGCGGCCTCGGAGATGGCGATCTCGGCGAGTTCGGCGAAGTACGGGTTGGTCAGTTCCGGGACGGCCAGGGCGATCAGGCCGGTACGGCCCCGACGGAGATGCCGGGCGCCGAGGTTGGGGCTGTAGCCGAGTTCGTCGATCGCCTGCTGCACCCGTTGTCGGGTCCGCTCCCCCACCGGCCGGTACCCATTCACCACATTCGAGACCGTGGCCAGGGAGACACCGGCGCGCTGGGCGATGTCCTTCAGGTTGACGCCCATCCCCCACCTTTCGCGAATTCGACGGGCGGGCCGACCGGACATTGATGAACAAGCATTGACGGGAGGGTCGGCGCGGCTCTATAACGTTATACAGGTGATGATGGATGTCAATATGCCGGTCACCGTTGGCGTGTGGAGATCCCACCGACATCCGTCGCTGACGCCCGTCCCCCGTCAATGACCACCCGATGCCCACCATCCACGCGCTTCGGGCCTGGCTGCACCGCCCGCGGCGACTCGCCCCCCCGGAGACGGCATGACACGTCACGTCCCCATCCGCCCCGCACTGCCACTACTGCTCATCATCGCCCTGGTCGCCGGCGTTCTCGCCGCGCCCGCCCCGTCGGCGCACGCCGCACCGGCCAAGACACCACCCCTGGCCACCCCGTGGACCAGCCAGGCCCTGAACGGCACACCACTGCCCGAGTACCCGCGGCCCCAGATGACGCGGCCGGACTGGCTCAACCTCAACGGCGAGTGGCAGCTACGCCAGTCGACGACCGACGACGCCCCGCAGTTCGGCACCAGCCTGCCCGAGCGGGTCAACGTGCCCTTCCCAGTGGAGAGCGCCCTGTCCGGCATCCAGCGGGCCGCCAACGACAACCGCAACTACCTGTTCTACCGACGCACCGTCACCGTCCCGGCGAACTGGTCGGGCCGGCGCACCCTGCTGCACTTCGGCGCAGTCGACTGGCAGAGCACCGTCTGGGTCAACGGTGTGCGGGTCGGCGCGCACACCGGCGGCTACGACGCCTTCACCTTCGACGTGACGCCCCAGCTCACCACCGGGACGAACGAGATCGTGGTCAAGGTCTGGGATCCCACCGACACCCGGCAGAACGGCAGCCTGCCCGCCATCGGCAAGCAGACCAAGACACCCAGTGGGATCTTCTACACCCCCAGCTCCGGCATCTGGCAGACGGTGTGGATGGAGCCGGTGCCCGCCGCCTCGATCAGCAGCGTGGACGTCTACCCGAACCTGAGCAACAACACACTGCGGGTCCGGGTCTTCACCCGGGGCGACGTGAGCGGGCACAGCGTCCTCGCCGAGGCGTTGAACGGCGCCACAGTGGTCGGATCGGCCACCGGCGGCTTCACCGACTTCAGCGTGCCGGTGCCCAACGCCCGCCGCTGGTCACCCGACGACCCGTTCCTCTACAACCTCCGGGTGACAGTGCGCGGCACCACCGGCGCCACGGTGGACCGGACCACTCACTACTTCGGCATGCGGGAGATAACCACCGGCCTGGTCAACGGGGTGCTGCGCCCCAAGCTCAACGGCCAGTTCGTGTTCCAGGTCGGCACCCTCGACCAGGGCTACTGGCCGGACGGGCTCTACACCGCGCCGACCGACGCCGCCCTCGCCTTCGATCTGCAGAAGCACAAGGACCTGGGCTTCAACATGGTGCGCAAGCACATCAAGGTCGAGCCGCAGCGCTGGTTCTACCACGCCGACCGGCTCGGCCTACTGGTCTGGCAGGACATCCCGTCGCTGACCGCACAGGACGTCGACCCCACCGACGCCCAGCAGGCGCAGTTCGAGACCGAGGCGCGCGAGATCGTGGACGAGCACCGCAGCTCGCCCGCCGTCGTCGCGTACACGCCCTACAACGAGGGCTGGGGCGAGCGCTCCCTCGCCGACACCCGGCGGGTCGCGCAGAACATCAAGAACCAGGACCCGACACGTCTGGTCAACCCGCACAGCGGCCACAACTGCTGCCAGTCCCTCGGCAACCCCGGCAACGGCGACATCGACGACTGGCACGTCTACCTCGGTCCGGACTCCCCCGTCCCGTCGAGCAGCCGGATCGCGGTGCTCGGTGAGTTCGGCGGACTTGGCCTGCACACGCCGGGCCACGAGTACAGCCCTAGCGGCAGCTTCTTCGCGTACGAGTGGCAGTCCAGCTCGCTCGCCCTCACCGACCGGTACGTGGGGCTGGTGCAGGGCACCCAGAACCTGATGCTCGGCAAGGGGCTCAGCGCCTCGATCTACACGGAGATCACCGACCTGGAGGGTGAGCTGAACGGGTTCCTCACCTACGACCGACAAGTGATCAAGATGGACCAGGCGCGCGTACGCGCCGCCAACACCGCCCTGGTCAACGCCTCGAAGACCATCGGCAGTTCGGCACCCGTCGCCCTGCCGGCCAACACCCGCCGGTCATTGCAGGTGACCACGCCCGGCTTCACCAACCGTTACCTACGCCACCAGGACAGCCTGGCCTACACGGAGGTGGTCGACGCGGCGAGTTCCAGCCTGCTCAAGGCCGACGCCACGTACACCATCCGGCCCGGTCTGGCCGGCGCCGGTTGCTACTCGTTCGAGTCGGTCAACTTTCCCGGGCAGTACCTGCGCCACCAGAACTCCCGGGTCCGCAACTCGCCGGACGACGGCTCCGCGCTGCTGCGCGCCGACGCCACCTGGTGCGCCCGCACCGGACTGACCGGCACCGGCGTGTCGCTGGAGTCGTACAACTTCCGAGGTAGGTACCTGCGGCATTACAACGCCGAGGTCTGGCTCAGCAACGGCGCCGGCGGCGACGCGTACAACACGCCGACGTCGTGGACCGCCGACAGCACCTGGAACATCGCCGCACCGTGGGCACCCTGACCGCTGTGCGCTGACCGAGCCGCTTCACGAGGAAGACGCGCGGGGGTTCCGGCATGGTCCGGAACCCCCGCGACGCGCGGGCGATGCGGCGGGGCCGGCTCCGCCGCATCGCCCCGGGGCTCGGTCCTTCCGCCAGCGCCGGCGTTTCCGTCGCGGTCGGTGACCGGACCCCGGCGTCACTCGTCGTCTCGGGCGTCGTTTCCCCGGTCATGAGCGAAAGCGGCGAGTTGATCGCACCGTCCGGCTGGGTCGACTTCACGGCAAGGACCGCGCCGCAACTTGCATCTGGCCAGGTTCACTCGGCTGTTGCAACACGCAATTACGCCGACCAATAAATAGACAAGAACCAATCTTGACTTGTACGGCCGGCCAGCGCACCGTAAAGAGCCAGAGGCAGATGCACGCCATTATCGGCCCGGCTGAAGTGGATCGCCAAATGGGGGCGCTGCCGGTTTCGCGCCGCGTGCATCAGGAGGCTTTCCATGCGGTTGAATCCGTTCACCGGGGTCTATCTCACCGATCCGGCGAGCATGTGGCGGCGTATTCTCGACGATCCTGACGGGGTGCACTACGCCGAGGATCTGGGCCTGTGGTTGATCAGCCGGCACGCGGACGTCCGGCGGGCCCTCGCCGACGCCACGACATTCGCCAACGCCCTCACCCTCGCCCCGGTCTACGAGGTGTGCCCACCGGCACTGAACGTCATCATGCAGATCGACGCGCCACCCACGACGGCCGCCGCGGACCCACCGGCGCACCCGCGCACCCGGCGGGCCCTACGGGCGACCTTCGCGAACACCGCCGAGCGGGTCGAGGCCGAGTACGGGGCGATCATCCGACGCCGGGTCGACCAACTGGTGTCCCGTCTCGCCACCCGCCAGGGCGATCAGGTCGATCTGATCCCGGAGTTCGCGACCGAGCTTCCCCTGCTGGTGGTCCTGGACATCCTCGGGGTGCCCGACGCCGACATCGGGCGGATCCGGAGTTGGGCGGACGGGCAGATAGCCCTCATCTGGGGGCAGCCGGACCCGGCCGAGCAGGTACGCCTGGCCCAGGGCCTGCTGGAGTTCTGGCACTACTGCGAGGACCTGGTCCGCCAGCGGGTGGACAGTGGACACCGGGGCGAGGACTTCATCAGCCGTGCCCTGGACTACCGGGACGACGACGACAGCGTGCTGACGGTGCCCGAGGTGGCGAGCCTCGCCTTCAATCTCCTGGTCGCGGGCCACGAGACCACCGCCGGTTTGCTCGCGCACGCCCTCGACCAGGCCCTGTCGGCTCCCCAGCGCTGGTCGGCGATCACCGTGGACCCGGGGCTCGTCCCCGCCTTCGTGGGCGAGACGCTCCGGTTCGCGCCCGCCATCGACGGCTGGCTGCGGGTGACCACCCGGGATGTCACGGTGGGTGCGGTGACGATCCCCGCCGGCGCACGGTGCCTGCTGTTGATCGGAGCGGCGAACCGGGACCCGGCGGCGTTCCATGACCCGGACCGGTTCGACCCACACCGGGCCGATGTGGGCAATCACCTGTCGTTCGGTCACGGTCCACATTTCTGCATCGGTGCGGGATTGGCGCGACTGGAAGCTGGAATCGCCCTCTGCCGGCTCGCCGAAGCCATTCCCGGGCTGAGATTGTCACCGGAGCAACATCGCTCGTACAAACCCAATGTCGCGTTTCGCGCGCACCGCACGCTGCTCGCGATAATCGATGTTCCGGCGCCCGCGGACGTGCCGACGGGACGGGAGGGCGCGACGGCCGAAGTGCACGCCGCCTGAGCGGGCACTGGCGCCAGCGGTGCTGACCTGCGGGCGGGCCGAGGGTGGGGTGGGCCGGCGTCGACCCGTTCCACCCGGGCACGTCGGTGCCGGCACCGGGTCCGGCGTGCACCTTTCCCGCTTTTCCCGACGATCCATACCGGTGAACGTCTTCACACCCATCGCTTCCTGGGTTAAGAATTGCCCTCTGCGAATGTTCAACTCATCGGCCAATCTCGATCTGGCGTCCGCCGCTGAATGCCCGTTCCACGAAGGTGAGCGCATGGAGCACACGTCCCCGTCGAGCTCGGCTCACTCTGCGGCCAGTCAGCGGTTCCGACGGGAGTTACGCGACTCCCGCGTCCAACAGGGCCTGACCCAACGAGCCCTGGCGGACCTGGTGCGGTTCAGCCGGGAGACGGTCGCGGCGGTCGAGTCAGGTCGCCGGTTCGGCAGCCACGAGTTCGCGCTGCGCTGCGATGACGTGCTCGACACCGGCGGCCGGCTGGCCGCACTGTGGCCGCACGTCGCGGCCGAGCAGTTGGCGGCAGACGGTCGCCGAGGCCCTCGCGCGCCGGAGCCGCCTCGACTGGATCGACAGGTGCCGCGTCAGCGTGGACGGCGTGACGCGCGCGACCCGGGCGCCGTGGTGGACGCGATCGACGAGCTGCGTGAGCTGATCGGTCAGGTGCTCAACGGCCAACCCGAACCGGATGAACCGGGGCGGCGGCACCCGTCGGCCGAACCCCTCGACAACCAGCGCTGACCTGACGGATCCGACCCGACCTCGCGGCGTCACCGGTCGCTGACGTTGGGTACAGATGCTGGTACCGGCAGTTTGTACCACGGCCAGGTCTGGTCTACGAGCGCGGCTTCCGGCCGAATGGGACTTGCATTCGGCAACGTGCGGATAGACCGTCATCGACGAGTCGTGGGAGTCAATCTTGGCGTCGAGCACCCGGTCCCACGCGGCCAGACCCTACCCGACCCGCCGACGCGGTTGGAAGATCGCCGGCCGGATGCGCCTCATCGTCGCGGCCCCGCTCGTCGCAGTGATCGGCTTCGCCGGTCTCGCACTGACCGAGAGCGCACGCCAGACGGCCCGCGCCGGCGACCTGCAGATCCTGGCGCAGGTCGGTGCCGAGGCCGGCGACCTGGCCTACCGCCTGCAACGCGAGCGCATCGCCGCCGCCGACCTGCTCACCTACGCCCGGCCGGAGCAGCAGGACGCCTTCAGCGTGGAGATGGCCGCCACCGATTCCGCCGTCGCCCGCTACCGCGGACAGCGTGACCGACTGTCCGCCGACAACGGCACCAGCTCCGCTCTCCTGCGGCGCATCGATGCTGCTCTGGACGGCCTCGCCCCGCTGCGTACCCAGGTGCGCACCGCCACGCACGCGTCGGTGTCGGCGATGACCTTCAGCTACCGCATCGCGATCGCCGACCTCATCAACCTCCGGGAGAACGTCTCACACGGCGTGGTGGACGCCCCACTCGCCGACGGGATCCGGGCCTCGGCTGCGCTGTCGAAGACGGCCGAGGCCATTGGTCAGCAACAGGTGGCCGTCCTGCGTGCCGTCGCGGGCGGGGAACTGACCCCGGCCATGCAGCAGGACATCACCGCGGCCCGCACCAGCTACACCGAGTCGAGCCTGTCGTTCCTGGCCCTGGCCCCACCCGAGTGGAGCATCTGGTGGGAGCAGGCCGGCACCGGCAAGGAGGCGCTGGCCCTGCAACGGATGCAGGACGAGGTGTCCCGGGCCCAGCCGGGGTCGCGGCTGAAACTGGAGACCGACGCCTGGGTGTCCACCACCCAGACGCGCGCCGCCCGGCTGGCCGACCTGCGCGCCCGGGTCGACGACGCGGTCCGCGACGACGTTCGGGCCGCCCACGCCGACCAGCGCCGCCGGGCCGTGGCCGAGGCGGCCAGCGTCCTCCTGGCCCTGATCCTGACCGCGTTGGTGACCTGGGCCGTCGCACGGCAGATCACCCGACGGCTGCGCCGGCTGCGCGACGCTGCCAACGCCGTTGCCTTCGAACAGCTCCCCGCCGTGGTGGCCCAGCTCCAACAGCCCGGCAGCGCCGCCGTCGACCCACAGAAACTGGCCCACCAGCAGTCCAGTGCCGCCCTCGAACCGTCCAGCGACGACGAGATCGGCGAACTGGGTCAGGCGTTCAGCGCCGTGCACCAGGCCGCCGTGCGGACCGCCGCCGAACAGGCCGTCATGCGCGCCAACACCGCCGACATCTTCATCCACCTCAGCCGCCGCGAACAGCGACTGGTCGACGCCGTCCTGGCCCAGGTCGACCTGGTCGAGCGGGACGAAACCGACCCCGACCGGCTCGACCAGCTGTACACACTGGACAACCTGGCCACCCGGATGGGCCGGATCAACGCCAGCCTGCTGGTGCTCGGCGGTGTCGGCGTGGGTCGCGTACGCCAGCGCGACGTTCCGCTGCAACAGGTGCTCCAGGCGGCGCTGTCCCAGATCGAGCACTACGCACGGGTCCGGCTCGGCATGATCGACGGGGACGTCGCGGTGGCCGCCAAGACCGTCGACGAGGTCGTGCACCTGCTCGCCGAACTCATGGACAACGCCACGACGTACTCGCCGCCGGGCAGCGAGACCTGGGTGAGCGGCCGGAGCCTGGGAGACCGCGTCATCGTCCAGATCAGCGACGAGGGTGTGGGGCTGTCCACGCAGAGGATGCAGCAACTCAACGAGCTGCTGGCCCGTCCGCCGGCGATCGACGTGGCCGCCGTACGGGCGATGGGGCTGGTCGTCGTGGGCCAGCTCGCGGCCCGGCTGGGCGCCACCGTCCAACTACGGCGCGGCCCCCGACGCGGCATCCTCGCCGAGGCGACACTGCCCGCGGCGATCATCCGGTCGCTGCCGCCGGAGGAGTACCTGCTCGCACCCGGCCGGCTGTCGCGGCGGGCGGCGCGGACGCCCAGCCCTCCGCCGCCGTACCAGCCGCGCCCCGAACCCACCGCCGGACGCCAGCCGACCGAACGGACCCTGCCGGCCGCGCCGGTCTTCCGACCGGCTCCCCCGTCCCCGGACCGGGGTGACGCGCCCACCGAGGAGTTGCTCATCTTCGAACAGGTCAACCACTGGTTCCAGAGCGATGTCGTCAACGGCCAGAACGGCCAGAACGGCCAGCAGTGGTCCAGCCCCGCCGACGACGCCTGGCGTACGGCCGCCCAGGCGCACACCCCCGAGGTCGCCACGACCACCAATTCCGGCCTGCCCAAACGACAGCCGCAACGGCACCTCGTGCCCGGCGGTGTGACGGTGCCGCAACAGCAGCAACGGTCCGAGTACCGCGACCCGGCGCAGGTGGCCACGGCGATGGCCGCGTACGCGCGCGGCGTGGCGAACCGACGGCGCACCCCGATCAACCTCGGTAACAAATGACGCGACAGGAGAGCACGTGACCGACCAACAGGATCTCGGCTGGCTGCTGGACAACTTCGCGGCGCGCGCGACCGAGGTCAGCCACGCGATCGCCATTTCCAGCGACGGCCTGATGGTGGCCGCCACCCGCGACCTGCCACCGGATCGGGCCGACCAGTTGGCCGCCACGGGTAGCGGGCTGGTCAGCCTGCTGCGGGGGGCGGCGGCCTTCTTCGACGCCGGCGCGGTGATCTCCAACGTCACCCAGCTCGAGGGTGGATTCATGTTCTCCATGGCCTTCAACGACGGCGCCTCGCTGCTGGTGCTCGCCGCGCCCGAGTGCGACGTGGGCAAGGTCTCCTACGAGATGACCGAGCTGGCCAACCGCATCGGGGACGCGCTGACCCCCGCTGCCCGAGCGGCGCTCGCCCGCAGCCGCTGACCACCCCGGCGCCCCCACGCCGGAGACCCCTTCCCCTTCCTCTGGAGTTAGACATGCCTCTCACCACGCCTTGGCGCAGCCGTGCCCTCACCGCCGCGCTGCTCGCCGCCGTGCTGACCACCAGCACGGCCTGCGGCGACGACGCTCCGGGCACGAGCGCCGGCGGCTCGATAAAGATCGGCCTGCTCGCGTCGCTGTCCGGGACGTACCAGGCGGTCGGTACGGAGATCCGCGACGGCTTCCAGCTCTACCTGGACACCCACGACGGCAAGTTGGGCGGCCGGCAGGTCGACCTCATCGTCGCGGACGAGGGCAACGGCGCCCAGACCGCTGTTCCGGCGGCGACCAAGCTGCTCAAGCAGGACCGGGTGTCCGCGCTGACCGGCATCGTCGGTGGCGGCTCGGTCGCCGGAGTCACCCCCGTGCTCAACGAGACCAAGGTGCCACTGGTCGGCTCCAACGGTCGGCCGGAGCTCAAGGACGTCTCCCGGGTCTGGCACACCTCGTACCTCTCCGACGAGCCAGGGGCGGCGATCGCCCAGCACGTCCGCGACAACGTGAAGGGCTCCGTGTACGCGATCGGCCCGGACTACCAGGGCGGGTGGGACGAGCTGCGCGGCTTCACCGACGCGTTCGGCAAGATCGGCGGGAAGCTCGCGAACGCCGACGGCAAGACGACCTTCACGCCGTTCCCGGCCACCACCAACTTCCTCCCGTACTTCGCCCGCATCAAGGCCTCCGGCGCGGCGGCCGTCTACACCTTCTACGCCGGCAGCGCCGCCGTCGACTTCGTGAAGCAGTACGCGCAGTCGGAGATCAAGGACATCCCGTTGTACGCGGCCGGGTTCCTCACCGAGGGCGGCGTGCTCAACGCTCAGGGCGAGGCCGCCCGGGACATCTACTCGGTGCTCAACTACTCGCCCGACCTCGACAACGCCGAGAACCGCGCCTTCGTGGCCGCGTGGAAGGCGAAGCACGACGGTTCGCCGACGACCTACGCGCTGGCCTCGTACGACGCGGCGGCGGTGCTCGACCGGGCGATCGGCGCCGCCGGCAGCGACCCGACCCCCGAGGCCATCAACACGGCCATCGGCCAACTCGGCCAGATCGCCAGCCCGCGCGGCACCTGGCAGTTCTCCACCACCACGCACTCCCCCGTGCAGAAGTGGTACCTGCGGCAGGTCCGCCAGGACGGCCGGGCGCTGTCCAACACCGTCGTGGGCGACCTCGCGACCGTCGGCCGGTGATAGCGGTGGCGGCCGGCACGAACCGGATCGACCCGTACCTGATCCCGGCGTTGGACGGGGTCGCCTACGGGCTGCTCGTGTTCGTCGCCGCGTCGGGCCTGGTCTTCTGTTTCGGCGTCGCCAACATCCTCAACCTGGCGCACGGCCTGCTCTACGCGATCGGCGGGTACACCGCCGCGGCGGTGCTCGACGGCGGCTGGGCGAGCCTGGCGTTGGCCCTCGCCGTCGGTGTGCTGGCCGCCGCCGCGGCGGGGGTGCTCCTGGCCGGCCTGCTCACACCGGTCGCCACCGGCAATCACCTGAGTCAGGCGCTGCTGACGTTCGGGGTGGCGCTGGCCGGCGGCAGCCTGCTCGTCGCCGGCTTCGGGCCCGACAACCCGCAGGTCCAGGTGCCCGCAGCCCTGGAGGGGTCGGTGATGGTCGCCGGTCACCGCTACGCCGCGTACCGGTTGGTCTTCATCGTCGTCGCGGCGGTGCTCGCCGCCGCCCTCTACCTGGTGGTGCGACGCACCAGGGCCGGGATGCTGGTCCGGGCGGCCGTCGACGACCCGGAGATGGTCGCCTGTCTGGGTGTGAGTCCGGCACGGATCCGGGCTGGTGTGCTCGCCGCCGCCGGCGCGCTGGCGGGCGCGGCCGGTGTCCTGGGCGCGCCCATCATCGGCCCCGGCACGGGCACCGCCGACACGGTGCTGCTGCTGTCCCTGGTGGTGGTCGTCCTCGGTGGTCTCGGGTCGATGGCGGGCACCCTGCTGGCCGCGCTCGCGATCGGCGAGATCCAGACGCTGGGGGTGGCGTTGCTGCCGTCCGCCGCGCCGTTTCTGCTGTTCGCCGCGATGGCGGCCGTGCTGGCCGTGCGGGCGCGTGGCCTGGCCGGCAGGTGGAGGGCGGCATGAGGGGTGAGGTGATCCGCCGCGTTCGGGGCGGCATCGCGGCGCTCGTCCTGGTCGGTCTGGTCGTGGCGCCCTGGGTGGTCGACGACTACACCACGTCGGTCCTCGCCCGGACGCTGGCGCTGGCCCTGGTCGGGGTGAGCGTGGCCCTGCTCACCGGCGTCGCCGGCATGCCCACCCTCGGTCAGACGGCGCCGTACGCGGCCGGCGCCTACGCCTGCGCCGTGGTCGGCAGCCGAGTCTCCGACGTCGGTGTCGTGCAGCTCGTCGTCGCGGCGGCCGCCGGGGCGTTGCTGGCCGCGCTCACCGTGCCGCTCGTCGTGCACGCCCGAGGGGTGATCGTCCTGATGATCACCCTGGCGATCGGTGAACTCGTCGTCATCGTCCTCGGGCGGTGGCGGTCGGTGACCGGTGGCACGGACGGGCTGGCCGGCATCCCCGCGGTCCGCCCGTTCTGGGGGCTCCCGGCGCTGGCCAACGATCAGGCCCGTTACCTGTACGCCCTGGTCGTCGTGGCCACGCTGGTCGGCGCGGTGCTGGTGCTGCTGCGTACCCGGGCCGGGTTGGTGCTGCGTGCCGGCCGCGACGACGAGACGCGGTTGCGGGCCAGCGGTCACCGGGTGGCGCTGCACCTGTCCGGCGCGCACATCGCGGCCGGGGCGATCGCCGGTGCCGCCGGCTCGCTGCTGGTCGTCGCCCAGCAGTACATCTCCCCCGCCGATTTCGGCTTCGACACGTCCGCGCTGCTGCTGCTCGGTGTCGTCATCGGTGGCACCGCCTCGGTGGGTGGCGCCCTGGTGGGTGCGGCGTTGGTCATCGCCGTCCGGGACTGGCTGTTCGGGGTGCTGCCCGGCCACGCGCCGCTGGTGCTGGGCGCGCTGTTCGTGGCGACTGTCTACCTGTTGCCGACCGGCGTCAACCGGGCCCGGGGTCGGCTGCGCCTGCCCGGCGTCCCGGCACGACAGCCGGACCGGCCAGCCGCCCATGATCAGGCCACCGTCGCGGAGTTGCACCGATGACCGGCCTGCTGGAAGCCCAGGAGATCACCGTGCGCTACGGCTCGCTCGCCGCACTCGACGGCGTGGACCTGCGCATCCACGACGGCCAACGGCACGCGCTGATCGGCCCGAACGGGGCCGGCAAGACGACACTGCTCAACGTGCTCGGCGGGTCCACCAGGCCGCAACGCGGCACCGTGCGGTTCGACGGACGGGACGTCGGTCGGCTCGGCCCGGCAGCCCGGGCCCGGCGGGGCATCAACCGCATCCACCAACGACCCGCTGTCTTTCCGACGCTCACCGCGACGGAGAACGTCGTGGTGGCCGCACTGCCACGGGTCATCCCGGGCCACCGGTGGTGGCCGGGCGGACGCCGCCGCGCCGCACGGCAACTGGCCGACCCGTTGCTGGACCAGATGGGGCTCAGCGCCGTCGCAGCGGTGCCCGCCGGGCACCTCGCGCACGGGCAACGACGCCAGTTGGAGATCGCGATGGCCCTGGCCGGTCGCCCCCGCCTGCTGCTCCTCGACGAACCGGCGGCCGGGCTGTCCGCCGTCGAGGTCGGCCGGCTGGTCGAGTTGCTCCAGGCGCTGCCCAGGGCGGTCGCCGTGTTGCTTGTCGAACACCGACTGGACCTGGTGTACGCCCTCTCCGACACGGTCACGGTGCTGCGCGACGGTCAGACGTTGGCCGCCGGCACACCGGACGAGATCCGCACCTCGCCGCTGGTGCGGCAGGCCTACGCCGACGGGGTGGCCTGATGCTCACAGTGGATCGCCTCTGCGCCGGCTACGGCGGGGGAATCGTCCTGCACGAGGTCAGCCTGCGGGTGCGCCCGGGCAGCATCCAGGCCGTGGTGGGCCGCAACGGGGCGGGCAAGAGCACGCTCGTGCACACCATCGCCGGGCTGGTGCGGGCGGCCAGCGGTCGCGTCGAGATCGGCGGCGTGCACGTCGCCGGACGGCAACCACATCGCATCGCCCAGTCCGGCGTCGGTCTCGTCCCGCAGGGCCGCCGGGTCTTCTCCCGGTTGACAGTCGCCGAGCACCTGCACCTGGCGGCCGCGCCGTGGCGGGCCCGCACGTCCGGCGGCGAGGGCTGGACGGTCGCCCGGACCCTGGAACTGCTGCCGAGGCTGGCGGTACGGCTGCGACACCGCGGCTGCGAACTCTCCGGGGGCGAGCAGCAGATGCTGGCGATAGCCCGTGCGCTGCTCGGCCAACCCCGGGTGCTGCTGCTCGACGAACCATGCGAGGGGCTCTCGCCCGATCTGGCGGCGCGGGTCCGCGAACTCGTCAACCGTCTCGCCGCCGACGGCCTCACCGTGCTGCTCGTGGAGCAGCAACTCCAGCACGCCATCGAGCTCGCGGACCGGGTGGCGGTGCTGGAGTACGGCCGGGTGGTCTACGACCGGCCGACCGCGGAGGCCCGCCGCGACCCGGCCCCACTGGCGGCGATGTTGAGCGTCGCCGCCGTTGCGCCGCCCCCGGCCAACCGATCGACCCCTCGGCTCTGGGCCGACACCCCGTAGTCACCCGAACATTCTCGAGTCACCCGACCCTTTACGGAGAGGTAGACACCGATGACAACCGCTACGAGCGATGACAGGTACACGTTCGACAACGGCGCACCGGACGCCGTTCCCCAGATGCACGCGCTGGAGTCCTTCCTGGATCCGATCACGACGCGTCGGCTGGCCCGCCCGGTGCTGGAACCGGGTGCGACCTGCTGGGAGGTCGGGGCCGGTGGCGGCTCGATGGCCCGGCGGATGGCCCGCGCGGTCGGCGACGACGGGCACGTGCTGGCCACCGACATCGACCCCACCCACCTGGTGGCCGAGGCCAACCTGCACGTACGCCAGCACGACGTGCGCACCGACCCGCCACCGGGGGACGCGTTCGACCTGATCCACGCCCGGCTGGTGCTGCTGCACCTCCCCGATCGACGACGGGTCCTACGCACGCTCAGCGGCGCGCTGGCACCCGGCGGGTGGCTGGTGGTCGAGGAGTTCGACTGCACCGCGCCGCAGCGGGTGCTGACCGCCCCGACCGACGACGCCGCGAAGCTCTTCGCGCAGGTGATGGACGCCATGATGGGTGTCCTGGAGGACCACGGCGCCGACCTGGGATGGGCGCAGGACGTACACACCGAGATGGCCCTCGCCGGTCTGACCGACCTGGACACCATCACCCACTCGCAGAGCTGGGCCGGCGGATCGACCGGAACGTCGCTCTACGAGACCAACTCCCGCCAGTTGGAACCGGACCTGCTGGCGGCCGGGCTGTCGCCCCAGCAACTGCACGCCTTCCGGCGGCTGCTCCGCGACCCGGGGTTCGCCGTCATGTCGTACCACTTCGTCTCCACGCGGGGCCGCCGACCGAGCTGAGCAGGTGGACCACCGCGCGGAGCGCGGTCACGCCGTCCGTACCTCTCCCGCCGCAGCCCCTCCCCCCGCTGCGCTCCGGACAGCTCTACGACGGCGTCGACCGCACCGGCCGGGCTCCCCGCGAGGGAGCCCGGCCGGCCCATGTCCGTGGTGCCTCGCCCAGCCCCGCGATCTTGCACTTACTGTCCCAGCAAAGGGTGCATTTCGCGCGTTTCGGCAACCGAAACTGCAAGATCGGCGCGGACGGGGCGCTCTCGGCACCCGGTGTCAGCCCGTGTCGGTGGCGTGTCGGGGCGGTGTCAGCGGGCCCGCGCAGACTGGGCGCATGACAGCTGACCTGGTGATCGAGGCCGAGGGCCTCGTGAAGACGTTTGGGAAGACGAGGGCGCTACAGGGCGTGGACCTCGCCGTGCCCCGTGGGACGGTGCTCGGGGTGCTCGGGCCCAACGGCGCCGGCAAGACCACCGCCGTGCGCATCCTTTCCACACTGCTCACCCCGGACGGCGGGACCGCCCGAATCAGCGGTTTCGACGTGGTACGGGACGCCGAACGCGTTCGGCAGAGTATCGGCCTCACCGGCCAGTACGCCTCGGTCGACGAGGACCTGACCGGGCGGCAGAACCTGGAGCTGTTCGGCACCCTGCTGGAGCTGGGGCGTGCCGGCGCCCGGCGACGGGCCGCCGAGCTGCTCGACTGGTTCGACCTGACCGATGCCGCGAACCGTCAGGCCAAGACCTACTCCGGTGGCATGCGGCGACGGCTGGACCTGGCCGCCAGCCTGGTCGGCTCCCCCGACGTGATCTTCCTGGACGAGCCGACGACCGGCCTCGACCCGGCCAAGCGCGAGGACATGTGGGACGTGGTCCGAACGCTGGTCAACAACGGTTCGACGGTGCTGCTCACCACCCAGTACCTGGAGGAGGCCGACGCGCTCGCCGACGCGATCACGGTGATCGACCACGGTCGGGTCATCGCGCACGACACCCCCGAAGGGCTCAAGCGGGTGGTCGGCGGGCAGACCCTGGAGGTCCGGCCGTCCGATCCGGCTCAGCTGCCCCGCACCGCGGAGATCCTGACCCAGGTCGGCTCCGGCGCGCAGGCCGACGAGATCCGCAAGGGCGTGCTCGCGGTGCCGGTCACCGACGACGCGGCCCTGACCGAGAGCGTGGCGCGGTTCGCCACGGCCGGCATCGCGGTCACTGAACTCTCCCTGCACCTGCCGAGCCTCGACGAGGTGTTCTTCACCCTCACCGGGCGTACGGCATCAGAAGACGACACCACCCGCCCCACGGAGGTCGCGGCATGAGCACTCTGACCGACACCGCGCCCACGAGAAGCCGCGCACTCTCGACGACCGCGCCGAACCCTCGGCCGTTCCGGCTGGTCCGGCACTCGTTGGCGCTCGCCAAGCGCAGCCTCATCAAGACCTGGCGTACGCCCGAGGCGCTCATCGACGTCACACTGCAACCGGTGCTGTTCCTCATCATCTTCGTGTACGTCTTCGGCGGCGCCGTCGCCGGATCGACCCACGACTACCTTCAGTTCCTGCTGCCCGGCATCCTGGCGCAGACGATCGCGACCGGCGCCATCGCGATCGGCGTCAACCTCAACACCGACATCGCCAAGGGCATCTTCGACAGGTTCCGGTCGTTGCCAATCCCCCGCTCCGCACCACTGGTCGGCGCGGTCCTCGGCGACGTCGTCCGGTACGTCATCGTCACCGTGTCGACCCTCGCGATCGGCTACGTGATGGGTTTCCGGATCGACACCGACCCGTTCCGGGCGATCGCCGGGTGTCTGCTCGCTGTGCTGTTCGCGCTCTGCCTGAGCTGGCTGCCGGTGCTGGTGTCGATGAAGGTGCGGACCGCAGGTGCCGTGCAGGGTGTGATGTTCGCGTTGATCATGCCGCTGAGCTTCGCGTCCAATGTGTTCGTCGGCGCCGACACCCTGCCGGGCTGGATGCAGGCGTTCGTGGACGTCAACCCGATGACCCACCTGGTGGCGTCGGTGCGCGGGCTGTTCCTCGGCACCCCGCTGGGCAACCACGTGTGGTGGACGCTCGCCTGGTGCGCCGGCTTCGTCGCGGTGTTCATGCCGCTGGCGCTGCGGGCGTACCGCAAGAAGATCTGACCTACGCGAGCAGGTCGTCCATCAGCTCGCGGATCCGGCTGACGGCCGCGGCGGGTGGCCGCTCGCGCCACGCGGCAAGCAACGGCTCACGCTGCTCCTCGTTCCCGAGGATGGCGTTGAGCCGTTCGCCGTTTTCGAAGGGGAAGAACATCTCGATCTGGGTGCCGATCCGCTTCGCGAGTACGGCCAGTTCGCGGGCGGCGTCGACGTCACCCCGGTACGCCGCGAACTCCGCGCCGCCCGACGCCCACGCCCCGATCACCGGCAGGTCCCGTGAGGTCAGCGCGTCCTCGCGGGCGAGCGACAGCATCGCGGCCGCCTGGATGGTGGCGTCGGTGCCCGACACCCGCCCAACCTGGGCCACCCGCAGGTAGATGATGGCCGCCGTGGCCCGGAGCATCACGCGCGGCTGTGGCTGCGGCCCGACCCAGCCGGCGAGGACCCGCGTCACCTCGTCGGCGTGGGCGAGTGCCTCGTCGTACCGCTCACGCTGCCAGGCGAGGTGCGCGAGGCCGAGCAGCGCCTGCGCGGCGTCGATCTGCTCGGCCTGGCCCAGCGCGGCCGTCTCGCCCAGTCGCCGCTCCGCCTCCGCGTCGCCGGTCAGGGCGAGCTGCACGTCCAGCCGTACCCGGATCGACCTGGCGTCCTGCGTGGCGCCGACCAACTCCATGTGCCGGACGCTGCGGGTCAGCCAATCGGCCGACCGGGCATCCCCGCCCGGAACCAGGAACTGCCCAACAGCACCCGCCGCCATCGCCATGCCCCAGTGGTCGCCGGCGGCCTCGAAGCGGTGGTAAGCCTGCTCGGCATCGCTGATCGACGCTTCCGGCAGGCCGCCGTTCTCCCGTACCGCCGCGCGCGCGAACAGCCCCAGCCCCTGCACATACGGGTCCGGGTGCGCGACCATCTCGGTAGCGCTCTTCAGGCTCTGCTCCACGTCGGCGGCGTCGAAGCCGGGCAGTGCCGACGTGAGAGCGGTCAACCGGGACGACACCTCGCCGGGACGTTCGATCAGGAGCGTCCGCAGCGCCCGCCGGGCGAGCACGGCGGGCCGCAGGTCGGCGCTGACGCCGGCGTTCACGCTGATCACCACGCAGGTCCAGGCCAGCCGGTCGGCGTTGGGAAGTGGCCGGCCGCTGGCCGCGCCGCGCAGGATCGCCGATCGCAGCCGCCGCTGCGGGTCGTCGATGTGCAACAGCCCGCGCGCCCAGGCGAGGACCTCCAGGTGCAGGCCCCGCACCGACCAGAGGTGGAACAGCGCGGTGGCGACGTCGACGGAGGCGGGCTCGTCGTCCGCTGCCATTGCCCACCGCAGGCCCGCGACCAGGTTGTCCTGCTCGGCGGCGCAACGGTGCAGCGCCTCGACCTGGCCGGGGCCGATGAAGCGGGCGGCCAGCGCCACGGCCTGCTCCCGCGCCCACCTGACCAGGCCGGCCATGGCCTGATCCCGGGCACCGGCCGCGTCCAGCCGGGCCTCGCCGTACTCACGGACCGTTTCGAGCATGCGGTAGCGCGGCGGACCGTCCCCCTCGACCAGCGTCAACAGGGACTGTTCGACGAGGGTCGCCAGGCCGCGACGCACGTCCGGGGCCTGCGCGACGGCGGCGGCGAGGTCCGCTGTGAACGGCGCGGGAATGACCGCGACCCGCTGGAGCAGGTCGCGGTCGGCCTCGGCGAGCAGTTCCCTGCTCCAGTCGACAAGCGCCCACAGGCTCGCGTGCCGCTCAGGCAGGCCGCGCAGGGCGTCGTCGAGCAGCGCGAACCGGTCGGTCAGCCCGGCCAGCACGTCGTCGATCGGCATGTGCCGCAGTCGCGCGGCGGCCAGTTCGAGGGCCAACGGCAGGTTGTCGAGCCGGTGGCACAGGGCGAGCGCCCGCTCGGTGTCCCAGGTCGGTACGGCGCCGCCGGCCCGCGCCCGGGACTCGACCAGCGCGAGCGCGTCGGCGTCCGGCAACGCGGTCAGCCGGTGCACCAACTCGCCGACCAGGCCCAGTGGGGCGCGGCTCGTCGCGAGCACCGCGACCTCCGGCGAGGCAGCCGCGACCAGGTCCGCGACGACGACGGCCACCGCGTCGAGCACGTGCTCGCAGTTGTCCAGCACCACCAACCCGTCGAGGTCCGGCGCCACGGCGCGCAGCCGCTCCTCGGGGCTCAGGACCCGCCGTTCCAGACCCAGGTTGCCGCCGGTCGCCGTGGTGTCCGCGCCGCCGAGCGCGGCGAGCACAGTGGGCAGCACCTCGTCGGGCGAGCGCAGACCAGCGAGTTCGATCACGCGAACCGCGCGCCCACCCGCTGCCGTACGCCTGGCCACCTCGGCGGCGAGCCGGGTCTTGCCCGCCCCGCCGGTCGCCACGATCGTCACGACGGGTGTCTCGGCGAGCGCGTCGGTGACGGCCTTGACGTCCCGCTCCCGTCCGACGAGGCCGGCCATGGGGCGGCGCCACGCGGCGGGCAGCGTGATCCGGGCCTGTTGCCGGGGCGGCGCCGCGACGGGCGGTGCGGTGAGTTCACCGCGCAGCAACGCCAGGTGGACGCTCGTGATCACGGGCGACGGGTCGGTGCCGTAGCGGTCGGCCAGCTCGGCGCGCAGCCGCTCGACCACCTCCAACGCCTCCGCCTCCCGTCCCTGCGCGGCGAGCACCCGGACGAGCAGGGCGGCGGACGGCTCGTCCGGCGGTGTCCGCGCGACGAGTCGGCCCAGGTCGACCTCGTCGAAGGGGCCCACGCCGGCGAGTGCCGCCTGCGCGCGCAGCGCGGCGACCTCCGCGAACAGGCGGCTGTCCTCGGCGCTGACAAACTCCGGCACCACGGGGAACAGGGCCCGTGCCTGATCGGCCAGGTCGCGGGCGGCACGGACATCACCGCACCGGAGCACGGTGCCCGCCTGATCGACGAGCGCGCGCGCCTCGACCGCGTCGACGGTGATCTCCTCGGCGGGCAGCCGGTATCCGCCCGGCACCGCGACCACGGGCAGCCCGAGACGGCGTACCCGGGACACGAGCGCCTGGACGGCGCCGGTCGCGTCGTCCGGTGGCGCGCCGTCCCAGACGGCGTCCACGAGCAGGGTCACGGAGACCGCCCGCCCCCGCGCGTCGACGAGCGCGCGGAGCACCGCCGCGAGCCGTTCACCCCGAACGGGCTGGCCGTCGACGGCGAGTGGGCCGAGGGTCGCGATCTGCACGGACCCAGCATCCCCCACGCGCGCACCGACCCGACGACCACCGGCCCGCCAGGCCGGTCGCAGCCCCGAGGCCGGCTTGACAGGCCGTCGTTCGGTTAGGTTAGCCTAACCTCATGCAGAGCGAGTTGGCGTCGGTCAACGGGGAGCGCAGCCTGTCCGGCGTCGACCTCCGTCTGGGCTATCACGGTGTGCCGGTGGTGCACGGCGCCGTGATCGATCTCCGCGCGGGTGCCGTCACCGCACTGGTGGGGCCCAACGGCAGCGGCAAGTCCACACTGCTGCGGGCCCTGGCCCGGCTGCACCCGATCGAAGCCGGCATCGTGCACCTCGCCGACGGTGTCACGGCCGCCAGCCTCGCGGCCCGGGAGTTCGCCCGGCGGGTCACCCTGCTCGCTCAGAGCCGGCCGGTGCCCAGCGGTGTCACCGTCCGCGACGTCGTCGGCTACGGCCGCCACCCCTACCGGGGGCGCTGGCGCACCGAGGACCCGGACGGTCCCGCCGCCATCGCACGCGCCATGGACGTCACCGGCGTCGCCGCGATGGCCGACCGTCCCGTCGACGAACTCTCCGGAGGCGAGTTGCAGCGGGTCTGGTTGGCCGCCTGCCTCGCCCAGGACACCCCGGTTCTGCTCCTCGACGAGCCCACCACGTTTCTCGACCTGCGCTACCAGGTGGAGATCCTCGACCTGGTCCGTGACCTCGCGGACGATCACGGCGTCGCCGTCGGCGTCGTGCTGCACGACCTCAACCAGGCAGCCGCCGTGGCGGACGAGGTGGTCCTGTTGCAGCAGGGCCGGGTCCGCGCCACCGGCACCCCGGCAACGGTGTTCACCGAGAACGCCCTCACCGAGACCTACGGGATCCGCATCGAGGTGACCACCGATCCGGTCAGCGGATTGGTCACCACCCGCCCGGTCGGGCGGCACCAGATCCGCGCCCTGGTCTGAACACCCCCATCCACAGCAGAGAAAGACCGTCATGACCCGTACCCGTTTCACCGCCCTCATCGCCGTCGTGGCCGCGCTGACGCTCGGCGCCTGCGGCACCACCGAGAACGCCGCGGCCCCCGACACCTCCGCCTCGGCGTCCGGCGGCCCGGTCACCGTCACCGACAGCCGGGGCAAGGAGATCACCCTCAAGGCGCCGGCGACCAAGGTCGTCGGGCTTGAGTGGGGCGAGGTCGAGCTGCTGGTCAGCCTGGGCGTCATGCCCGTCGGTGTCGCCGACCCCAAGGGCTACGGCACCTGGGTCACCTCCGCGAAGCTCGACCCGGGCGTCAAGGACGTCGGGGTCCGCGGGGAGCCCAGCGTCGACGCGATCGTCGCCCTCCAACCCGACCTCGTCGTGATGGAGGACGACCGGGGCGCCAACATCGTCAGTCAGCTGGAGAAGTTCGTGCCCGTCGTGGTCGCCAAGGGCAGTGACGCCACCGACAACCTCGGCCGGATGCGCACCGACCTCAACATGATCGCGAAGGCGGTCGGCAAGACCACCGAGGCGGAGAAGCTGCTCGCCGACTTCGACGCCGCCATCGCCGACGGCAAGAAGAAGATCGCCGACGCGGGTGCCGCCGGCCGACCGTTCGCCATCGCCGACGGCTGGAAGGAGGGCAGCACCGTCAGCATCCGGATGTTCGGCACTGGCGCGCTGGTCTCCCAGATCGGCATCCAACTCGGCCTCACCAACGCCTGGACCGGCAAGACCGACGAGGTGTGGGGCCTGGGCCAGACCGACGTCGAGGGCATGACGGTCCTCAAGGACCCGAACACGCACCTCTTCTACAACGCCTCCGACGGCGACGACGTCTTCGCCGACGGTCTCGCCGGCAACGCCATCTGGAAGTCGCTGCCCTTCGTGCAGAAGGGCAACCTGCACAAGATGCCCAACGGCATCTGGACCTTCGGCGGTCCACTCTCCGGCAAGCAGTACATCGACGAACTCGTCAAGACGTACGCGGTGTGAGCGTGCTGAACGCGCCCCCACGCCCGGAGCCGGCCACCCTGCCGGCTCCGGGCGGACGCCCGGCCGTGCCCCGCATCGCCGTCGTCTTCGTCGCCGCGATCCTGCTGCTGCTCGTGGTCGGCGCGGTGCACCTCACCCAGGGCACCTCGACCGTCGGCGCCCTCGACCTGCTGCGGCTCGCGACCGGCGCCGACGACGAGGCGGCCCGCGTCCTGATCGCGTCCCGCCTGCCCCGGCTGCTCGCCGGGCTCGCCATCGGCGTGGCGCTCGGGTTCGCCGGGGCGGCGCTGCAGTCGATCGCCCGCAACCCGCTCGCGTCCCCCGACACCCTCGCTGTCAACGCGGGCGCCCACCTGGCGATCGTCGCCGTCGCCGCGTTCGGCGTCTCGCTGCCCGCGCTGCCGGCCGGTGGCCTCGCCTTCTGCGGCGGGCTGGCCGCCGCCGGCCTGGTGATGGCGATGTCCTCCGGTGGGCAGGCCGGCACCACCCGGCTGATCCTCGCCGGCTCGGCGACCGCGCTGGCGCTCGGGTCGGTGACCACAGTGCTGCTGCTCCTGTTCGAACAGGCCACCATCGGACTGTTCGCCTGGGGCAACGGCTCGCTGGTGCAGAGCGACCTGACCGCGCTGACCCAACTCGCTCCGGTGATCGTCGGCGCCGCCATCGTGCTCGTGCTGCTCGGGCACCGCCTCGACATCCTCGCCCTCGGCGACGACACCGCCACAGTGCTCGGCCTCGACGTGCGGCGCACCCGGCTGACCGTCATGGTGCTGGCCGTGCTGCTCTCCGCCGCGGCAGTCACCCTCACCGGCCCGGTCGGCTTCGTCGGCCTGTGCGCACCGGTGATCGTCCGGCTACTCGCCCCCGTGGTGCCGGGGGTGCACCGGCACCGCGTCCTGCTGCCGTTGTCCGGCATCGCCGGGGTCATCATCGTGCTCGGATCCGACGTGCTGCTGCGGGCCGTGATGGGCGGGCAGGCCGGGGTCGACATTCCCACCGGCGTGGTCACTACTCTGTTCGGCGCGGCGATCCTCATCTGGCTGGCCCGCCGGCACCGCGACGCCGGCCCCACCCGTCGTCCGCCCGGCGGGCACGCGGCCGTCCGCTCCGCCGCCTTCCACCGCGGCGTCGTCGCCGTCACCGCCACCCTGGCCGTCTGCGCAGTGGCGGTCGGCATGCTCGCCGGTGACACCTGGGTGCTGCTCGGTGACGTGGTCAACTGGGTCAACGGCACCACCGGGCCCGCGTACACCTTTGTGCTGGACCAGCGGTGGCCGCGCGTCGCCGCGGCGGTCCTGGCCGGCGCGGCGCTCGCGGTCGCCGGCACCACGGTGCAGGCGGTCTGCCGCAATCCGCTGGCCGAACCCGGCATCCTCGGCATCACCGCCGGTGCCGGCCTCGGCGCGGTCTCCCTGCTCACCTTCGTGCCACTGGCCGGGGTGTGGGCCGTTTCCGGCGTCGCCGGGCTCGGCGCGATGCTGGCGTTCGCCCTGGTCTACGGCCTGGCCTGGCGCGGCGGGCTGAGCTCCGACCGACTGGTGCTGATCGGTTTCGGTGCGTGGCAGGGCGGCATGGCGGTCATCACCTACCTGGTCGTGGCCTTCGACCCGTGGAACACCGGGAAGGCGTTGACCTGGCTGTCCGGCTCCACCTACGGCCGGATGCCCACCCAGGTGCTGCCGGTGCTGATCGCCCTGCTGGTGCTCACGCCGGCCGTGGTCGCCGCCCGCCGGGAGCTCGACCTGATGGCGCTGGACGACGACACCCCCCGCGTGCTCGGCGTCCGGCTGGAACGCACCCGGTTGATCGCGCTCGGCGCGGCGGCGCTGCTCACCTCCACCGCCGTCTCGGCCGTCGGGGTCATCGGTTTCGTCGGTCTGGTCGCCCCGCACGCCGCGCGGGCGCTCGTCGGCGGCCGGCACTCCCGGGTGCTCCCGGTGGCCGCCCTGCTCGGCGCGGCGCTGGTCAGCATCGCCGACACCTTCGGTCGGACGGTCATCGCGCCGGCCCAGATCCCCGCCGGCCTGGTCACCGCCATGATCGGCACCCCGTACTTCGTCTGGCTGCTGTGGCGCTCCCGCGCCGTGGCGAGCACCACCCGGTAGAGCCGCCCGAGTCGAGAGAGGCACCATGACCGAGACCCTGCCCATCGCCCCGTGGCGCGTGTTCACCGTCACCGTCCGGGCGGTACGCCGCCTGAGCCCGTCCTTCACCCGGGTGACCTTCACCGGGGCGGACCTGGACCGCTTCGCCGACAACGGTTACGACCAGCGGATCAAGTTGGCGATGCCGCTGCCCGGTCAGGACCGGGCGACCCTGCCGGACGGCGCGGACTGGTACGCGACGTGGCGGGCCCTGCCCGAGCACCTGCGCAACCCGATACGCACCTACACGGTGCGTGCGGTCCGCCCGCACCTGGCCGAGGTGGACGTCGACATGGTGCTGCACGGCGACAGTGGCCCGGCGACGCGCTGGGCTCGGCGGGCCAGCGTCGGCGACGAGATCGCGCTGGTCGGGCCGGATGCCGGCTTCGACGGCAACCACGGCGGGGTCGAGTTTCGACAGTCCACCGGCGGCACGCTGCTGCTGGCCGGGGACGAGACCGCCGTGCCGGCGATCAGCAGCATCTGCGAGCGGCTCCCCCTCGACGCCCGGGGCACTGTCGTGCTGGAGGTGCCCGACGCCGCCGACGTGCTGCCGCTGCTCGCGCCGCCCGGCGTCGAGGTCCGCTGGCTGGCCCGGGGCGCCGACGGCTACGGCAGCCGGCTGGTGCCCGCCGTCGTCGCGGCGGCCGGGGAACTGCTGGCCCCCGGCGTGTCGGAAGCCGCCCAACCCGTGCCGGACGTCGACGTGGACACCGAGATCCTGTGGGAGGTGCCCGAGCAGGTGGCCTCGGCGCCGCTCTACGCGTGGCTGGCCGGGGAGGCCGGTGTCATCCGTAACCTGCGCCGGCACCTGGTCGCCGAGCGGGGTCTGGACCGGCGGGCGGTGGCCTTCATGGGCTACTGGCGTCTCGGTCACGTCGACGCCGACTGACAGCGCCGCGAGGCGCACCACGCCGGGCGGCCGCGAGGTGCGTCGGAGGCCGTGAGGCGCGTACCGTTTCGGGTCGGACTTGGGGCGGGTCGGCTGGAGCCGGCACGGGATACGGGACGAGACAACGACGCATGACGGTGGACAACATTACCGAAAACGGTCAAGAGGGTATTGACCGAAGCCGGCTGGAGGCCTGCCTCAGCGTCTTCGAGGCGTTGGAGGCGCTGCCCTCCGACCATCCCGACGTGGTGCAGGTGCAGCGGGCCACCGCCCGGCTCTACAAGGTGATCAAGCAGCGGCGGCGGGAGGAGCGGCGGGACGCCATCCTCGCCGCCGACCGGGCGGTGACGGAAGCCACCGCCACCGGCGCTCCGGGGCGGATCGACGACGAGACGCAGGGCATTCCGCTCGCGTCCTCCGTCCCGGGCGAGACGGCCGGCTTCCTGCACAATCCGCGCGGCTGCTACGTCTGCAAACAGCGCTACCGCGAGGTGGACGCCTTCTACCACCAGCTCTGCCCGTCCTGCGCCGCGCTGAACCGGGAGCGCCGCGACGCCCGCACCGACCTGACGGGCCGGCGTGCGCTGCTCACCGGCGGCCGGGCCAAGATCGGCATGTACATCGCGCTGCGGCTGCTGCGCGACGGCGCGCACACGACGGTGACGACCCGGTTCCCGCACGACGCGGTACGCCGCTTCGCCGCGATGCCCGACAGCGCGGACTGGCTGCACCGACTGCGGATCGTCGGGATCGACCTGCGCGACCCCGCCCAGGTGATCGCCCTCGCCGACGACGTCAGCAGTCAGGGCCCCCTCGACATCCTGATCAACAACGCGGCGCAGACCGTCCGCCGGTCCCCCGGGGCGTACGCGCAGCTCATCGCCGCCGAGGCCGCGGCCCTGCCGGACGGCCCGCTGCCGGAGCTGATCACGTTCGCCAAGTCGGACGGGCAGAGCGGCCCGGTGGGCAGCCTGACCGCCGGGCCACAGTCGACGGCGCTCACCCCGCACGCGCTCACCGCGCTGGCACTGACCAGCGGCTCGGCCTCGCCGGAACGGATCGCGGCGTCCACTGCCATCGACGCCGGGGGTCTCGTGCCCGACCTCGACTCGGTGAACAGTTGGGTCCAACGGGTCCAGGAGGTGGACCCGGTCGAGCTGCTCGAAGTGCAGCTGTGCAACGTCACCGCACCGTTCGTGCTGGTCAGCCGGTTGCGTCCGGTGATGGCCGCCGCGTCGGCCCGCCGCAAGTACGTGGTGAACGTGTCGGCGATGGAGGGCCAGTTCGGCCGCGGGTACAAGGGGCCGGGGCATCCGCACACCAACATGGCCAAGGCGGCGCTGAACATGCTGACCCGCACCAGCGCCGAGGAGATGTTGACCGACGGCATCCTGATGACCAGCGTCGACACCGGCTGGATCACCGACGAGCGCCCCCACCCGACGAAGATGCGGCTGGCCGACGAGGGCTTCCACGCCCCACTCGACCTGGTCGACGGCGCGGCCCGGGTGTACGACCCGATCGTCCGTGGCGAACAGGGCGAGGACCTGTACGGCTGTTTCCTGAAGGACTACGCGCCCTGCGCCTGGTGATCGCCCCGCAGGACGAGGATGATCGCCCGCACCAAGAAGGAGAAGAACATGTCAGCTGACCGTGAATCGTGGCCGACGCTGGACGAGCTGCTGCGCGAGGAGAACGAGCTGGAGCTCGCGGGCCTGTCCGAGACCGACGCGTACGAGCTGGGGATGCTCGCCGTCACCGCCGCGACCGAGCAGCGACTGCCGGTCTCGGTGGGCGTGTGGCGGGCCGGGCGGCAGCTGTTCCACTGTGGCCTGCCGGGGTCGACGGCGGACAACGACGCGTGGCTGCGCCGCAAGGGTCGGGTGGTGATGCGGTTCGAGCACTCCTCGCTCTACATGGCGCGGCTGTGCCAGGACAGGCAGGTGACGCTGGCCGAGCGGTTCGGCCTGCCGGCCTCGCGGTACGCGGCGGCCGGGGGCGCGGTGCCGTTGCGCGTACGCGGCACCGGCGTGGTGGGCTGGGTCGGTGTCTCCGGGCTGCCGCAGCTGGACGACCACCGTTTCGTGGTCGACATCCTCCGCAAGCTCCCCCGCTAGAGCGCGTTCCCGGCGGCCTCGCAGGCGAGGCCGCCGGGTCACTCGCTCAGCGTGTGCGCCGGTTGGCGCGCAGGGCGCCCAGGAGCACGCCGGGGCGGGCCAGCGAGTGCGGGTGTTCGCGCATGGAGACCACGTCGTTGAACCGCCGCGCGGTCGCCACGTCCGTGACGGTCGCGGCGATGACCTGGCCGCTGGCCCAGCGGGAGAACCGGTAGCCGCGCGGGTAGGGCCCGTCGACGTGGGGCAACGCCAGGTCCGCCGAGGTGGAGAGCGACCAGGCGGCGTCGACCACTACCTTCTGGAGCGCGAGGTAGTGGCGCGCGGGCGCCCGCAGGTCCGGGCCGGACCGAAGGTACGTCGACAGGCAGGCCGCGTGCAGGGCCGACGCGGTCATGCCCTGCCCGTACACCGGGTTGAACGACGCGACGGCGTCACCGACGCTGATCAGGCCGGCCGGGAACCGCTTGAGCGCGTGGAAGTCCCGTCGCCGACTGTCGGCGTGGTGGTAGGTCTGGACGTCGCCGATCATCTCCTGGTCGGCGACCTCGCCGAACTCCGGTGGGAACTGCTCGCGCAGGCGGCGGACGAAGTCGTCAGCGGTACGCCCCGGACGGTCGTTGCCGTAACCGGCCATCATGGCCATCCACCGGCCGTCCTCGATGGCGAAGAACGCGGCCCCTGCCACGTCCGTCGCCGTCCTCGGCGTGTTCAGGGCCAGGACGACAGTCGAGGGCGGGGTGACCTCCGGGCGGCGGAACAGGGCTGTCGCGTAGTTGAGGTGCACTGTCATCCGCCGGGTGACCGGCCGGTCCCAGTCGGCCTGCTCCAGCCAGTCCGCGAGTCGGCTGGACCGCCCCATGGCGTCCACCACGAGGTCAGCGCGTTCGACACCGGGCACCCCACCGACCTCACAACGGACGCCGGTGACCGTGGTGCCGTCGAACACGAGGCCGGTGGCGCGGGCGGTGATCGTCTTGACGTTGGGCAGTCGGAGCACCTGCTGGCGGATCAGCCCTTCCAGCAGCGGCCGACTGCCGGCCAGACTGTCGGCGTCGTCGGGGACGACGACCTTCAGACGCCCGTCGAGGTAGTTGCGCCGGGCCGCGGGCGGCGCCTCGACCGCTCCGCGCGCCAGTGCCTCGTCGCGGAATCCGGGAAACAGCCGCTCCAGCTGGAAGAGGCCGCCGGGCAGCAGCGCGTGCAGCTGCGTCCCCTGGGGTACGCCGGGCCGCGCGCCGGTCACCTGCGGGTCGTCCCGGTCGATGATGACGACGGTGTCGGCGTGGTCGGACAGCACCCGGGCGGCCAGGAGACCGGCGACGCTGCCGCCGACCACGACGGCCGTGCCCATCGTCGGGGACGGCTGGTCAGGGGGTCGATCCGCATTCAGCTCTGCGAAGACCCGGGACGGGGAGAGGGACATCGTGCTCTCCAAGGGGGTAACGGGGTGTGTGCCCTCCCCGGTTACTGTCCGCGACCGTGCGCGGACAGACCGGTGGACGGTCATTCGACGTTTTGCCCGCCGATCGTCGCACAACCACCTGAACGGCAACCGGCTGTGTCCGCCAGATGACGACCTGTTGACCGATGGGCCGGACGGGTCCGACGTTCGGACGGGTCAGGTGGCGCGTCTCCTGGCCGGCTGTCACGATCTCCGGCATGCCCGTCGCACGTCGAACTCTGCTCGGGATCGGCCTGGCCGCCGCGACCTCCGCCCTCACCGGTTGCGGTGCCACCGGCGCGCCGAACCCCGGTTCGGCCGGCTCTGGCGACGCGGCGACCGGGAAGGGCGCCACCGGCAGCCGGGTCGGATTTGGTCCGGCGGGAGACGCCGGGCCGCCGCTCAGGGCCCCGGAGGCACCGGTCGGCGGCAACCCACCGGTCCGTCAGGCCCCCTACGGGCAGGACGTGACCGCCCTGCTCCGGCGACACCTGCCCGCGACCCCGCAGACCGTGCAACACAAGGGTTTTCCCGGTGCGGTCGCTCTCGTCCTGGTGGGCGGGAAGGTGACCGTGCACACTGCTGTCGGTGAGGCGTTGCGGTATTCGGCGGGCCCGAAGCTGCTCGCGGCGAACCAGCGCGTCGCGATGCGCCCGGACTCCATCTTCGACCTCGCCTCGGTCACCAAGGTGTACACGGCCATCCTGCTGTTGCAGCAGGTCGACAAGGGACGTGTCGACCTCGGCGCTCCGGTGCGCGACTACCTGCCCGCCTTCACCGGCGCGGGCAAGGAGCGGATCACCGTCGAGATGCTGCTCACCCACACCAGCGGCCTTCCCGTCGGCGCCAGGGTCACCGGCCTTCGCGACAACGCGGCCCGCTGGAACGCCGTGCTCGGTACGCCGCTGGTCTCCGGCGCCGTGCCGGGGAAGACGTTCCGCTATTCCAGCGTCGGGCTCATGGTCGCGGGCAAGATCGTCGAGAAGGTCACCGGCCAGCGGCTCGACCAGGCGCTCAAGACCCACCTGACCGACCCGCTCGGCCTGCGCGACACCGGCTTCAACCCGAACAGCTGGCTGTCGGCCGCCGCGAAGGCCAGCCGGCTGGTCGCCACCGACGCCCGCTCGTCCCGGGGGCTGCTCCGTGGCGTCGTCCACGACGACGTCGCCAATCACCTCGGTGGCGTCGCCGGTCACGCCGGCATCTTCGCCTCCGCGACCGATCTCGCGGCCATCGGCCAGCTGCTCCTCGACGAGGGCATCCACCGGGGTGAGCGGATCCTCGCCGCGGCGACGGTGCGCCGGATGCTCACCAACCACAACGCCGGCAAACCCGCCATCGACCCCGAGCGCCCCAACCGGACCTCGGCGCACGGCCTCGGCGTCGTGCTCAACCAGAGCTGGTTCATGGGGAAGCTCACCTCGGCCCGGGCCTTCGGCCACACCGGATTCGCCGGCCCCTCGCTGGTGGTCGCGCCCGACCGCAGACTCGTCCTGGCGCTGCTCACCAACCGCGCGCACCCCAACTGGAGCTGGTCGAACCCCGACCCGGTCCGCGCCGCCGTCGGCGACCTGCTCGCCACGAAGGTCAACTGACCGGAAGGTGTGGACCATCGCGTCCCACCCTGACACGATACTTGCGCTAGTAGTGCAAATACTTCGTCCGTCCAGGTGGAGGATCGATGCACACATCTCGCCGGAGCCTGCTCTCCGTGGTGGCCGGGGTCGCCCTCGTGGCCAGCCTGTCCGCTGTCGCCGTTCCACGCGCCGCCGAAGCCGCCGCCCCACCGACGCACCGTCCAGTGATCTTCGTACACGGCAGCGCGGGATCGGCGGCGCAGTTCGAGACCCAGGCCAAACGGCTGGCCAGCAACGGGTACCCGATCGACATCATCGAAGCCCACGAGTACGACTCCCCGAGCATCGCGACGATCCTGCCCCAGGTGTACGCGGGACTCGACGCACGGATCTCCCGCCTGCTGGCGGCCACCGGCGCGGACCGGGTCGACCTCGTCGCGCACTCGCTGGGCACCTTCGTCTCCCAGGGCTATCTCACCAGCTCGCCGGTGCGTGCCGGCCGGGTCGCGCACTACGTCAACCTGGACGGGCGCACCGCCACTTCCCCGCCTGGTGGTGTGCCCACGCTCGCCATCTGGGGCGAGGGTGACCCGGCCCGCACCGTCGTCGGCGCGACAAACGTGCACCTGCCGAACCAGTCGCACACCCAGACCGTGTCGTCGGCGGAGTCGTTCACCGAGATGTTCGGCTTCCTCCGGGGCCACGCGCCGCACACGACGCGGATCGTGCCGCAACTCTTCGGCACCGCCCGGGTCTCCGGCCGCGCCGTGCTCTTCCCGAGCAACGTCGGTGTCACCGGTGCCACCCTCGAGGTCTACCCGGTCAGCCCGTTGACCGGCGGCCGACTGTCACACCGGCCCGCACACCGGCTGCCGCTCGGCGGCGACGGCTCGTTCGGCCCCCTCCCGGTGCTGGCGACGGCCCGCTACGAGTTCGCCATCGTGCGCCCGGGCGCCGCGACGCACCACTTCTACTTCCAGCCGTTCCTCCGCTCGGACTCGTTCCTGCGCTTGGCGACCAGCGAGCCGGGCGAGGGCCTCAGCGGCCTGGTCGAGACCAGCGACCGGCACACGGCGCTCACCATCCAACGGCAGAAGGAGTGGTGGGGCGACCAGGGCGACGCCGGCGACCACCTCTGGATCAACGGCAGGGATGTCCTGAACACGGCGAACGCACCGCGCGTCAAGCGGACGATCGGCATCTTCGCCTTCGACGACGGCAGCGACGGCGTCACCGACCTGACGGCCCCGTTGCCGGAGTTCTTCAGCCAGACCTTCATCACCGGCATGGACGTCTTCATCCCGGCGACGCCGGCACACCTCGGCCTGGTACGGATCACCGTGGGCCAACGCGGCGGCGGCCACGAGGTGATCAACGTGCCCAACTGGAGATCGAGCACCGATCGGGTGACGGTCAGCGTGGACGACTTCTGACCGCGTCTCGCGGACGGCCCGGCCGCCTCAGGTGGCCGGGACCGCTCGCACTCGTCAGACGGTGGCCGGAACCCGCTCGCGCACTCGTCGCCCGACGGCGAAACTGACCAGCCCCAGGATCAACCCGATGACCGCCAGAACGACGCCCACCCGGGCCGGCGCGAGGTAGCCGAATCCGGCGGCGATGGCGACGCTGCCCAGCGCGGCGCCCAGGCTGTTCGCGATGTTCATTGCCGACTGGTTGACCGCCGCGCCCATCAGTTGCGCTCCCGGGGCGACGGTGATCAGGCGTGCCTGCAGGACCGGACCGAGATACAGGCTGGTCGCACCGACCAGGAACGCGCCCACGAACAGGCCGACGCGGGTCGACGCCACGAGGCTGAACACGGCAATGCTCACGATCATCGCCACGAAGCCGATGACCATGCTCCGCTGCAGGTCGCGGTCCGCCAGCCAGCCGCCCAGGGCGTTGCCGACGGTCATCCCGAGACCCACGGCGACCAACGTCCACGGCACCGTCACGGCGGAGAGGCCGGTGACGTCGGTGGTGACCGGTGCGATGTAGGTGTTCACCGCGAAGAAACCGGCAAAACCGACAGCGCCCGTCGCGGCGACCCACCAGACCTGCGAGGTCCGCAGCGCCCGCAACTCCGCGGCCGGCGAGCCGTCGACCGCCGCGGCGACCTCCGGGACGACGGCCAGCACCGCCAGCAGGGTGAGCACGAAGAAACCGGCGATGACCAGGTACGCGACCCGCCAGTCGACCGCCTGCCCGAGCCTCGTGATGAGGGGTACGCCGACCAGATTGCTCACTGTCAGACCGCCGAGCACCGTGGCGAAACCACGGGCCTCGTTACCGGGGCCCATCAGGGTCGCCGCGAGCAGACCGGCCGCACCGAAGTACGCGCCGTGCGGCAGCGCCGCCACGAACCGGGCCACCAGCACCAGGTCGAAGGTGGGGGCGAGCGCCGACGCGACGGTGCCGACGGCGAACAGCACGAGCAGCCCGAGGACGAGCTTCTTGCGGGGCAGGCGTGCGCTCAACGCGGCGATCAGCGGCGCGCCGACGACCACACCGAGCGCGTACGCGGTGATCATCCAGCCCGCTCGGGCGACGGCGTCCGACGACGACTGCGCGTACTCGTGCGGAAGCAGACCACGGGCGATGTCGGGCAGCAGCCCCATCGCCACGAACTCGGTCAGGCCGACCGCGACGCCGCCCAGTGCCAGGGCGGCCAGCGCCGCCAACCGTCGACGTCTACTCAACTCGATCACCGAAAAAATTTAGCAACAGCGTTGCGTAATAGGGTGGTGAGATGACTCGCGTCACTGCCGACGTCACCTTCCTACGCGGCTACAACCAGGCACTGGTCATGGCGGTGGGGCGCACGAATCGCACGTTCGAGCGCGCGACGGTGGTCGAGGCCACCGGCCTGACGCCACAGGCGGTCTCCAAGGTCATCGCCCGGCTGACCGCCGACGGCCTGATCCGCCCCGCCGGCGTGCGACGTCCAGGCATCGGCAAGCCCGCTGTCGTCTACGAACTCGTCCCGGACAGCCGGTACGCGATCGGCGCCCACGTGGCCCGACGCACGCTGCGGCTCGTCCTGGTCGACCTGGCCGGCGCCGTGCACCACTCGGCGGTCAGCCCACTGCCCCGCGACTTCACCCCGGAGCAGCTCCTCGACGCCCTGAGCGCCGGCATCGACACGATGGCCGGCATCGGCGACCTGCGGAGCCGGCTCACCGGGCTGGGCATCGGCATGATCGGCCCGCTCGACCACGCCAACGGCCTGGTCCGCGACGCCCACGGTCTGCGGCACTGGCACGACGTACCGCTGCGCGAGATCGCCGAGAAGCACCTCGGCCTCCCCGTCCACCTGGACAAGGACGTCACGGCGGGGATCACGGCGGAGGCCTGGCGGCACGGCGCGACGTTCGGCGACGCGGCCCTCATCATGGTCGAGTCCGGCATCGGTGGAGGCTTCTGGCTGGGCGGTGCGGCCCACCGGGGGGCGCACACCAACGCGGGCGAGTTCGGCCACACGGTCGTCGACCTGACCGGGCCCCGCTGCGTCTGTGGCCGGCACGGGTGCCTGGAGATCGTGCACCACCGGGCAACCGAGGCCGGAGACATCGCACACGCCGCCCGCGTGCTGGCCGTCGGCGTCGTCAACCTGCTTCAGACCCTCGACCTCGCCCACGTGGTGCTGGCGGGCGCGGACCTCCTCCGGCACCCGCAGACCTATCTCGCGGCGGTCACCGAGGCCGTCGGGGCGGACGCCCGGCGCGCGGACTGGCTCAGCACCACTGTGGCCCTGTCCAGCCTCGGCGCGGACGTGATCGCCGCGGGCGCCGCCATGCAGGTTCTCGACCAGCACTACGGCATCCCGGAGTTGGCCATCCCCTGATCGTTGGCAGTTGAGCAGCTCGACACGCCGAACGGCGCCCTGCTGCGCTGCCACCGATCGCCGCGAGCTCAGATGCCTGCGACGGGGGCTCGCCGCGTCGCTACGCCACCGCGGCGTCGGTGTCCGTTTGGGTGCAACCGTTGGTCGGGCTCTCGCTGAGCGCGATGACCTCGTCGAGCCGCTTGCGCGCCTGCCGGAGTTGGGTGATCTGCCGGTCGATGCGGTCGCGTTCGGCGCGGAGCATGGCCCGCGACTGCGGTGTGTTGACCTTCGCGTCGACGCAGGGCAGTAGGTCCAGGATGGTTCGGCTGGACAGGCCGGCGGCGTACAGCATCTGGATCAGATACACCCGGTCGACAGCGTCGTCGAGGTAGTGGCGCTGACCGCCGCTGCTCCGTGCGGCCGAAAGGAGGCCCTGCTCCTCGTAGTAGCGCAGGGCGCGTACCGACACCCCGGTCTTGGTGGCGAGTTCCCCGATCCGCATCGACCCCTCCCCCAGCCGGTGACGCCAGCCACACAGCTTTCCCTCACGCGAACGTCAGGTTTTACCGTAGCTCGCATACCGACTTCCCTGCACGGCACGGTGACTCACTGGCAGACGCGCCAGTCGCCGTCCTCCTTGACCAGCGCCACCCCCTGCGTGAACCTCGCACCGGTGGCCGCCTGGACCGCCTCGACCTGGACGGTCCCGGTGACCCGCCCGTTGTAGTTGTTGACGTTCACGCCGGTGATCTCGTAACTGCTGATCTTCAATTGCGCGCCCTGGATCCGAGCGAAGTCCTCCTGCGGCAGAGTGTCGCGCACCCGGTCGCACAGCCGCCCGTACGCGCCCGCGTAGTTGCCCGCCTGCACGTCGTCGAGGTAGGCCGTCGCCGCCGCCCGGACCGGTTCGACGGTGTCCTTGACCGAGCGGTAGAGCCATACGCCGACGCAGGTGCCAACCACGCAGCACAACGCCAGGAGGGCGCCGACGACGATCAGGACCGTACGAAGCGTCCGGTTGGGCCTCGGGCCGGGAACCATCATCGGCTCGTACGTCATGACCCGGAGGGTAGGGCCGCCGGGCCAGCGGCGAGAGCCCGCCGGGCGCCCGGTGGTTCAGCCTTCGGAGGCGGACGGCCCCGGCGTCGGCACGCCACCGGCGACCGCGCGGGCGGGCGGCGCCGACGCCGGGGCCGGTCGCAGATCCGCGGGTACGGGCAGCGCGCTGCCCTTGACGAACTGGCCCCAACTGGTGTTCCAGGCCGTCCAGCCGTTGCCCGACTGGAGCCGGACCTCGGTGCCGGTGAAGGTGACCAGGTCACCGACCCGGGTGACGCCCATCAACCAGTCGGCGTTGGCCGCCGAGATGTTCGTGCAGCCGTGTGAGACGTTGCGGTGTCCCTGATCCGACACGGACCAGGGTGCCCCGTGGATGAACTCGCCGCCCCAGGTGAGCCGTTGCGCGTCCTCGACGTTCACCACGTAGCCGCCGTTCGGCTCGCCGCGCGTGTCGAACGTGGTGTACTGGTGCTTCTCCATGATCACCATCTTGCCGCTGGACGTGGGGGTACTGCGCTTGCCCAGGCTGACCGGGATCCTGCGGATCAGCTTGCCGTCGCGCAGCACGCGCATCTGCTTGGTGGCGTTGTCGACTTCGAGCGCCACCTGCCGTCCGATCCGGGACGTCGCGGTGCGGTCGGCGTCACCGACGTGGTTCTTGCCGATCGGCAGCCCCACCAGGCCAGCCCGGACACTGATGGTCGTGCCGGGCCGCCAGAAGTCGGGAGCCCGGTAGTAGACCTGGCTGCCGTCGTCCACCCAGGACCAGGCACCCGGCTGCGGTGGGTTCGTGGTGACGAACAGCCGACGCTGCACGTCGGCCCGGGCCGCCCTGGCGATGGGCGGATCGAAACCGATGGTCACCGGCATCGCGGTGCCGTACGTCTGCTTGTCGGCGAAGTACAGGGTGCTGCTCACCTGCGGCTTCGTCGACGCCGCCGCGGTGGTGAAGGTGGTGGTGCGGGTGGTGGTCCGCCCGGAGTCGCCGGTGGCGGTCACCGCCGCGGTGTAGGTGTGCTGCGGGCGCAACGGAGCGCTCGGCACCCAGGCCGAGCCGTCCTCGCGTGGCTCCGCTCGGACCAGCGCGCCGGTGTCGTCGACGATGCGCACGGCGGTGATCTTCCCGCCCGTGACGAGCGGAGCCACCTCGGCGCTGAGCGGCACGTCCCGGGAGAGATCGGCGGGCGTGAGGGTCAGTTCGGGCGAGGGCACCACCTGCTCGGCGGGACGCACGGCGGCCTTTCGCTCGGTGGTGCACCCACCGAGGACCAGCGGTGTCGCCGCGACGGTCACCGCAACGAGCGCCATACGCCTTCGTAAACCCATCGAACGTCCCCCGGCTTCCGCGTGCTCCGTGGCGGCAATTCTCTCCGCGCCGACGGTGCCCTGTGCTGTTTCCGGAAATCACGCAACGAAGGTGGGAACGTTCGGCACGGCACGCGGTCCGGGTCCGTCCGTTGCGCTTCCCTTTCGTGATCCTCGGGGCATCGAAGCGTGATGCCGCCGTGGAATGCTGGCCGACATGCGCAGAAGACGACGTCAGTGGATTCTGCTCCCGCTGCCCCTCCTCCTCCTGACCGCCTGCACCCCACCGGATGAGCCGATCGCCGCCCTCGCCGTCCAGGATGGCCAGCCCGTCGGCGTACTGGTCACCTGCGAGGACAGGTACGCGCGCCTCGCGGTATTCGAGAACAACCATCAGGGTGAACCGGGCAAACGAACCCTGATCAGGTGGAGCATCGACGGCCCGCCCGCGAGCGAGATCGTGGAAGTCGCCCTGTTGGGTCAGCCGCCGGAGGGCTGGGAGGTCGCCGGCGTTGTCGGTACCCCAGCGGCCGAGGCGGGCATCGATCCGGACGTCGAGCCGCTCACCGAATTTCTGCCCGGGGTCACCTACACCGTCGTGGGGTCAAGCCGCCGTCACTCCATCCCGGTGGACTTCACCCTCGCAGACCTCCCACGGATCGGCCCGGACCAGGTGCTGGCGCCGCGCGGACAGGACTCGACGACTGTCGTGTCCCGGGAGACCTTCCTGCGCAAGGCACGGGACAAGTGTTGAGCAGGACGGCGGTCGCGGGGACCCAGCAGAGAAGCAGAGTGCCGCCGCAGCCGTCGATTACGGTTTTTAGAGGAAAATCAAAGAATTGAGATCGAGCCGACATCACGGCCACTCCACAAACCTGACCAGGCAATCGCTGAGCGATATTTAAGGGAGAATTAATCGTTTCAGTCGGAAACGAGCAGGGGGCCGACTCGTATTCTTCGTGCTCGGAAGAAAGGTGCGCCCCCGT
This sequence comes from Micromonospora hortensis, assembly GCF_022230935.1. Classification (NCBI taxonomy): domain Bacteria; kingdom Bacillati; phylum Actinomycetota; class Actinomycetes; order Micromonosporales; family Micromonosporaceae; genus Micromonospora; species Micromonospora hortensis. The sequence goes on from NZ_JAKKFE010000020.1 coordinate 132,125, forward strand.
TGATGAATCTCCGATCCACCCCTCGACACCGTCGCTCCGTCACCGCCCTGCTGCTGGTGAGCGTGGCGCTCGCCGGCGGATGCAAGGAGGCGCCGGGCACCCCCGGGGCGTCCGGCCCGTCCAGCGACACCGGCATCGGCTTGCCCGGCCCGGATGCGCCGACGGCCACCGCCCCTGGCGGCCCGTCGGCCACGCCGAGCGCCCCGGGCACCTCGGCAACCCCGTCCGCGCCGGGCAAGCCGGGAACGCCGGCGACCAGCGCCGCCCCGCCCACCGCGTCCGGCGGCTGGATCACCATCGACGCCGCCGCTCAGGCCGCCGCGACGAAGGCGTTCTTCGCGCGTAAGCCCAAGCCGGTGACCGGCAACCCCGTCAAGGTGCCCGAATTCAACGTCGGCTGTACGACCAGCCACCACAACAGCGACGACCCGATCGTGCTGCCGAAGCTGGTGGGCGGCTCGCACAACCACACGTTCTGGGGCAACAGGTCGACCGACGCCAACTCGACAGCCGAATCGCTGCGGGCGTCCAAGGCGACCACCTGCAACTCGCCGGACGACCAGTCCGCCTACTGGGTGCCGACGATGTACCAGAACGGCAAGGTCGTGGACCCGAAGGAGGTGACCGTCTACTACGGTTCCCGCCTGAAGGACCCGGGCAAGACCCAGCCGTTCCCGTTCGGCCTGCGAATGATCACCGGTAACGCCAAGAACCAGGTCGACACCCCGGACAAGCAGGGCAACCACTTCTGGTGCGCCGGCATCGGCGGCGAGATCGGCCGCAGCGCCGACAAGACGTTCCCGGTCTGCGCCAAGACCGCGAACATCGTCCGGCAGATCACCTTCCCGGACTGCTGGGACGGCAAGCACCTCGACAGCCCCGACCACAAGGCGCACATGGCCAACGGGGACCACACCGGGGCGTGCCCCAGGAGCCACCCGGTGCCCGTCCCCTCGGTGTCCTTCGTGATCTCGTACCCGTTGAGCGCGAACACGGACGGCATCACGCTCGCGTCCGGCACGTCGTTCTCCATGCACGCGGACTTCTTCAACGCGTGGAAGGACGAGGCGCTCGCCGCACGGGTGCGCAACTGCCTCGACCAGGGCGTCAAGTGCAACTCGGCCGGTAACTTCTAGTCGACGAGGCCCGACGGCGGCGGCCGGTCACCCCCTGGGGGCGACCGGCCGCTCTCGCGTGTGCCTCGCACTCGTGCTGACTCTGGGGCTGAGGGCGGCGCTTTGGCTAGCCCACCCTCTCCATGTGCTGGTGAGCGGTATACCTCAGAGGTATGAATATGCCCCTGAGGTATACCCCTCACTGCCGCATCCGCCCCGACGGAGGTGACCGACGGTCACCGCCGGCCGCCGGCTGCGCGCCCACGCCCCAGCCAGGGTTGGACTCACTCGTCTAGAGCCGGGCGGCGCCCGCCTCGGTGGCCTCCTGCACCGCCGAGGTACGGCGGACCTCGGCCCGCTGGTCGCCGGCGTCCTCCCGATCCGGGCCGGCCACCCGGGCCGACCGGTTGGTGGTCGTGGCCGCCTGGTCGCCGGTCACCCCGCCGCGGATCCGGTTGTTGGCGGCCACCTGGGCGGCCGGGTTGTTGTCGGTCACCGTCAACTGGCCGTTGATGATGTTGTCGTCGACGGTGACGCCGCCGGTGGTGCTGGTGATGCTCACGTCCCCGCCCCAGTAGCCACCGGAGGCACAGCTGTCGAGCGTGCCGTTCGGGCCCACCTGCACGCCGCCCAGGTTGCCGGCGAACGTGGCCTTGCCGCGCACCGCGCTGCCGCACACGACGCTGCCGGTGGCGCTGTTGAGCACCGACAGCGTGCCGTCCACGAACGAGTCGTGCAGGTCGGTGTAGTAGGTGCCGGTGCTGCTGAGGTTGCGCTGCACCTGGGTGCCACCGTCGAGCCGGACCTCACCGGCGCCGACGGTGACGGTCCCGGCGACCGTCGACCCCTCGGCGAACAGGAAGCTGTCGATGGTCGCGCTGCCCTTCGGTCGCACTGTCACGTTGCCGGTCTGGGCGTTGGAGAGGAAGATGCCGTACCCGCCGGCGGCCAGCACCACCTGCCCGTCGACTGTGGTGTCGGTGGCGTCGAGGTAGCCGTCCGCGGACACGCGTACCTCGCCGCTGACCCGGCCACCGGTCACCACCAGGTTGCCGCCGGCCGCGACGGTGACGTTGCCGGTGATCGTGGTGCCGGTGAGCGCGCAGGACTCGCCGGCGGGCACGAGCAGGTCGTTGGGCACTGTCACCGCGCCGCCGGTGCCGATGCAGTGGGTGACCAGGTCGGCGTGTGCGGTGGGCGCCACGGCCAGCACCGAGGCCGCGATGACGGCGCTCACGGTGGCGAGCTTGGCGACGGTACGTCCGGGCATCGTGGTTCTCCCTGTCGGTGAGGTTCGAGGACTCATGCGCCGACGTCCGATCGGGCCGCAGCCCGGACGATGGCGCCCTGCTGCCGCCGGTCGAGCGTGCCGCCGGTCACGAGCGCGGCGGTGACCGTTTCGACGTGTCGGACGAATTCGGCGTGGCCGGGGTAGTCGGCGTGTTCGTCGATCAGATCGTTGATGGTGCAGCCGTCGCCGGTGTCCGCGTTGGCCACACCGGTGTCGCCGCCGTCGATGATCACGGTGGCCCGGGTGTCCGAGTCGGGGCAGCGGTCGGTGCCGTCGACCACCACTGTGAACGACGTCGACTGCTCGGTGGAGGAGTTCCCCGCCGTGTCGGTCGCCCGGTACCGCACTGTGTGCGCGCCGGGTGCGCGGACGGCGACCGGAGCGGTGTACACCGTCCAGGCCCCGGCGTCGAGCGCGTACTCGATCTTCGCCACGCCGGACTCGGCGTCGGTGGCCGTGACGGTGACTGTCGCGCCGCCGACGTACCCGCCGTCGTCGTTGCGGTCACCGGCCACAGTGGCGGCGACAGTGGGTGGAGTCGTGTCCTCCGCCTGCGGTTCGACCACTGTGAAGTGGGACATCTGCTCCGCCGACGTGTTCCCGGCGACGTCGGTGGCCCGGTAGTGCAGCATGTGCATCCCGGCCGCGTTCACCACGATCGGGTTCGTGTACGCGGCGAAGGCCGCGCCGTCCAGGGCGTACTCGATGGTGGCGACGCCGGATCCGCTGTCGGTGGCGGTCAACGTGGCGGTGGCCGTACCGATGTAGTTGCCGTCGTCGTCGCGGTCGCCGGCCAGCGCGATCGCGACCACCGGCGCTGTGGTGTCGTCCTCCCCCGGCTCGACGATCCGGAACGCCACCGAGCCGACGGCGCTGGTGTTGCCGGCCTGGTCGGTAGCGCGGAACTGCACCGCGTGGTCGCCGATCGCTGTCACCCGCACCGGCTCGGTGTACGGCAGGAAGCTGGTGTCGTCGACCTGGTACTCGACGGTCTGCACCCCCGAGTCGGCGTCGGTGGCCGTCACTGTCACGGTGGCCGCGCCGAGGTAGTTGCCGTCCTGGTCCTGGTCGCCGGAGACCGCGGCGGTCACTGTCGGCGCGGTGGTGTCGCCACCGCCACCGCCGTCGGTGACCACCAGCTCACCGACCATCGAGCTGTGGCCGGGGATCGAGCAGAAGTACCGGTACCGGCCCGGCGTCAGCGTCACTGTCGCCTGGTGGCGGCCGTCGTTGGCGTCGAACGGGCTGGCCAGGATGTTGAGTGTGACGTCGTGGTTGTAGCCCTCGGTGCTGGTGTCGAAGGTCAGCGTGTGCGGCATCCCGGTGGTGTTGCCGGTGGCCGCGCTGTTCTCCCAGATGATCGTTGTCGCTCCGGCCACCGCCGTGGTGGGCGCGGACTTGTACTGGGTGATGCTGTCGTCGGCGGTCCAGGTCAACACCTGGTCGGCGGCGACGCGCGGGGCGGCGGAGGCGGGCGCCACTGCCAACGGGATCACCGTGAGCAGGAGCGCCGCCAGCGCGGCCGTCAGTCGTCTCGTCATCGTCACTCCTAGAGTTCCCGCGCACGGATGTTGCGGAACTCGGTCAGGTCGTTGTCACCGTGGTTCTGCAGGCCGATGAAGCCGCGCAGGAACTGCCGCAGGTCGGTCGGCGGGTCGCCGGCTCGCGACGACTGCTTGCCGGGCGTGTTGTCGAACTCGTTGATCACCACGCCGTTGCGGATCATCGTGTAGTGCTGCCCGACGGCGCGGATCTCGTAGTCGTTCCACTCGTTCTTCGGCGTCACGCCGGCCTGGGCCAGCGGCACCGGGTCGAAGTTGTAGACCGAGCCGGTCTTCTGCGGCTCACCGGTGTCACCGTCGTAGATCTGGATCTCGTGTCCGCAGTAGATCGCCATCCAGGCCGCCGAGGTCCGCGCCGACCCGACAGTGCCGCAGCTGTCCGGTGGCCGCTGGTCGAGGGGTGTTCGCAGGTCCGGGAACCGGATGAAGACTCCGGTGTTGGCCCGGCCGGTGCCTGGCGCGATGTCCCGGAACTGCAACTTCAGCGAGAAGTCGCCCAGCTCCTTGGTGTGCCAGAGCATGCCCAGGCCGCCGCTGGAGCGCAGTGACCCGTCCGGCTGGATGCCGAACTGTCCCGACGGCGCCTGCTGCCAACCGCGCAGCGACTCGGTGGTGCCGTCGAAGAGCGGCTCGTACCCGGTGTGCCCGTCCCGGCCGATCTGCGACGCGGCGGCCAGGCGGGTGAGGGTGCCGGCTTCGCGGGTGCTGAGCAGGTCGTCGTCCTGCAACGTGCGGGCGACCGCTGTGACGTGCCGGACGAAACCGTTGTGGTCGGCCCAGGTGCTCTCGTCGTCGATGAGGTCGTTGGCCGTGCAGCCCTGCCCGACAGTGCGACTGGGCACCCCGGTGTCGGTGTCGCCGAGCCACACCGTCGACCGGTCGTCGGGCACCGCGCAGCCCACCGTCACAGTGGTCTGCACCGTCGCCGTCTGACCGTCGGCGTACGTGACGGTGAGCTTCGCCGTGTAGGTGCCGACAGTGGTGTAGGTGTGCCGCGGGTCCGCCTCGGTCGACGTGGCGCCGTCGCCGAACTCCCAGCGGTGGCTGACGCCGCCGGAGCGGGAACCGGTGAAGGCGATGGTCAGTGGCTTGTTCTGCACGGCGACCGAGGTCGCCGCCGGTGCCGGGGTGGGCGCCCCGCCGGTGTAGGTGACCCGGATCAGCTTCTGGTTCGCGTGCAGGCTGAAGAAGCCGCCGCCGTAGTCGAGCAGGTAGAGCGCGCCGTCCGGGCCGAACTTCGCGTCCATCCAGCTCTGCAGCCGGTTGTCGCCGTTGCCACCGGGGATGATGGCCCGCAGCGACTCGGCGTACACCGGTGGGGCGGCCTGCGGCACGCCGGCCGGGTCGACGGTGACCGCGACCCGGTTGGCGGCGTTCGACTGGTCGCCGATGAACCACTTGCCGTCCCAGTGCTCCGGCCACGCCACGCCGCTGGTGGTGTCGACGAGGCTCCGGTGGTACGTCGGGCCGGACATGATGGCCTGTCCGCCGCCGCGCAGGTACGGCTGCGTGTAAGTGGCGTCGGCCGCCACGTAGGTCGGCAGGCCGCTGCCGTCGGTCCGCTTCGGGAACACCGGGCCGCCACCGTCGGGCGAGTACCAGATCATGTTGTCCCGGGCCGCCGGGATGTCCTCCAGTCCGGTGTTGCGCGGCGAGGTGTTCTTCAGGTTGTCGCAGTCGTACCAGCCGGTCAGCACCGTCGCGTCGGTGTTGCTGCGGTCGCGGTACGGCTGCCGGTTGCCCATGCAGTACGGCCAGCCCTGGTTGCCGGCGGAGGTGATGATGGTGGCCGTCTCGTACTTCGCCGGGCCCAGGGTGGGGCTGGGCGACGAGGCGTCCGGGCCGACCCAGCCGGCGGTCAGCCACTGGTGCACCGGGTCGATCTGGAGGCGGGCGATGTTGCGTACGCCCATCACGTAGATCTCCGGCCGGGTCTTCTCGGTGCCCGGTGGGAACAGGTTGCCCTCCGGGATGGTGTACGTGCCGTCCGGCTCCGGGTGAATCCGGATGATCTTGCCGGCGAGGTCGTTGGTGTTACCCGACGTGCGGCGGGCGTCCTGGAACGAGATCCCCTCGTACTCCTGGGTCCAGTTGTTGCCGGCGTAGCCCTGCGACCCCTCGGAGGAGTTGTTGTCGCCGGAGCCGACGTAGAGGTTGCCCTTGGCGTCGAACGCCATGCCGCCGCCGGCGTGGCAGCAGCTGTGGATCTGCACCGGGAACTGCAACAGGTCCTTGCGGGTCGCCTGGTCGACGCTCTGCGCCTGCCGGTCGTAGGTGAACCGCGAGACGGTCCGCTGACCGACCCGCTTCACCCGGTCGACCGAGTCGTGTGGCATCCAGTAGACGTAGAGCCAGCCGTTCTCGGCGAACGCGGGGTCGGGCACGATGCCGAGCAGACCCTCCTCGTTCTTGACCAACTCGGAGCCGCTGCCCCGGTTGCCCATCACCTCCAGGGTGGTGAGCAGCTTGACCTGCTTGGTTCGCGGGTCAAAGGAGTGGATGGTGCCGCAACCCAAGCCGACCTTCGGGTTGTTCCAGTCCGCGATCGGGCCGCTCGGGCAGGCCGCCTTGCCGACGTAGAAGACAGTGCCGTCCGGCGCGATGGTGAGCCCGTGCGGCTCGCCGATCTGGTCCAGCTGCCCGGTCTGGTTGGCGGCGGTGAGTCGCTCCACCTTGTAGTTCGCGGCGATGGTGGCCTGGCAGTCGCCGCGTACCCGACCTGTGGTCCAGTTGAGGGCGCCGACGAGGTGCGTGCGGAACGCCTCCTCGCCGTAGCTGCCCTCGGTGTGGCCCATGCCGGTGTAGAACGACCGGCCGCCGTCGTAGTCCCGGCACCAGGACACCGGGTGGAAGGCGCCGTTGGCGGCCGCCCCCGGGTTGTAGTGCCGCTCCTCGACCTGGGCGAGCGTGTGCACGGTCCCGATCGGATTCGGGTCCCAGTTCTCCCAGCGGTCGGACCGGGTGAGGGTCATCGGCAGCGACGCGGTGGCCGGGTGCTTGCGGTCCAGGATGTTCACCACCGCGCGGTTCACCGCGGGTGGCTCCGGGGCGGTGGTGCTGCCGGTGAACAGGCGCAGGTCGGCGAGTTGGACCAGCGGTTCACCGCTGTTCGCTGTGACGTTGAGCCGGTAGCGCGTGAACTCCTGCGGCGCGGCGATGTCGAACCGCCGGGTCTGGTACCGGTCCGGGAAGGTCTGCCCGGTGCGGCGGTCCAGGTCGGTCCAGCTCTGACCGTCGGTGGAGCCCTGCAGGGTCCAGTCCTTCGGGTCCCGACCTGAGGAGTCGTTGGCCGACGTGAGCGCGTACCCGGTGATCTTCTTCGGTGCGCTCAACTCGTACGCCACCCAGGCGGTCGGCGTGCGGACGAGCCACTTCGTGTTGGCGTCGCCGTCGGTCAGTTTCTCCTTGGTCTCGTTGGGCGGGTTCTCGCCGCTGGCGGTCACCCGGGTCACCGGCTCGGCGACCGGGATGGCGCCGGCCGGGCGGGTGCCGATCAGCCCGGTGAACCAGGTGGAGTCGACCTGGGCGCGGGCGGCGTCGGCGATGCCGACGAAACCGCCGCCGGCCTTGACGTAGTTCTGCAGCGCCGACTCCTGGTCGCGGTTCAGTGCGGCGCCCGTCGCGGAGAGAAAGACCACGCTGCGGTACGCGGACAGGCCGGCCGCGGTGAAGGCGGCCGGGTCCGTGGTGGCCGTGACATCGATGTCATGGAGGGCACCAAGCTGTTTGATGGTGTCCACCGCGCGTGCGACCGGGTCCTGTTGCTCGGCCACGGGGCCGTGGAACACCAGGACCGCTGTCTGCTGCGGCACCGCCGCCTGCGGGGCGGCCGCCGTTCGTGGTGCGGCCGCAGCCGCCGTCGTCGCCGGGAGCAGTGTCGCCAAGGCCGCTACCGCGGCAAGGGTTCGTCGTAGTTTTCTGGTCATGCCCGTCCCCACTTTCGGTTCGGTCAGCTTCCGTGCGTGTGGGTGTGGCCCTGGAACCGGTGGATCGCCTCCTCGGCGCCCGGCGGCATGCTGCCGTCGGCGTTGCGCACCAGGAAGATCCCGGCCATGCCGCCGTCGGAGTGCGTCTGCACGTGGCAGTGGTACATCCACGCGCCGGGTCCCACGCCCTCCCCGGCCAGCACCTGGAAACCGAACGAGCTGCCGGGGTTGAGGTCCTTGTTGTCGACCACCAGGCTCGGGTCGCTCGGCCCCTCCAACATCCCGGTGCGGTTGTCCGCCCAGCGGTGCGCGTGCAGGTGGAAGGTGTGGAACAGGTTGCCGTGGCCGATGGCGATCCACTCGACGCGCTCGCCCAGGTTCGCCTCGAACATCGGGGTCGCCGGAGCCATCTTGTTGTTGATCATCATGTCGTGGAACACCGCAGTGAACTGCTTCGACGGCAGGATGTCGCCACGCCGTCGGACGATCAGGGCGCCGTACAGTCCTTTCGCGACACCGCCGGTGCCGTGGTCGGTGCCCATCGCGTGATCGTGGTAGTGCCAGTAGCCGGCACTGCCCGGCATGTACCGCCGACCCGCCGCGGCCACCATCTCGTGGGAGCGCCAGACGTACGTCCGCGTCTCACCCGGGTTGTTGAACGAGGCGTTGAACGGGCTGCCGTCGGACTCGGTGCTGTAGTCCACCCCGTGCGGATGGATGGACAGCCGCTGGTTGGTGGTGTTGACCAGGGTGATCTCCAGCGTGTCACCCTCGTACATCTCCAGGATCGGGCCCGGGACGGTGGCCTGACCGGGTGCCAGGCCGTACCCGAACAGGTTGCCGGGCAACTGCTCGGCGTAGATGGTGATCTTCTTGGTGACACCGGCGGCGGCCCGGGCGGGGCTACCGCCGAACGCGGTGCCGATCGTTGGGGCGGACGCGCCCAACGCCCCGGCGGCGAGCGCGCCGGTGGCGATCAGCGATCTGCGGGACAGGTGGCGGTGAGGGCCACCAGCGTGATCGTCCATGGGTCTCCGTTCCCGACCGGGCGAAGACGCGACGAGGGCAGGGTGCATTGACCGCCGAGCACGGGCGGTGGCACGACTGAGGGTGAGGCTCGTCGCGGGCTTTGCTCGGAAGACTCAGAACTTTCGATGGATGACAGCAACTTATGTAATCCATCGACGAAAGTACAGGTCTGATTGCAAAAAGATTACCTTGACATCACGACGTCCGTCGATTGACATGAAGCTGACACGGAGCCCGTCGACCTGGTCGGTGGCGGGGCGGACGCCGCCCCCCTCCCGGGCAGCGCACAGAGGAACGCCGGGCTGCCCTCGATGAGGCAGCCCGGTGGGGACGTACGGGAGGTGCTGTCAGAGGTGGTGGCGATCGTCCGCCGGCAGGCTGGGGGTCTGCGGCGGCGCGGACGCCTGGTCCGGCTGACCGAGCTGCGCGACGCGGGTCGGGTCCAGGACCCGGGCGAGGAACGCGCGGGTCCGTTCGTGCTTCGGCGCGCCCAGCACGTCCTGCGGCGGCCCCTGCTCGACCACCACACCGCCGTCCATGAAGACGACCCGGTCGGCCACGTCGCGGGCGAACGCCATCTCGTGGGTGACCACCATCATCGTCATGCCGTCCTCGGCCAGCTTGCGCATGACGGTGAGCACGTCGCCGACGAGTTCCGGGTCGAGCGCGGAGGTCGGCTCGTCGAAGAGCATCAGCTTCGGCTCCATCGACAGCGACCGGGCGATGGCCGCCCGCTGCTGCTGCCCACCGGAGAGCTGCGCCGGGAAGGCGTCGGCCTTGTCGGTGAGCCCGACGCGTTCCAGGTTGGCCCGAGCGATCCCCTCGGCCTCGGCCCGACCTCGCCGAAGCACCCGACGCTGGGCGATGGTGAGGTTGTTCAGGACGGTCAGGTGCGGAAACAGGTTGAACGACTGGAACACCATGCCGATGCCGCGGCGGACCGCGTCGATCTCGACGTCGGGGTCGGTCATCTCGACCCCGTTCACCCAGATCTTGCCGGCGGTCGGCTCCTCCAGCAGGTCGACGCAGCGCAGCAGGGTCGACTTGCCGGAGCCGGACGGCCCGATGACGCAGACCACCTCACCCTGGCCGACCTCGAAGTCGATGCCCTTGAGCACCTTGAGCGGCCCGAAGGACTTGTGCAGGTCGCGGATCTCCACGGCGGGGCGGGATGGGGTGGTCGTCATCAGGGTCACCGGGCCTTGGCGTAGCGGAGTTCGAGGCGTCGTACCACCTGCGACAGCGGCAGGGTGATCACCAGGTAGGCGAGGCCGGCCACCAGCAGCGGGGTCGCGTTCACCCGGTCGTTGAGCATGTCCCGACCGAACTTCGTGATCTCGATCGTCTGCGCCGTCACCCCGAGCACGTAGGCCAGCGACGAGTCCTTGGTGAGCAGGATGAGCTCGTTCGTCAGCGGCGGGATCACGATCCGGAACGCCTGCGGGATGACGATCGTGCGCATGGCGGTGAAGTGCGACATGCCGAGGGTCCGCGCCGCCTCCATCTGCCCCTTCGGCACGGCCTGGATGCCGGCCCGGATCGTCTCCGCCATGTACGCCGCGGCGGTCAGCCCGAGGCCGATCGCGATCGAACCGAACACCCCGCCCGGAATCTCGCGCTCCGGGAAGGCGATCGGGATGCCGTACCCGACGAGGAAGAGCACCAGCAGCGCGGGCAGACCCCGGAACAGCTCGATGTACGCCGTCGCCACCCAGCGGTACGGGGCCACCCGGGACAGGCGCATCAGCGCCAGGATGGTGCCGAACACGAGGCCGAAGGCGAACGCGCCCAGCGTGTAGAGAATGGTGTTGCGCAGCGCGACGGTGATGATCGTCGGGAACATCGACTTGATGATGTCGACGCGGAAGAACGCGTCGGCCAACCTGTCCCAGTCCGCGGCGACGAGCACCGTGGCGATGATGGCGATGAAGACCAGGTACTGGAGCCCGAGAGACAGCCGCTCCCGCTGGCGGCGTCGCAGCTTCACGTTCGCTCGTTGCCTTCCCGGAGGTTACCGACGTCGGAGGGCGCGCGGGACGCGCGCCCTCCGGTACTACGCGGCGCTCAGGCGCTCGGCCGCTGTGCGCGGCTCAGGCGCTCGGCCGCTGTGCGCGGCTCAGGCGCTCGGCCGCTGTGCGCGGCTCAGGCGCTCGGCCGCTGTGCGCGGCTCAGGCGCTCGGCTGCTTACCGATCCACTTCTCGTAGATCGTGTTGTACGTGCCGTCCTGCTTGGCCTTGGCCAGCACCTCGTTGATCTTCTTGAGCAACTCCGGGTTGGCGTCCTTCTTCACGGGGAAGCCGTACTGCTCGCCGGTGTCGAACTCGGCGGCCACCTCGAACCCGCCCGGGTTCTTCTTCAGGTACTCGGTCCAGACCGGCAGGTCGTTGATGGCGGCCTCGACCTGGCCGTTGGAGACGGCCTGCTGGAGGGCGGCGAGGTCCTCGAACTCGACGAGCTTCAGGCCCTTCTCCGCCTCGAGCTTCTTGGCGTAGTCACGACCCGTGGTGGCCGCCTGGACGCCGAGGTTCTTGCCCTTGAGGTCGTCGAGCGACTTGTACGTCTTGCCGGTCTTCACCAGCATCGCCTGGGTGGCGTCGAAGTAGGGGTCGGAGAAGTCGACGACCTTCCGCCGCTCCTCGGTGATGGTCATGCCGGCGGCTGCCGCGTCGCACTTGCCGGTGTTGAGGTCCTGGCCGGACTTGATTCCCTCGAACGGGGTGTCGATGATCGTCTGCTCGACGCCGAGCTCCTTGGCGACCAGGTCCATGATCTCGACGTCGAAGCCGGTCACCTTGCCGCTGGCGTCCTTGGACTGGAACGGCGGGTACGGCAGGTGGGTGCAGACGGTCAGCTTGCCCGCCGCGACCAGCTTGACGCCGCTCGCCTGGACCTCGCTGTCGTCCTTCTTCGCGCAACCCGCGGTCAGCGCGAGGGCGGCGACGGCCACGACGAGGCCGGCCTGACGGACGGCGTTGGGGAACCTCACGGCTGTGTCCCTCCGATTCGGCTTCCATTGCACAGAAAGCCAATCTGGTTCATAGACTTTGCGATAAGCGACCGTACCCGATCCGGCGCGTCGCCCCCAGATCACACCGTGACCGCTCGGTCGACCCCGCCCGGCCACCTCCGCCGGCAAACCCGACACTTGCCCCGCAAAGTGCCTCAGCCACCGGTTCCCTCGGCCGCCCCGTCCGGGGTGAGGGCCCCTTCGTGGGGGTCTGTGTCCAGGAACACGTGCTGGTGACCCTGGCCGGAATCGACGCTGATCTGATCGAGCTGGGTCGCCGCGACCGACCAGATCGTCGCGGCCTCGGCCGCCTGCCGCGCGGTGACGTCCAGCAGGGCCGCCCGTTGCGCGACCGGAACGCCGGCCGCCAGAGCGTAGGCGTCGACGGCCAGCGACGCCTGCTGGACAGCTCCGCGCAATCCTCCGCGCGCCACGTTGGTGGCGGTGGCCCCCGACGGCGGGTCGGCGAACGGCTCGGCCGCCTGGCGCATGGCCTCCTGCCACTGGCGTGCCTTCGCCGGATCCGGCGCACGTCCGCCGGTCGTCTCCGTCTTGATGGCGGTCAGGACCGGGGCGACCTGGTCGCGGACCCGTCGGGCCGTCTCGATCAGCTCCACGATCTGCTGAGCGTCCCGCTTCGCCTCGTCCTGCTTGATGCTCGCGATGGTCGCCTCGGTGGCGTCCGGACGGCCCACCTGGTAGCCGATCAACCCACCCAGCAGCGCGGTGACCAGTGCGATCACCCCCGCGACGGCTACCGAGCGCACTGTTCGCTGGCGGCGCACGTCGGCCTTGTCCAGCTGGTAGGAGGGTCGGCCGGTACGGCGCGCCATCGCATCTCCTCACATCGATGGTGTGGGGCCAAAGATTAACCGGCCCCGCGACGTCCGTCGATAGTGCCGACCGGTGGGTCCGGCCGCCCGCCTGCACCCTCTCGTGCCGACTTGAGTGCTTTGGGTGTTTTGTCCATGTCTGGTGCTTATCGTGATCCTTGCGCCGCTGGCACCGGCCCACGACAACCAACCGCCCAGCACCGAGGAGGACACATTGAGCGAACCGACAGGGGTGGCAGTGGAGAAACCGAGCAGTCGAGGCCGCCGCCGCAAGCTGAAGGCCATCCTGGCCGGAGGAATCGTCCTCGGCCTCGGTGCCACGATCACCCTCGCCGCCTGGAACGACTCGGAGTACGCCACCGGCACGTTCACGGCGGGCACCTTCAGCATGGAGGGCAGCACCAACGGCACCACCTACGCCGAGCACAACACCGCCGGCACGGCGGCAGCGTTGACCTTCAGCACCGGCTTCGACGACATCAGCCCCGGTGACGTGGTCGCGGCACCGTTCGCCGTCCGGCTGACCGCCGCCACGACGTACGACGCGACAGTCACTGTGGCGTCAGCGACCCCCGCTCCACCCGCCTTCGTCGGCCTCACCTACGGGATCGCGACCGTCCCGGCCTTCGCCGACTGCAGCGCGACACCCACCACCCCGACCTGGATCGTGGCGCAGGGCACTCCGCTCAACTCGGTGGCCGGCGCGGTGCCGTTCAACCTGACGCAGGGCACCCCTCCCACGACGCCGGGCGCTCCGGTGAACCTCTGCTTCGTCGTCACGGCCGGGGGCACTCTGGTGCAGGGCACGTCGGTAACGGAAACCTGGCAGCTCCTGGCCGAGTCCGTCTAGGTGGTGGCCGTGGTCAACCGTCGGACGCCGGCCGGAACACCACGGCTTCGCCGGACCCGTGCCGTACTCGCTGGCGCCCTCGTTCTCGGCCTGGGGACGACGTCCACGCTCGCCGCGTGGACCGACAGCGAGTACGGCACCGGGTCGTTCGGCGCGAGCGTCTTCGGCACCGAATCGCAGACCGCCTCCAGTACCTGGGCCAGCCACACCCCGGTGGCGAACGCCGCGGCGCTGGCGTTCAACGCGACGGCGATGTCCCCCTCGGTGTCGTTCTACGCCTTCATCGACATCCGGACGACCTCGACGACGAACGTCGGCGGCACTGTCGCGCTGACGAGTTCGTCGAACAACTCCGGCGCCCTGTTGCCCGCGCTCGAGTACCGGGCGGTGCGGACCGCCACCACCAGCACCACGTGTGCCGCCGCCGCCTTCTCCGGTTCACCCACCTGGATCGTCGGGCCCGGTTACTCCGCCATCACCGCGGTTCCCGGCTCGCCGGTGTCGTCCCCCATCACCGTGCCGAGCGGCGCGACGCCGCAGCTGCGGTTCTGCTTCGAGGTCCGGGTCCAGGCCGGCGCCAGCAACGCGTACCAGGGCACGACCGGGATCGTCACCTGGGTGTTCACTGCCACGTCTACGTAAAGGATCTGCAGATGGTGGGACGCGAACGTCGACGGCACGGCACCCTCGCCCGGGTCGGCGACCTGGTGCTGACAGCGCTCGCCGTCGGTGGGTCGGCCTGCGTCGTCCTCGTCCCGCTGGCGTTCTTCTTCGACATCTCGCTCATCCTGTTCAAGACCGGGTCGATGGGCCCGACCATTCCCGCCGGGTCACTGGCCGTGGTGCGGGAGATCCCCGCGTCCGAGGTCCACGTGGGAGACGTCGTCACCGTCGACCGCACGCCGCTGGCACCGATCACCCACCGGGTCGTCGACATCGCCAACGGCGGCGGGCCCACCCGCCTGCTCACCCTGCGGGGGGACGCGAACGCGACCAACGACGCCGCACCGCACGCGGTGAGCCACGTACGGCTCGTGGAGTGGTCGGTGCCCAGGCTCGGGTACGCGGTGCGAGCCGTGTCGAACGTGTACGCCACGAGTCTGATCACGATCGGGGCCGCCGCGATCGTCACGTGGGCGTTCTGGCCGCGCGGGGGCGAGCAGGGGACCCGGCGACGCCGGCGACCGGATTCGGCGGTGCCGGACGACGCGGGGGCAGTGCCGGAGATCGGCACCCAGCCGAGCGGTCCGGGAGCGCACGGCGACTCGACGCTGGGGCGCATGTTGGTGGTGCTGGCGGTACTGCCGGGCGTCGCCGCCGCGGTCCTGGCGACGCCGGGCCAGGCCCGTGCGGACACCACCGAGGAGGTCATCCGGAGCAGGCACCTCACACTGGTCTCGATCGGCGACAACGATCGCATGACGAACCTGGCGCCGGACCAGCCAGTGCCCTGGCAGGTGGGCGTATCGGCACACGCGAGGCAGCCCGGTGAGGTGACCATCTCGCTCTCGGCGTCGGGCCCCCTCACCGTCCGACCGGACGGACTTCAGGTGAAGGTCGCCGTCTGCGCCATCCGGTGGGTGAAGGGTGCCTGCCCCACCGGCCAGGGTGAGCAGGTCCTCGCCGACGGTCCTGCCACCAGACTGGCCGCACACCCGATCATCATCAGCTCGATGCGCGCCGACCAGCAGCGTTGGGTGCTCGTCACCGCGAGCCTGCTCGCCAACTCGGTGGCCTCGGGGTCGGCGGACCTGATCGTCACTGCGACCGGGTTCGGCGACAGCGCATCGGCGGGCGGCACTGTCGGCCCGCTGCCGCGCACCGGAACCAACCTGTGGACACCGCTGCTGGCCGGAGGCGGTGCGCTCTTCACCGGTCTGCTGCTCGTGCGCGCCGCGCGCCGGTACCGCATCCCCGTGGGGCGGCCGTGAGACGTGCACGCATTCGCGCTCTGCCGACCCGGCAGCGAACCGGTCACGTCCGGCGGCGCTGGCTCGCCGGTGCCACGGCCCTGCTGCTCGCCGGCACCGCCGTCGTGCTCCCACCGCCGCAGTCGACGCTGGCCGCCTGGACCGACACCGAGTACGGCCGCGGCTCGCTGCAGGCCGGCACCGTCAACCCACCGACCAACCTGCAGTGCACAGCGGGTCTGCTCACCCCGCCGACCTTCACCTGGACCCTGCCGGTCGGCGGCCTGACGCGCAGCGGCTTCACCTGGTCGCTGTCGGGCGGCTTCACCGGCGGCGGCACTCTCGGCCCCAGCGCCACCTCGATCACCCTCTCCGGGGCGCTGCTGTCCATCGGGAGCGGCACCTTCAACCTGGTGGCGAACGGCCCGGGCGGCTGGACGTCGACCCCGGTCACCGGCACGGTCAGCATGCTGACGGCTGTGCTCTACTCCTGCAGCGTGCCGTAGGCCGGGTAGCCCCACTCGGCCAGCGGCTTCTCCAGCACCCGTTCGATAGCGGCGAGCTGCGCCGGGCTGAGTTCGTCCCGGTACGCCTCCGCCCGGCCCACAGTGAAGTCGTAACGGGAGAAGCCCTTCTCGAAGGCTGTCGACCAGCTCAACCCGAGGAAGTCGAGCATCCGGCCGACCTGCTCGCGCGGCTGCTCGACCAGGTCCTCGTAGCGCACGTCCAACCACTGGTCGACCGGGTGACGCAGCCGGGCCTGCGCGAAGGCGTCCATCAGCATCTTCCAGCCCAGCGCGGCGAGCACCTGGAAGGAGCGACCGGACTCGGCCCACTCCTCGCGCAGGTCGGACGGGAGCGGGCCGTAGATCCAGTTGTCCGGCCCACGCCACCCGTCCCACCAGCCCATCTGGAGCCACGAATTGGCCACCGCCCGGCCGTCGCGCACCACGTTGACCACCCGCAGGTCCGGGTACGCGGCGTGCAGCAGGCCGGTCCGTGGCCATCCGGTGACGTGGTGCACCAACTGCTGGCAGCCCTGCCGTGCGATCCGCTCGTCGAAGAAGGCCCGCAGCCGCCGGGTCACGAACGGGGTCAGGTCCTCGGCGACCAGGTCCCGACACGGCCGGGAGAAGCCGGCAAGCACCTGCCGGTCGAGCAGGTGGTACGCCTCCGACGGCGCCACCCGCAGCCGACCCCGCTCCAGCAGTCGTCGACTGTGACGCAGCGAGGTCATCCCCGCCGGGCGCGGCGCCGAACGCCGGTAGAGCGCGCCGTTGAACCTGCCCTTGGGGTTGAGCCGGGCCAGTTTGTCGTCCAGGCCGGAGACGAAGCCGACAGCGGGATGCCGGGAGAGCAACTCCTGGACCAGTGTCGAACCGCAGCGACCGGTGCCCACCACCAGTGAGAGCATCGTTCAGCCTTCCTGCCGGGTGGCGGGTGACGGAGAGACAGCCGGTTCCGCGGCGAGGCGGGCGGCGGGAGAGGTGGCCGCCGGGCGACGCAACGGGTAGCCGAACCGGGGCAAGACCACGGCGGTCAGCCCGGTCACCACGGCGTACGCGCGGGTGGGTAGCCCGGTCAGCCACTCGGTGTCGGCGACCACGTCGACAAGTCCGGTGCGGTGCCGCGACGGATTGCCGGCCACCGAGTGGGTGGGGGCGAGCCGCACCGTGGCCGGTGTCGGAAACGGAAGCTCGTCGGGAGGCGCGCCGACGAAGCCGGCGATCCGGGCGGTGACGCCAGCCGGATCGGCCACGAAGTCCTCGTACCGCACCCGCAGGTAGCGGCCCGGCGCACGACGGCGGTCGCCCCACAGCCGTACCGTCGCGGTGTTCCAGACCAGCCAGAGCAGCGCGGCCTTGCCGACCGGTGGCCGGCTCATCAGCTCATCGTCGGCGCGCCCGTCCAGCGGGCGTCGGCGACGCCAGGAGTACGCGGTGGCGCGCGGGTCGCGCACCACGTGCAGGACGTACAGGTCGATGCCGGGCAGGCTGCTGAGCAGGGCCCCGTACGGCGGCAGCTTGGAGGAGTCGACGATGACGCCGTCCGGCCGGCCGGCCAGGGCGTGTTCGGCGATCGAGGCGTAGAGCCGGGCCAGCTGCGTGTCGTCGGGGTGGCCCGCTACCGGCGGCTGCCCCCGACGCTGGCGGCGCAGCAGTGCGGGCAGCCCGCGCAGCCGCAGCCGCTGGGCCAACCGGGCGGCGATCCCGGCCGGGTCGGCGTCGGTCAGGTCGGCGCGCACCCGGGCCCAGAGCGGGCAGTCGGCGACCGGGGATCCGCAGCCGCACTGCCGGTTCTCCAGGATCCCGCGCCGCCACAGGTACCGCAGCTCGCCCGCAGCGAAGAAGCCCGGCAACTGTCCCAGGACCGTGGTCACCAGTGTGCTGCCACTGCGACCACTGCCGGCGAGGTAGAGCACCCGTACCGGGCTCATCGGACCGCTCCCCCACCGGCGGTGCCCCGGGCGGCCCGCCGCCGCGACGGCAGCGCCTCGGCGGCCTCCGCGTACAGCCCACGGATCCGGTCCAGGTGCCGGTCCGGGGCGAACTGGGCGGCGATCTTCGCCCGGCCGGCCCGGCCCATCCGGTACGCCCGCTCCGGGTCGGCCAGGAGGTCGTTGAGCGCGTCGCCGAGGGCCGTCGGCGCGTCGGCGGCGACGACGCGGCCATCCACCTCGGGCTCGACCAGTTCGGGAAGACCGCCCAGGTCGGTGGCGACCACCGGCACACCGCAGGCGAACGCCTCCAGCACCGCCATCGGTTGGTTCTCGTGCCACCGGGACGGAACGGCGACCACCGCCGCCGACCGGATCAGCTCGTGCAGGCGCGGCTTGTCCAGACGGCCGTGGAACCGGACCCGGCCGGGCACCCGCCGCGCGGCGAGCGCCTCCAACTCCGGGCGGGCCGGGCCGTCTCCGGCGATGTCCACGCTGACCCCGTCCGGCAGCGCGGCGGTCGCCTCGATCAGCACGTCGACACCCTTCTCCGGCGCGAGCCGGCCGGCGAAGACGACACCGCCGCCGGGCGTCTGCTTGGCCGCGACGCCGGTCAGGTCGACGAAGTGGTTGACCACCCGCAGCCGGTCCGGGTAGACGCCAGCGCGGCGCATCACGTCGGCCAGGAACCCGCTCGGGCTCACGAAGAGCTGCACCGGGTCGTACGCGTCGAACTGCCTGTGCAACCAGGACTCGACGGCGAGCAGGCCACTGCGCGACAGCGATCCGTCCTTGCAGCGGCGACGGGCCGCCTGCAACGGGCCACCGGTGACGCACGCCTGGCAGGGGCGACCCCGGTCCAGCAGTTGGTAGCTCGGGCAGGCGAGCTTGTAGTCGTGCATGGTCAGCACACACGGCACACCGGCGGCCCGGGCCGCGGCGAGCACCGACGGGGAGAGCTGGTGGTAGATGTTGTGCAGGTGCAGCACGTCCGGCCGAAAGTCGTCGATCACCCGGGCCAGCCCGCGGCGGCTCGTCGGTGACCACAGCATCCGGCCGACGGCCACCGCGCGGGGCCGTACCCCGCTCGGCGTCGGCTCCAACTCCACTTCGGACGGGAACCGCGCGGCGTACGGCAGGGGCGACTCGTTCTCCGGGTGGCTCATGCCGAAGTAGGCGACGGTGTCGCCGGCAGCCCGCTGCAGGTCGGCGAGATCGAGCAGATACCCCTCCGCGCCGCCACGGCGGTAGAGGAACTTGTTCACATGCAGCACGCGCATCGACTCGCCCTGCTCACGTCGATCGGGCGATCCGGGCCCGGAGGTGATGACCGGGGTCTGCCCGCCCCGGCCAGGGCCCACGGTATGCAGGGCTGGTCGGCGAGTCCAGCTCACGTTTGGCATGTGGCTGAACGGGTGATCTTCGTCTGCCCGTGCGGTCCGCGGCCTGGCCTCCCGCCATGATCTCCCGATAGCCTGGCTGCCGCCGGTCGCACCCACTCGGATGTAGGGCCGGGCCGGTGTCCGACGAGGAGGACCGTGGCAGCCGACGACGAGGTCTCCGCGCTCGCGTACACCGCGCGGCGGGTCCGGCGGCATCTGCGCTGGGCGCGTACCGAGGGGATCGGACGGCTGATCGAGGAGGACCGCCTCAACCCGGTCGACCGGATCGGCACCGCCCTGGCGAAACGACGCTGGCGACGGCGGGCCGGCCGGACGCCCGGCTCGGCGATGCCGGTCTACCTGGTCGGTCTGCAACGCTCCGGCACGAACATGCTGGTCCGGGGCCTGGACGCCGCGCCCGAGGTCGAGGTCCGCAACGAGAACGACAGCACCGTCTTCCACCGCTTCCAACTGCGCCCCGACCCGGTGCTGACCGCCGCCCTCCACCGCAGCCGGCACGCGTACGTCCTGGTCAAGCCGCTCTGCGAGAGCCACCGCGTGGACGAGTTGCTGGCCCTGCCGGGGGTGACGCCGGGGCGCGCGCTCTGGGTCTACCGCGACGTCGACGACCGGGCTCGCTCCGAGGTCGCCAAGTTCGGTGACGCGAACCTGCGGGCCCTGCGCGCGATCGCCGACGGCAGCATCGGCCGCCGGTGGCAGGGGCAACGCCTCGACGCCGACACGATCGAGCTGATCCGGGCCCACGACCCGCAGGGGTTGGATCCGCACAGCGGCGCGGCCCTGTTCTGGTACGTCCGCAACGCGCTGTTCTTCCAGCTCGGCCTGGACCGGCGGGCCGACGTGCTGCTCTGCCGCTACGACAGCCTGGTCGCGGAGCCCGCCGCGCAGCTCCGACGGCTCTGCGCCTTCCTCGACTTCCCCTACCATCCCCGGCTGCACGCGCACATCGCCCCGCGCACGTCGCACGGCGCGGCGAGCGACCGACGGCTACCGATCGACAGGCGCGTCCGGGCCCGCTGCGACGAGCTGACCGACCGGCTCGACCGCGCCGCGGCCGACGCCCGATCCGAGACGACGAAGGCGGTCGATCGTGGCTGAGACCGGAACCAGTACGGCGCCGATCTTCCTGGTCGGCTGTCAGCGGTCGGGCACCACGATGGTGCGCCTGGTCCTGGACTCGCATTCGCGGATCAGTTGCGGCCCGGAGACCCGGTTCCTGCCGGACCTGCGACGGATCGTCGGCCGGGACTGGGAACGACTGGCCCGCTTCGGTTTTCCGCGCGAGGACTGGCTGCGCCGGATCCGGGACTTCTTCGGCGGTGTGCACGCCGACTACGCCGCCGCGCGGGGCAAGACCCGGTGGGCCGACAAGACCCCGCTGTACGCGATGTCGCTCGACTTCGTCACCGAGGTCTTCCCGGACGCCCAGATCGTGCACCTCATCCGGGACGGACGCGACGTGGTGGTCTCGCACCGCAAACGGTTCGGCTACTGGTCCGCCGTGAAGTGCGTGGTGAAGTGGCCGCGCTACATCCGCGCCGCGCGGGCGGTCGGCGCGACCCTGCCGGCGGACCGCTACTACGAGCTGCGGTACGAGCAGGCGGTCAGCGAGCCGGAGAAGGCGATGCGGGGTCTCTTCGAGTTCCTCGGCGAGCCCTGGGAGGACGGCATCCTCGACTACGACAGCAAGCAGCACGACGTGGCCCAGAAGTACACCACCGAGGCGGAGCGACGACGCGCGGCGGTGGGCGACACCGCGCCGATCTACGGCTCCCGGGTGGGCAGCTACCGCCGCGAACTCGACCCGTTCCTCCGTCTGCTGGTCTGGGTCTTCTCCGGTCGGACCCTGCGCACGCTGGGCTACCGGTGACCCGCCCGGGCCGGCTGCGCGCGGTCGCCGCCGCCGTCGCCGTCACGTTCCTGCTCACCGCCGGCTGCACCGCCGGTGGTGACGATCCGCCGCCGGCCGCCACCCCCTCCGCGACGGCGGCGCCCGGAGTCGGCACGCCGGGGCGCACCGCCGGCCAGGTGAGCAACCCGTTCGGCGCGCACTGGGACTGGTCGCGGTACCAGCAGTTCGAGCCGTACCTGCGCCGGCTCGCCGGTTCGGCGACGTACGAGGAGATCTCCTGGTGCGAGATCGAACGGACCTCGGGGCAGGCCGACTGGGCCGGGCTCGACGAGATCGCCTCGCGCAGCCGGGAGCTGGGCATCACACTGCACCTGAAGATCCGCACGGGCGTGTGCTGGGCGACCGGTGGCACCGCCCGCTACACCCGGGGCGCGGCGAAGAAGACCGAGTCGGCGATGCCCACCGACCTCGGTGCGTACCAGCGGTTCGTCCGCTCCGTGGTGCAGCGCTACGGCCCGTACGGGGTGCGGGAGTACGCCATCGAGAACGAGGTCAACGCGCCGAGCTACTGGGCCGGCAGTCCCGAGGAGTACGCGCGGCTGGTCCGGGCCGCCGCCGAGACGATCCGCGCGACCGACCCGAAGGCGCGGGTGGTCGACTCCGGGATCAGCAGCGTCGCGTACGGCATGGGTGTCGCCGACCGGCTGGTACGCGCCGGGCGGATACCCGAGGCCATCGCCGCCTACCAGGCGTACTTCCACCGTCGGGTCGGCACCCGGGGGCAGCAGATCCCGGCGGTGACCGGAGAGGCGCAACTACGCCGGGCGCTCGGCACCGAGACCAACAGCCGCAGCCTGCGCTTCCTGGCGGTGACCGAGTCGCTGCTGACCGACCGCACCGTCGACGTCCGTCAGGTGCATTTCTACGAGCACTTCAACGGGGTGCCCCCGCTGCTGGACTACCTGCGCGCCACCACACCGCCGGGTGTGCCGATCCAGGCGTGGGAGGTCGGGCAGTTCTGGCGCGACGGCGACGGTGACCCGGCCAGCCGGGCGGCGGAGATGGTCAAGACGGTCACCCTGCTGGTCGCCGGCGGGATCGGCGAGATCAGTTGGCTGCCGTTGGCGTACAACCCGAACAACGCCGCCGGCAGCGAGGTCCGCTACGGCCTGCTCGAACCGGACGGCGCCGAACGGGACGCCGGCCGAATGCTGGCCGCCCTGGCCGACGCGGCCCGGGACGCCACAGTCACCCCGCTGCCCGCCCCGGTGGCCGGCAGGCTGCACGGGGTCGCGTTCGTCCGGGGCGGGTCGAGCACGCTGGTGCTCTGGTCGGCGTCGAACGCGCCGGTGACAGTGCCGGCGACACCGGGCGGAAAGACCGGGGTGGTGGGTTCCCCGCTGGGCGCGGCCGGCGACGGCACCACAGTGACCGACGTACCCGTCCTGCTCCGCGCCGACCAGCCGGTGGACCGGATCCTCGCCGCCGTCCGCTAACGGGCCGGCCAGGGGTCGGGCCAGTCGAGCAGGGCGCTCAGGCGGGCGTTGTGCGGCGCGAAGTACGCGTCGAGTCGCTCGCGCAGAGCAGGGGTCAGCTGCGATACGCCGTTGTCGACGCGACGGGTGTGCCGGGTGAACGCCTCGGGGGTGAAGGCCGGCAGGCCGAGGAAGCGCAGCATGTCGCCGTACGTGCCGGCCGGGTCGGTGTGCAGGTCTTCGGTCCGGGCGACGTGGATCCGCTCTCGCGGGACCTGCGCGAACCACCGGTCCAACTGCTCGGCGTAGCAGCCCCGGGCCGCGTACGAATAATTGCGCAACGCCCGGTGCGCGGCGGCGCTGTCCGGGCCGCCGCGCGTTGCCCGGTCCAGCCGCTCCTCCTCCGCGTCGAGCGCGTCGGCGAAGGACAGCGGCTCGACGCCGTACGAGCGGGTGTGCAGGTAGTGCGAGTAGGCCCGCTGCACCGGATCGCGCAGCAGGACGACGAAGCGGGCCTGCGGCAGGGTCGCCGCGACCCGGGCCGGCACGCTCGGATGGAACAGGTAGTAGGGGCTCGCCTCGAACGTGCGCTCACCCGGGGCGAGGCGTGGGAAGTGCCCCCGGTACCACCGCACCCCCCGACCGTGGTGGACGCTGAAGTACTGCAACTCCTTACCGCTGGCCACCCGGACCTGGGGGTGCGCGGCGAGGTGGTGGTACAGCGACGTGGTGCCGCAGCGCTGCCCACCGATTACCAGGAAGTCGGGCAGCGGACCGGGCTCTCCCGGCCGGGCCGCGCGCCCCCACGCCCGTGCCGCGCGTACCCCCCGACGCAGCCGGTCGGTGACCTGACGCCGCACGATGCCGGTCACGAGCGGACCACGGGGCGGCCGGCGCCCACACCGGTGCCGTCGGCGGGGTCGGCCGCGGCGCGTCGACCACCTCGGCGGGTCACCGAACGCAACACCATGACGTCCTCCCGGCTGAGCCCGAGGGCGAGCACCACGGCGAGGTACGCCACCACGATCGCGGCCAGACCGACCACGAGCTGCCCGATCCCGCCCCCGACCAGCCACCGCACACCGAACCCGACGCCCATCGCGACCAGCGCGGCGACCAGGCCCTTGACCATGCCCGCCGTCACCGGCACGGTGTGCACCTGCGCGCGCACCTGCCAGACCCGGGCGACGTTCACCGCCGCCAACGACACCGCCCAGGCCACCGCCGCGCCGAGAATGCCGTACGCCGGGATGAGCCAGAGGTTGAGCAGGACGTTGAGCAGCAGGGCCGCGAGGTTGTCCAGCATGTTGACCGAGACCCGGCCGGACATGTTCAGCAGCGTCCCGCAGGGCCCGGTGGCGGCGTTGACGAGTTGGCCGAGCGCCAGCACCACAGTCACCGCCGCGCCGCCGGCCAGGCCCGGCCCGCCGACCAGGCGCAGCAACTGCTCCGGGAAGACCAGCAGCGCCACGAAGGCCGGCAACGACAGCCGGAGCACCCAACCGGTGGCGACCCGGTAGATCCGGCGGACCTCGTCCAGTCGACCCTGATGGTAGAGGTGCGCCAGGTGCGGACCGAACGAGGCGTTCACCGGCGCCAGCACGAACACCGCGATAGTGACCAGCCGGGTCGCCACGTGGTAGACGCCGATCGCGTCGGGACCGTAGTCGAAGAAGCCGAGCAGCAGCGCGTCCACCCAGATCAGCCCGGTGGACGACAGCGACGAGACCCAGCTGACGGTGGAGAACCGGAACAGCTCGCCCGGCCGGTACGCGGGCCGGGCGGCGGGCACCCGGCGCACCATCCGGGCGAGTGCCACGAGGGCGAGCCCGGCCGCGCTCCAGCTCGCCGCCACCAGCGCCCAGAACGCGCCGGTCAGGCCCATTCCGAGGGCCAGCGCCAGCGCGGTGAGCACCAGCCGGGCGGCCGGCTCGTAGACCTGGCCGATGAGCGCGTAGGCCCGTTGTGTGCGCCACCCCCGGGTGGCGGCGAGCGCGGCCTCACAGACGGTGGTGGCGGGTAGGCAGAGCGCCGCCAACCGCAGCCCGGTGGTGAGCTGCGGGTCGTGCAGGGCGTCGGCGAGCCACGGCGCGCCGACCGCCAGAGCGAGGGCGATCACTGTGGACGCCACGGCCGAGATGCCGAGCCCGAGCCGGACCGCGCCCCGGAGGGCGGCCGGCTCGTCGTCGGCGAGGTGCACCGCCACGAACCGGGTCAGCCCGGCCCGGAAACCGGAGAGCGAGAGCAGCCCCAGCAGCGACAGCACGGCGTAGACCTGGGCGTACCGGCCGAGTTCGCGTACACCCAGGACCCGGGCCAGCAGCAGCATGACCAGGAAGAGCGCCACCTGGCTGAGCACGGCGCCGCCCAGGTTCAGCACACCGCCGCGGGCCATGCCGCGTACCTGCTGGTCGCCGGCCTCCGGCGCGGCCGGCGACCGGCCGGTCACCTCGCGCACCCGGCGGCTCGTTCCGCGACGGTCACGGCCGTGCCGCGGTCACGGTCTCCGCCGGCGCCGAGGGGGCCGCGGTGGTCGCCGCCGAGGCCACCGGCCGGGTGGCGGCACGACCCCGGGAGAGCAGTTCGAGTACGCCCACCAGCAGCACCCCGAGCAGCAGACCCGCACCGCCCACCGGCAGGGCGGTGCGCACCAGCTCGGTCATCCGGCTCACCTCGTGCGCCTCGCCGATGCTGGTGACCTGCTTGGGATCGGCGGCCTGGGCCTGCGCACGCGCCGCCTGCAACCCCTCCCGCGCCTGGGACAGGGCGTTGGTCGCCGCGTCGCGCTGGGCGAGCAGGGCCTGGTAGTCGGGGAGCTTCGGCCCCAGCTCGTCGAGCTTCCTCTGGGCGGCGGTGATCGCGGCGGTCGCCGCGTCGACACCCCGGCCGTTGCCGACCGCCTGCATGGAGAGCTGCTGCTGGCGCAGGCTGGTCAGCTCACCCAGCGTGGCCTGGTAGATCCGGTCCGGCTGGGAGACCTTGTTCGCCTTCTCCCACTCACCGATGGCCTTGGTCGCCGCTGTGACGTCGGCGTTGGCCGCCTCGACCTCACCGGTGGCGATGCCAACCTGGGAGGAGAAGAGGAAGGCAAGCGCCCGGGTGGTGGTCGCGGTCAGCACCGGCGCGACAGTCGCCCGGTCGCCGGCGGTGTACGTCACCTCCAACTGGCTGCTCGCGCCGACCTGGCTGACGGCGAGCCCGTCGCGCAGCCGCTCCGGCGGCACCCCGCTGTCGGCGGCCACGTCGGCGAGGACGCGGGGCGAGGTGACCGCCGCGCCGAACGCCGCGACGAACTGGTTCGCCGCCTGCGTGCCGGTGTACTGCGTGCCGGCCGCGCCGCCCACCAGGGCCGGCGCCGCCACGTACGCGGTCCCGCTGAACTGCTGCGGCGCGAACAGGACGATGGCGGCCGCGGCGCCGGTGGCGAGCACCGGCACCCCCACGAGTACCCAGAGGCGCCGCCGGGCGACCCGCAGGTAGTCGACGATCTCCACTTTTTCCCCAATGCTGTCGTTCAGTCAAACCGGGACGGACGTGCCTCGTGGCTGCTCGCCGGTCAGGTTCGGAGCCGGTTGGCGGGCGATCACGCTGGCCGCCGCCGCGAACGCGACGAAGTACCAGAGGGTGACCACGTTGGAAATGACGTTGGAGGCGGCGCTGACCGCCAGGAACGCGGCGGCGCAGCCGGTGAACCCGACAGCGACGCCACGCTCGAAGCTGCCCGGAGGCGCGCGCCGCAGCGCGGTCCGGGCGGTGTGCAGAAAGGCGAACAGCATCAGCAGGTACGCCCCGAGACCGAGCAGCCCGGTCTCCACGTACGCCCGCAGGAAGTCGTTGTGCGGCTTCTTCGCCTCGTCGGTCTCACGCTGGGTCATGTTCGGCCCGATCCCGGTCACCGGGTTCCGGTCGGCGAGCGTGACGATCTCGGTCCAGTAGTCGATCCGCCAGGCCAGGGTGTTTCCGGTCGGGTCTCCGCCGACAGCGCGGGACGTACCGAGTTGGGCGAAGCGTTCGCCGACGGCGGGCACCAGTGCCACCCCGGCGACCGCCACCACGCAGAGAGTGACCAGCATCCGCTTGCTGCGATGCAGCGCCGCGACCACCACCAGCCCGATCGCCGCGCCGAGCAGGGCGCTGCGGGTGTTGGTGAGCAGCAGGAACAGCAGTGAGAGGGCGAGCAGCACCGCGAGGGACACCCGCAGTCGACGATCCAGGAAGCGGTACACCGCGAACCCGAAGATCACCATGAACATCAGGTAGCGGCCGAACGTGGTCGACTGGCTGAACGTGCCGCTGATCCGGGTGAAGTCGCCCTTCACCTCGGCCGGCGGGTTGCCGAGCAGCGACAGCACGACGGTGTAGCCCAGCGCCAGCACCAGGGAGGCGTAGCAGGCGAGCAGGACCCGACGGATCGCCGCGGTGTCCGGCATGAGCTGTTCCAGCACCACGAACATCACCACCACGGTGAGGATCCGCAGCGCCTCCAACAGGCTGTTCGCCGGCCGGCTGGCACCGAGGGCGCTGACCACGCTGCTGGCGCCGACGAGCAGCATGGCCCAGCTGAGCGGGGAGCCGCGTAGCCGCCCGTGACGGCTGAGCTGTGCGGCCAGCCAGAGCCCGGCGGCGAGGAGGAACAGCACAGCGAGCAGTGTGGAGGGGTCCACCGCCCGGGCCGTTCCGGCGGAGTCGGCCTGGCCGGCGCTCGGGCCGGTCAGCTTGAACAGGTCGACGCAGGAGCGCACCGCGAGCATCAGCAGCACGTACCCGGCGAACCGGGTCAGCGCGAGGACGGCCACAGCGATCCCCGCTACCGCGGCGAGCGGCAGCACCATGCCCCTGCGGTCACCGGCCGCCATGGAGACGCCCGCGCCCACCGCCACGACCGCGGCGGCCAGCGCCGCGCCGCCGGTGAGCAGGCGGGTCGGGTCGAGCCGCTTGGTCATGAGCGGATTGACCTGCTGCGTGTGTTGTTCCACTGATCCCACTGAACTGAATCGGCGCTGCCCGGCCGCTGCCGGGCGCGGCCAATCGATGTCCTCCCGGCACAAGATCGGTTCAATCTAGTCCTGTCACCCCGACGGCAGAAGGGGCCGTTGCACCGACTGCTCCGTCCCCCGGGGGGCTGATCCGACACCCCACCGGCCGACGCCGTCCGGTCAGTCGGCGGCCCCCGTGGGTCGCGCGCTGCCCCGGCGGCCCGGCTCCGGAGCCAGCCGGAGATAGAGCTGCTCCAACTCGCGGGCGGCGGTGTCCCAGCTGTACCTGCTGGTGATCCGCTCACCCAGCGCCACCGCACCGGCCCGTTCGCCCGGCAGGTCGGCGAGCAGCGACGTCAACACCCGGACCAGGTCGTCCTCGTCGCCGTCGCGGAACAACCGCCCGCCGGCGGTGTCGGACGTGAGCACCTCGACGTGCGGCGCGATGTCGCTGGCGACCACCGGCAGCCCGTACGCGGCGGCCTCCAGCAACGTCAACGGCAGTCCCTCCAACCGGGACGGTTGAACGAAGCCGGCGGCACCGGCGTACAGCTCGGCGAGCAGGTCACCGTAGGCGAACCCGGTGAAGACGATCCTGTCGTCCGCCCCGGCTTCCCGGCGCAGCCGGTCCACGAAGTCGTCGGTGAACGACGACCCGCCGACGATCGCCAGGCGCAGCGGGGTCTCGGTCCGGCGGAAGGCCCGGATCAGCAGGTCGGCCGCCTTCTCCGGCACCAGCCGACCGACCAGCAGCAGGTAGCCGCCGGGGGTCAGCCCGAACCGGTCCTGGATCTGACGGGTCCGCGCCGGTCGGGCCGGGTTCACGCCGTTGGGGATGTAGGTCGTCGGGCGGCCGAACCGGGCGTCATAGTGGGCGGCGAGCCCCTGGGAGACCGCCACCCGCTGGTGCGGAACGTACCCGCTGAACCAGTGGGCGCTGCCCAGCACCGCCCGCGCGGCGAGCCCCCATTTGCTCCGCTGGTTGTCCAGACCGTGCACTGTCAGCACCACGCGTGCCCGGGACAGGGCACGCGGAAGTGGGGCGACCAGGGCCGGCCCGAGCCCGTGGTAGTGCACGATGTCGGGCCGCGCGGCCACCGCCGCCATGGTCGAGGTCGCCGCGTGCACGATGGCGTCGAGGTGTTTACTCGAGATCGTGTGGGTCTGGCGCAGCCGTACGCCCCGGTAGCCGTCGGCGGGTGTCTCGCCGTAGCTCCGGCGGCAGTAGACGGTGACCTCGTGGCCGTAGCTGGCGAGCCGGCTGGCCATCTCCTCCACGTGCCGTTCGATCCCGCCGTAGGTCGCCGGTATCCCCTTCTGGCCGATCATCGCGATCCGCAGCGGCCGCCAGACGGTGTCGGTGTCGGCGACGCCCGCTCGGGACCGCCGGGCGGGGACCACCCGCTGCCGGGGTATCGCAGGGCTTTCGGCGTGCTGGTCCACGTCCTCGGCCTGCAGGTCGGGATGGGCCACGTTGACTCCCTGCGTGACTAGGTCCGCGCCCGCCGCCCGGGCAGGGTCAACACCTTGCCATGGATGGGCCCGTCCGCCAGCTGATCAATGAGACAGGAAAATCATCCATGGGATTCGTCGCGAAGGGAATGGCACCGGGGTGACATCGAGGTGGACGGCGCCGGTGCCACGTCGAACGGCACGCAAAGGGCGACGAGCCCCGGTCGATCACGTGCGGATCGGCCGGGGCTCGTCGGTGGTACCTGTCAGGCGAGATCGAACCGGTCGAGCTCCATGACCTTGGTCCAGGCGGCCACGAAGTCGGCCACGAACTTGTCGCGGGCGTCCTGGCTGGCGTAGACCTCGGCGAGGGCGCGCAGCTGCGAGTTGGACCCGAAGATGAGGTCGACCGCGGTGGCGGTCCACTTCACCTCATCGGTGGCCAGGTCGCGGATCTCGTACACGTGCTCGTCGGACTTCGACGCGCTCCACCGGGTGCCCGGGGAGAGCAGGTTGGCGAAGAAGTCGTTGCTGAGCACGCCGGGCCGGTCGGTGAGCACACCGTGCTGGCTGCCGCCGACGTTGGCACCGAGGGAGCGCAGGCCGCCGATGAGGACGGTCATCTCGGGCGCGGTCAGGTTGAGCATGTAGGCACGGTCGACCAGCAGCACCTCCGGCTGGGTCTTCTCGCCAGCGCGCAGGTAGTTGCGGAAACCGTCGGCGCGCGGCTCGAGGACCCGGAAGGAATCGGTGTCGGTCTGCTCCTGGGTCGCGTCGGTGCGGCCCGCCCGGAACGGCACTGTCACCTCGACGCCGGCGTCCCGCGCCGCCTTCTCGACGGCGGCCGAACCGGCCAGCACGATCAGGTCGGCGAGCGAGATGGTCGCCCCGCCGGCAGCGTTGAACTCCTGCTGGATGCCCTCAAGGGTGGTGAGGACGGTGGCCAGCTGCTCGGGCTGGTTGACCTCCCAGCTGCGCTGCGGCTCGAGGCGAATGCGCGCGCCGTTGGCGCCGCCGCGCTTGTCGGTGTGCCGGAAGCTCGCGGCAGAGGCCCAGGCGGTGGAGACCAGCTGGTCGATCGTGAGACCGGACTCCAGGACCTTCGCCTTGAGCGCGGTGATGTCGGCGTCGCCCACCAGCTCGTGGTCGACGGCCGGCACCGGGTCCTGCCAGAGCTGCGGCTCGGCCACCCACGGTCCGAGGAAGCGCTCGATCGGGCCCATGTCGCGGTGCAGCAGCTTGTACCACGCCTTGGCGAAGGCCAGCGCGAACTGGTCGGGGTTCTCCAGGAAGCGGCGGGAGATCTTCTCGTACGCCGGGTCGACGCGCAGCGACAGGTCGGTCGTGAGCATCGTCGGCCGGTGCTTCTTCGCCGGGTCGAAGGGATCCGGGATGATCGCCTCGGCGTCCTTGGCGACCCACTGCTTCGCACCGCCGGGGCTGGTGGTGAGCTCCCACTCGTAGCCGAAGAGGATCTCGAAGAAGCGGTTGCTCCACTGCGTCGGCACGTCGGTCCACGTCACCTCGAGACCACTGGTGATCGTGTCGGCGCCCTTGCCGCTGCCGTGGGTGCTCAGCCAACCCAGGCCCTGCGCCTCCAGCGGAGCGCCCTCGGGCTCCGCGCCCACGTGGTTGTCGGCGACGCCGGCACCGTGGGTCTTACCGAAGGTGTGACCACCGGCGATGAGGGCGACGGTCTCCTCGTCGTTCATCGCCATCCGGCCGAAGGTCTCGCGGATGAAGTGCGCCGCCGCGGCCGGGTCCGCGTTACCGCGCGGGCCCTCCGGGTTGACGTAGATGAGCCCCATCTCGGTCGAGCCGACGCCGGCCGCCATCTCCTTCTCGGAGGCGTAGCGCTCGTCGCCCAGCCAGGTGTCCTCCGGACCCCAGAAGATCTCCTCGGGCTCCCAGACGTCCTCGCGACCGAAGCCGAAGCCGAAGGTCTTGAAGCCCATCGACTCCAGGGCGACGTTGCCGGCGAGCACGAGCAGGTCGGCCCAGGAGATCTGCTGGCCGTACTTCTGCTTGACCGGCCAGAGCAGCCGGCGGGCCTTGTCCAGGTTGGCGTTGTCCGGCCAGCTGTTGAGCGGGGCGAACCGCTGCCCACCGTCGCCGGCGCCGCCGCGGCCGTCCTCGATGCGGTACGTGCCGGCGGCGTGCCAGCTCATCCGGATCATCAGGCCGCCGTAGTGACCGAAGTCGGCCGGCCACCAGTCCTGCGAGGTGGTGAGGACCTCGACGATGTCGCGCTTGAGGGCCTCGACGTCGAGCTTCGCGAACTCCTTGGCGTAGCTGAAGTTCTCGCCCAGCGGGTTGCCCTTGGACGAGTGGGCGTGCAGCACCGACAGGTCGAGCTGGTTGGGCCACCAGTCCCGGTTGGTGCGCGGGCGACCACCGGTCTTCGGGGTCGGCGAGTCGATCGCCGGGTTCTCGCTCTCGCTGCCGTGCGCGGTCACCGAGTCGTGCGCGACCGGGCAGCCGGCCGCTGCCTTCTGGTCCACGCCCTGCGCACTGACGGGGCCGTTGTCCTGGGTGTCGCTCATGTACTTCCTTCCGAGCTTGCGGATCTCTGGGGCGTGCGGTCGGTCGCGCAGTCGGGGCAGGTGCCCCAGTAGACGACCTCCGCCTCGTCGACCGTGAAACCGTGGTCGCCCGAGGCGGTGAGACAGGGGGCGTGACCGACGGCGCAGTCGACGTCGGCGATGGCGCCGCAGGAGCGGCACACGACATGGTGGTGGTTGTCCGCGATCCGGGACTCGTAGCGGGCCGTCGCCCCGGCCGGCTGGATGCGCCGCACCAGGCCGGCGTCGGTGAGCACGCGCAGCACGTCGTACACCGCCTGGTGGGAGACAGTGGGCTGCTCCGCGCGGACCAGCGCGATCACCGCGTCGGTGCCGACGTGCGGGTGGTCGCGCAGCGCCGCCAGCACCGCCAACCGGGGCCGGGTCACGCGCAACGAGACGGCCCGCAGCTGCGCCTCGAAGTCGGACATCACGGGTACGAACACTAGCTCACTATTTTGGAACGAATCAAGTTTTGCGCCCTCCGAGGTGCCCCAACGGCGGACGATTCACCCGAGATTAACCTGCGGGAGGAAAAAAACCGGACAGCGATGTCGAGAAGCGCCTACCGGCTTCGTCCCCGCAGTGAACGCGACCACAATGGGTCGCAGCCAGCACCGAGGAGCACCACGATGGCGAAGTACCTGCTGCTCAAGCACTACCGGGGCACCCCGGCCACGGTGAACGACGTGCCGATGGACCAGTGGACACCGGCGGAGATCTCGGACCACGTGCAGTACATGCGCGACTTCGCGGCCCGACTCGAGGGCACCGGGGAGTTCGTCGACGCCCAGGCCCTCGCCCCGGAGGGGACGTTCGTCCGGTACGACGGCGAGGGCCGCCCGCCGGTCACCGACGGCCCGTTCGCCGAGACCAAGGATCTCATCGCCGGCTGGATGGTGATCGACGTCGACAGTCACGACCGGGCCGTCGAGCTGGCTGGGGAGCTGTCGGCAGCTCCCGGGGCGGGCGGGAAGCCGATCCACGAGTGGCTGGAGCTACGCCCGTTCCTGAGCGAGCCCCCCACCATCACTGAGTGACGGCTTCGATGGACGAGACGCTGCTGCGCAGCCTCACGCCGAGCGTCCTCGGGATCCTCGTCCGCCGCGGAATCGACTTCGCGGCGGCCGAGGACGCCGTGCAGGACGCCCTGGTCGAGGCGGTCCGGGTCTGGCCGGCCGACCCGCCGCGCGACCCGTTGGGCTGGCTGACCACTGTGGCGTGGCGACGGTTCCT
Source organism: Micromonospora hortensis (assembly GCF_022230935.1). NCBI lineage: Bacteria > Bacillati > Actinomycetota > Actinomycetes > Micromonosporales > Micromonosporaceae > Micromonospora > Micromonospora hortensis. The sequence continues at coordinate 165,041 of NZ_JAKKFE010000020.1, forward strand.
CGACGCGGCCCGAGCCGACACCGCTCGCCGTCGGCGCGAGGATCTCGTCGACGAGGAACCGGGGCCAGGGCCGGCCCCCACGGTCGACGACACGCTCCAGCTCTACTTCCTGTGCGCCCACCCGTCGCTGACGCCGTCGTCCGCTGTCGCGCTCACGCTGCGCGCCGTCGGCGGGCTGACCACCCGGCAGATCGCCCACGCCTACCTGGTGCCCGAGGCGACCATGGCGCAGCGCATCAGCAGGGCCAAGCGCACCGTGTCCGGGCTGCGGTTCGACCGACCCGGTGACGTCGCCACCGTGCTGCGCGTCCTCTACCTGGTCTTCAACGAGGGCTACTCCGGTGACGTGGATCTCGCCGCCGAGGCCATCCGGCTCACCCGGCAGCTCGCGGCCGCGATCGACCACCCCGAGGTGGCGGGGCTGCTCGCCCTCATGCTGTTGCACCACGCCCGGCGCGCCGCCCGGACCGGGCCCGACGGCAGCCTGGTGCCGCTCGCCGAGCAGGACCGCCGCCGATGGGACACCCGGTCGATCGCCGAGGGCGTCGAGATCCTGCAGGCGGCGCTGGCCCGCGACCAACTGGGTGAGTTCCAGGCCCAGGCGGCCATCGCGGCGCTGCACGCGGACGCGCCGACCGCCGCCGAGACCGACTGGGTGCAGATCGTGGAGTGGTACGACGAGCTGGCGCGCCTGACCGCGAACCCGGTCGTCCGACTCAACCGCGCGGTGGCGGTCGGTGAGGCCGACGGCCCCCGGGCCGGGCTGAAGGCACTCGCGGCGGTGGACGACGCACTGCCCCGGTACACGGCGGTGGCGGCGTACCTGCACGAGCGCGACGGCGACCTGGCAACGGCGGCGCGGCTGTACGCCGAAGCCGCCCAGCAGGCTCCCAACCTCGCCGAACGCGACCACCTGACCCGCCAGTCCGCCCGGCTCAACGCCCTGCTGCGTCGCTGACCCCGCGGGTAACGGCAACGGCTGCCCGCGCCGCTCGGCACGGCCGGGGCACCTGGTCCGGAAAGTCTCCGGAACTTTCGGCAACCCCCACCCCGAGCGATGTTCAGGTGTTGCGACGCCGCAGTGACGGCCCCGGACTCTGATCGACTACTGACCTGGATGGATGTCGCTCCGGTGACGACAGCGGTGTTGCCACCCTGTTTCCGAAAATTGTTGACAAGGCGACGGCTGGGTTAATACGGTCGCCATCGACGGCGCTCGATTGTCGTCAGCACCAGCCACCACGACCCACTTCTCCGATCGTCGTGCAGGACGACCGGCCCACCACCACCGAGCGGTACGACGCCGTGGCCCTTACCCGACCACCGGCAGCCTGCCGAGGCGTACCGCGCCGCTGGCCCCCGCCAGCCGTCAGAGGAGGCAACAGTTCCATGACCGACACCAGCCACACCAAACCGAGAGGTCGCGGCCGCATGCGGCTGCTCCTGGGCGCCGCATGCGCCGCCGTCGTGGCCGTCGCCGGCACGATGACGGCCACCAACGCGTACGCCGAGGCCGACCGGACCCTCACGTCGAACCTCACCGGCACGCACAACGGGTACTACTTCTCGTTCTGGAAGGACAGCGGCAACGCCAGCATGACGCTGCGCGCCGACGGCCGGTACACCAGCAGTTGGGACCGGAGCACCAACAACTGGGTCGGCGGCAAGGGTTGGGCCACCGGCAACCGACGGACGGTCACCTACTCGGGCAGCTACAACCCGGGCAACAACAACACCTACCTCGCCCTGTACGGATGGACGCGCAACCCGCTCATCGAGTATTACGTGGTGGAGAACTTCGGCACCTACAACCCGAGCAGTGGCGCGCAGCGGATGGGCACTGTCACCACCGACGGCGGCACCTACGACATCCTCCGCAGCCAGCGGGTCAACGCCCCGTCGATCGACGGCAACCAGACGTTCTACCAGTTCTGGAGCGTCCGCCAGCAGAAGCGCTCGAGTGGCACCATCACCACCGCCAACCACTTCGACGCGTGGGCCCGGGCCGGCTTGAACCTCGGCACCAACCACAGCTACCAGGTCATGGCCACCGAGGGTTACCAGAGCAGCGGAAGCTCCGACATCACCGTCCGGGAGGGCAGCGGCGGCGGCAACCCGACCACCCCTCCCCCCACCGGCAACCCGGGGACCGGCAACTGCAACGCGACGATCTCCGCCGGCCAGCAGTGGGGTGACCGGTTCAACCTCAATGTCGCGGTCAGCGGCACCAACAACTGGGTCGTCAGCCTCGGCCTCGGTGGCGGCCAGAGCGTTCAGAACAGTTGGAACGCCGCCGTCAACGGCAACAGTGGCACCGTCACCGCGACGCCGAACGGCAACGGCAACAACTTCGGCCTAACGATCATGGCCAACGGCAACTGGAACTGGCCGACGGTCACCTGTCGCACCAGTTGACCCCGACAGGTTCCTGACACATCGCATCACTGGCGTGGCGGCTTCGGTCGCCACGCCAGACTGCGTTGCGCGGGCAACCTCTCGCCCGCCCACCGTCCATGACGGCGTCGGGCCGGCCCCGCTCGACGCACCCTTTGCTCTGCACCCGCCGAGGCACCGCCGGCCTACCGCTGCATGGCGCTTCCGCGGGTGCAGAGCAAAGGGCGGAACTTGCGGCACGGTCCAGTCGCGAGACAATTGTCGTCACCGCCGTCCGCTACGCCTGCGGCGCCGCGGTCTCTCCTCCGGCCGTCGATTCTCCGCCGACGGTTGCGAGGTGGGGTCCGCCGCGGGGTTCTCCGTCGTCCCCGAGGTCGGCGGCGCTGTCGTTCCGTCTGTCGGGGCTGCCGTCGGGGCTTTCGTCGGCTCCGCGGGAGCGCTCTCGGACGCGGTGGGACCGGGCGCGTCCGTAGTGCTCCCACCGGACGGCGTCGACGGATCCACCGTCCCCTCGCCCCGGGTCGGCGTCGGAGTCGGAGTCGGAGAGCCGGGCGCCCGGACCGGCATGCCCGCCGAACTGCGGGTGGCCGGTTCACCGCCGCCGACGCCGGGGCCCGGTTCCCGCTCGGGCGGCACCGTTGGCGACACCGCTGGCGGCACCACGGGAGGCGTCGACGGTCGCCCGGTCGGGCCGGGCATGATCCCGATGGGATCGGCGAGCACCAGGACGGCAGCCGCGGCGGCCAACGATCCGAGAAGCACCGCGAGCGCTCTGGGCCCGGGAGTGACGGCCCGGCCCGCAGTGCCGCCGACGGCCGACCGCCGGGCAGCCGTGACCTCGGTCCGCACCCCGACCTCGGTCGCCCCGGTCGCGGTGGCCGGCAGGTGGTCAGACGGGTCCGCGAGCGTCTGCGCCGCCCTGGCCATGGCCTCCGCCGTCGGAAAGCGGTGGGCGGGATCCTTGGCCATCGCGGTGGCGACCACACGCCGGACCTCCGCCGGAACGTCCTCGGGCAGCGGCGACGGTTCCTCTTCGAGATGCCGCAGCGCCACCGCGACGGCATTCTCGCCCTCGTGCGGCGGCCGACCGGCAAGGCAGTGGTAGACGACAGCCCCCAGCGCATAGATGTCGATCGCCGGTGTGATCTCGTTCTTCGCTACCTGCTCGGGTGCCATGTACAGGGCAGTGCCGACGATCTGGTTCGCTCCGGTCAGGCTCGCCGCTTCCTGCGTCACCGCAACACCGAAATCGACGAGTACGACGTGCCCGTCCGGCTCGATGATCAGATTGCTGGGTTTGACGTCACGATGGACGACACCGGCGTCATGCGCGGCCTGCAACGCACGGGCGGTCTGCGCGGCGATCGACATCGTCTCGGCCACGTCCAGCCGGCCGACCTCGGCGATCCGCTCCGACAGGGGCTGCCCCTGCACGCATTCCATCACGATGTAGGCGAGGGCCAGCGCTCCGGACTGGGACACCTCACCGTAGTCGTAGACCTGGGCGACACCCGGGTGACGCAGGGCCGCCATCGCCCGCGCCTCGCGCCGGAACCGCTCACCGAAGCCGCCGTCGGTAACCAACCGTGGTTGCAGCATCTTGACCGCCACGCAGCGGTCGAGGGTTTCGTCGACCGCCCGCCACACGTCACCCATTCCGCCGCTGGCGATGCTTTCGACCAGGCGGTAACGGTCTCCGACGACTTGCCCCACATTCGGCATAGCTTTCGGTACCCCGGACTACCCGATCTCAAGCACGGCGAGGCTGGGCACCGCGCCGCGTCGGCGCACCGCAGGAGAAACCCGCCCCGCCGCTGCCGGCGGGGCGGGCTCGGCCGTCTACGGCCCGGTCAGCTGTTCAGCCTGGCGATCAGGGCGGTGGCCATGCCCTGCTCACCTCGGGCGTTGGGGTGGAACGGCGCGGCCGAGTTCTGCGGCACCAGACCCTCGACCCACCGGGTGCCGCTGCCCTTGCACGCGTCACGGCCGATCGACGGCGTGTAGACATCGGCGTAGGTGGCGCCGTTGGCGCTCGCGACGCTGGCCAGCATCGCGTTGAGCGACTTCTCGACGCCACGCAGGTACGGCACGTCCTGGTAGGCGATCGGAACGACCGGCCAGCAGCCGTAACCGCTGTCCGGCAGGATCGCCGGATAGCCGAGCACCACGACCCGCGCCCCCGGCGCGGCCTGCCGGACCGCCTGGACCACGGCGGTGATCTTCGGCGTGGCGGCGACGATCCGCGCCTGCAACTGGTCGACACCTCCGGCGGTGTACCGGTTCTTGCACGGAGATCCGAGCGGGCTGCTGACGCTCGCCTCCGCGCAGTCGCCGATGATGCCGGAGAAGCCGATGTCGTTGCCGCCGATCTGCACCGTCACCAGCGACGTGTTCGACGTGACCGCGTTGAGCTGCGGCGGCAACGCGATGCCCAGTTGGCCGCTACCGCCGTAGAGGATGTCGTCAGTGGTGGCGCCGGAGCAGCTCACGTCGGCGAACGACGACGAGCCCGCGGACGCCGCCACCAACGACGGGTAGTTGCGGTTGGACCGTAGGCAGTTGAGGTCGACCTGGGTCGGGATCAGCGGACCTGCGGTGTACGAGTCGCCCAGCGCGACGTAACGGCCGGTGGGCACGGCGGCGCTGGCCGGGGTGGCGACGGTGAGCAGCACGCCGGCGGTGGCGAGGGCGAGTGCGGCCAACCGGGTGGCTGCCCGCAGGCGGGGCAGGCGGGGCAGGCGGGGACGGGTCATGGCGCCTCCCAGGAGGGGGATCAGGGTGGTGGTGCCCGAGATCCTGTCGCCGCAGCCACCAATCGTCAATATCGATAGCCCTCACTAAATGCCGGTCCGAAGTGTGGGATGAATCGGTGGTGGTCAATCCAGCGGTGCGTACCGCTGGGCACCGGTGGCCCCGATCCGCCGGGACTGCTTCCCCGAAGCGCGCCTAGTTTCCGGCCGGCACCTGGTCCTTGATCTCGTCGTACCCGACCGGAGTCGGTGCCGTGCCCGGGGCGTAGATCACGCGAAGGACGCCGGTCGGGAACGCCTCCGACGCCACCAGTCGCAGGTGGTACGCCGCGTCTCCCTCGTCGAACAGCTTGCGGCCCTTGCGCGCGGCCACCGGATGCACCAGCAGACGTAGTTCGTCGACCAGGCCGGCGGCGAGCAGTTGCTGCACGACGGAGATCGACCCGGGGATGAGGATTCCCCGGACGTCGGCATCGGCCTTCAGCGCGGTGACGGCGTCGATGAGGTCCCCGTCGATCAGCTCGGAGTTGCGCCAGGAGAACTCCAGGGGCTGGCGCGAGGCGACGACCTTGCGCATGTCGCCGAGCTGCTTGGCGAACGGCGCGTCCTCGCCACCGGCGGCCTCCCGGTCGGGCCAGGCTCCGGCGAAGCTGTCGTACGTCTCGCGGCCGATGAGCAGCACGCTGGCGGCGTCGTAGTCCTCGGTGACGGCGCGGCCCATGTTCTCGTCGAAGTACGGGAAGTGCCAGTCCGGGTCGATCTCGGCCACGCCGTCGGCCGAGATGAACAGCGTGGAGATGACAGTTGCCATCGCGGGGTCCCTTCGAGTCGGGTGATGTCGGTAGGTCGACCGGCGCATCGTCCCAAACTCGTCAGCCACAGGCCGCCCCGATGGTGCGTGTCGTATCCCGTCTTTGTCAGCCAGACGTCGCGGGAGCAATCCAATGCCAGCTTTCGAGCAGCTTTGGCTGCCCCAACCGATTCGTCCTCCCGGTGGCGTCACCGTCGCTCCGGACGTATCCGGCGGACTCGGCGACCCGCTGCGAGGGCACATTGCCCTGCACGATGCTCAGTCGCAGTCGGGTGAGGCCGAGTTCGTCGTGGCAGAAGCTCGTCATCAACCGCAGAGAACGCGACGCCAGGCCTCGGCCGCGGTGCGCCGGGCCGCGTACCCCAGTACCCCGCTCGCCACGTGAAGTGCGACCAGGCCAAACGGCTCCCCGCCGTCGTGCGTCACGGCCAAGTCGACAATGCCCTGGGCACGGCGACGCCGAATTCTGACCAGAAAGGCGTCCACGTCGAATGGAGAAGGAATATCGGTGTTCGCGGCGATGTCCGGCGCGTCGAAGAGGCCCGGCATGTGCGGCAGATCGGCGTCGAGCCAGTCCCGCAGCACAATACCCCCCCTTTCAGTACGAGACCCTCCCCTTTCAGTACGAGAGGGGAGGGTATTGGATCGACCGCCGACGAATGACACCTTCTCAGACGCCCGGGACGCTCTTGCCCTCCCGACGGGGCGTGGGTACCGGTCGCTCGATCGCCCGAGCGAGGAGCACCCCGGGCACGACCAGGTTGTCCCTCGCCGCCTGTTGGAACGTGTCTAGCGCGGTGGTGTACGCGTCCAGCGCCGCACGCCACTCCTGCTCGGTACCGTCTACGACGACAGCCCGCCCGAACCACTCCAGTTTCCAGACCGCGGTGTTCAGGGCGTCTGCGGCATCGATGCATCTCCTGTCGGCCAGCATGACGACCCGTTCGTACGCTGCGGTGCGCGCGCTCTCAAATTCGTCCAGCGCTGTGCGCCCGGTCGTCGGCTCCACCTCGGCCGCGAGGTCGTCCCATCCGTTCGGCCGGACGAGCTGGCCGCTCACTCGCGCCATCCGGGTCACCGCAGCCAGGTAGTCAGTGAATGCTTCGTACTTACGAATGTCCCAGCGGATTACCATCTCGCGTCGGTTGCGGTCGCGCTCCAAGCGGGAGGTGAATACGTACGACATCGATCCGCCGAGCAGCACGGCGGCCAGGGTGAGAATCTGCGTCCACATCGGTGCCTCCCTACGGTGATGACACCGCAACAGTGTGTAAGGCATCTCCTTGCTGAGCAAGTGCAGGCTCCAACTCCTTAGCGTGTGCACATGGCTTGCGGACGAGTTCGGCTTCCGGTGCTGGCCTGTTTCGTCCTGCTTGGAGTTGAGATGGGGATCTGGGGCAGCCGGATCCCGGAGGTCCGGCACCAGGCAGACCTCAACTACGGCACCCTCGGGCTGGCCCTGTTCGCCCTACCGTTGGCTACCGTGCTCAGCCTGCCCTGGGCGAGCCATGCGGTCGAGCGATACGGCAGCGGGTCGGTGCTGCGGGCGGCCGTGCTGGCCGCCCCGGTCGCGCTGGTGCCGGTCGGTTTTGCGCGTGGCTTGGCTGAGCTGATCCCGGCACTACTGTTGTTCGGCTCTGCTCTGTGCCTGCTCAACATTTCGATGAACGCTCGAGCGGTGGCGATTGAAAAGGCGTACGCGCGGCCGCTCATGTCGTCGTTCCATGCCGCTTACAGCATCGGCGCGATCGCCGGAGCCGGGACCGGCGGCCTTCTTACGCAGCTACATCTGTCGCTTACCGTATCGCTCACAGGAACCAGCGTCTTCCTCTTCGGCGCGGGCGTGTCATTGGCATGGTTGTTCGGCGACGAACTGGGCGACAAGCTGAGCACGCTGGCAGGCGAGCGCGTGGCGCCGGGCATCCGCCGCCGCGACCTGCACTGGGCCGTGATGGTGCTTGGTGTGCTGGCAATGTTCGGCGCCGCTGCCGAAGGTGCGATGACCGACTGGTCGGCGGTGTACCTGCACGACGCCCTTGCCGTGCCGGCTGGCCTGGCAGCCTGGGGACTGACGTGCTTCTCGGCGGCGGTCGCGGCCGGTCGGCTGGTTGGCGACCGGCTGGCGGACCGATGGGGCCCGCTCAGGCTGATTCGAGTCGGCGCGGTAGTCGCCGGCACCGGTCTGGCCGCTGGGGTGCTGTCGCATACGGTCGCCGGTGCGTACGCCGGCCTGATCCTGATGGGCCTGGGCGTTTCATGCGTGGTTCCCCAAATCATGAGCATCGCCGGGCACGCTCAAGTGGGTAACCCGAGCCGCAACATTGCTATCGTGACGGGGTTAAGCACAGTCGGCAGCCTGGTCGGCCCGGTGGCGATCGGCGCGGTCGCGGCCGCGGACGGGCTGTCGGTCGCGGTGACCGTGCCGGCCGTGTTGATGTTGGCAGTCGCGGGCGGAGCGGCGTTCATCGGCCTGGCGAAGTCGAGTGGCCGGGCTAATCGCTCCGCTCAGCGTTCCAGCTCGTAATCGCCGAGGACCACCTAGATCGGCAACGGTGCGGCCGTTTGCACTCGGACAGCGTCTCGGCAAGGCGGCGTCAAGCACTGTAGACAACTACAGTTTGTGAGACCGGCCCCGAGACCCGCATCCCTCAGAAGGCCTCTCCCATCTTCGTCGGTCGCGTATGAAGGTACGGCATTGTTGGCGGGTGGCTGATCCACCTCGGGTGAGGCGGCGGAACATGCCGGCGATGGCGGCCCAGCAGGCGATGGTGTCTGAGGTGCCGGGGTGGGTTTCGTAGTCGCGGGCGAGGCGCGGTGAGCCAGGCGAGGACCCTGCGTGGACAGAGGATCAACCGCGCCCGGCGTGGTACGGGCGGGCCCGGCAGGACGCCGTGCCCGCCCGTTGGTGGTCAGTCGAGCGTGATCACACCGGGCGCTGCAGGGTCAGCAGACCCGGCCGGTACGGCAGCAGGCCGTAGTCGCCCCCGGAGTTGGGGGAACGGCCCTGGTAGAGCAGTTGCAGGTTGCAGGCGTCGACGGTCATCGTCTGGTCGGCGTTGGTGCGCAGCAGCTCACCGTGGCTGATGTCGTTGGTCCAGGTGGCACCGCTGTTGGCCTTGCCGGCGAACGGGTTGCTCTCGCTGGTGGCCTGCGGCGTCCACGAGCCGCCCAGGCTGGTGGCCGTGAACGAGCGGAAGTAGCGACCCTGCGAACCGATCGCCTCGACGATCATGAGATAGCGGGTCTGGCCCTGGAGCTTGTAGACCTGAACGGCCTCGAAGAGGTTGTTGGTGGTGTCGCTCATGATGGTCGTGTAGTTGGAGCCGAAGCTGCCCGGGAAGTTGCCGATCGGCATGCTGGCCCGGTAGATCTTGCCGTTGTCCCCGGCGAAGAACAGGTACATGTTCTGGTCGTCACCGATGACCGCCTGGTCGATCGGGCCGGTGCCCGAACCGGTGATGCTTCCGCTGAACAGCGTCTGTGCCGCGGACCAGCCGTTCGGGTTGGTCGGGTTGGTCGAGGTCCGGTACGAGAACGCGGGCCCACCCCACTGGTAGGCGAGCACCCAGATGTTCTTCGGCGCGAAGTAGAACAGCGACGGCGCGACGGTCCCGTTGTTCATCGCGTTCTGGCTGGCGGAGGCCATCTGCGAGTAGTTGGTGAAGAGGCCGAAGTTCATCGAGCCCCACCGGGTGCCGTTGTCGTGGGTGGTGGCGTAGACGAGTTGCTGGCCGTTGTAGGGGGCCACGGTGAAGTCCTTGAGCGACACCCAGCCGGACTTCGGCTGCGCCAGCGCTCCCGTCGAGGACCACCGGTACGTCGACGGAAGGTTGCACGTCGGTGGGTTGGTCGGCGGATCGGTCGGCGGATCGGTGGGCGGATCGGTGGGCGGATCGGTGGGCGGATCGGTCGGCGTCGTGTCACCGGTGCAGGTGACACCGTTCAGGGCGAAGCTCGTCGGTGCTGGATTGCTGCTCGTCCACGACCCGTTGAACCCGAACGACACAGTGCCGTTGGTCGGGACCGCAGCGTTGTAGCTCACGTTCTTCGCCGTCACCGCCGACCCGCTCTGCGTCAGCGACGTGTTCCAGGCCTGCGTCACCGTCTGACCGGCGCCGTACGACCAGGTCAGCGTCCAACTGCTCAACGGGTCACCCAGGTTCGTGATCGCCACGTTGGCGCCGAAGCCGCCCTGCCACTGCGACGACACGGCGTAGTTCACCGAACAACCCTCGGCTGCGGCACCGGCCGGCAGGGCCCCGACAACTGTCGACGACACCAGTAAGCCGACGCCGGCCGCAACCAGACCAACATTGGTGGCTCTGGATCTGGTCATATAGCACCCTCCTCGCGGGACGGCGGCCTATGCATTGGTGGTGGTCGCTGTGCGGTGACCGATTGTGAACGTTAACAGGCCGCGTCAGGTATGGTACGGGAGCGCTCCCACGCACTCAACAGTATCTATCTCCCGTTCTCACCTACGTCGACTTCACCGGTGCGGCTGGCCCGGCAGCGACCTTCCTCAGACGACGGTGAGGGTGAGGACACCAAACTGGTTACTCCGCTGCACGTAGTGCGGCAGATAGAGCTTCCACGTCACGCTCAGCTCGCGCCCGGCCCGCATCGAGGCCGGCACCTCGGCGACCATTTCGAACACGGCACTGTCGCCGGCGGGGATCTGCGGGAGCGCGCGGCAGTTCAGCCGGTACAGCTGGGCCGAGTTCACCGCGTCGTTCGTCGCGTCGCCGAGAGAGAACCGTTCCATCAGGTAGCCCGGGCACGGGTCCAGCACGAGGGGGCCGCCGGTCGGGTTGCCCAGCGTCACCCGGAAGGAGAGCCGCGACCCGGCGGCGGCGGTCGTCGGCCCCTGAACAGCGACGGTGAGCTTCTCGAGCGGCGAGGACGGGGGCTTCGACACCGTCACCGGCTCGGTGAACCCGCTCGCGGACAGCGTCCCCCGCGCGCGGGGGTGCACCCTCTCCCCCTGCGGACAGCCTGGACGCTCGTCGGCGGTGACCGGTGCGCGCAACCTGCCGCCGTCGTGCGGCAGCTCGATCGCGAGCTCCAACGCCCCCTTCACGGGCTGACAGAACGGCCCGGACCAGTCCAGGCGCAGGCTGGCGTTGCCGCCGGCCGGCACGGCGACCACCCGGGTACGGCCCTCCTCGTCGATGCCGTGGGTGTAGAGCATCGGGATCTCACGGCCGCCGGCGAGCATGGTCGTGGGTACCTCGCCCTGCAGCGTGCACTCGACAGTCGACGAGTTCCGCACGTCCACCTCGCCGATGAGCTTGCCGATGGCGGCGTCGAAACCCCGAGGCGTCTCACCGCCGGTGCCGGGCCGCGTCCAGGTGGTGAGCCGGCCGGTCAGCTGCTCTGCCCGGCACGGTTCGCTGCCGGCGGCCGGCGTTCTCGGCGCGGCGGGGCGGCCGTTGAGGTCCTCGCCGGTGATCTTCAGATCGGCCCAGGGCGCGCTGCCGTCGGCGAGCAGCTCGGTGGGCGCCGGCTCCGCGACCGTCGGGTCCGAGCGACCTGACTGGGCGTTCGGGTCGGCGCAGGCCACCACCGCGGTGAGGACGATCAGCAGTGGCACCAGTAGTCGACGCATGCCGTCACCCTTACACCAACGAACCGCACAGGCCTGAGTAGCAGTGCTCAGCGCCGGTCAATCTCCGGTGGGCGCGGGGCCCTCGGCGATCGCGACGGGAGTGCCGAGCTCAACGGTACGGGAGACAGTGCACAACCGATCGTGCGACTGCTGCAACGACCGGGGCAGCGCCGCGCGGGCCGCGTCGCCCTCCGCACCCTCGGGGAACGTGACTGTGAACTCGACCCGCAGGTTCCGCATCCGGTTTCCGCCGGCCTCGTCGCGGATCTTGTCACCGGTGACGGCGACGGCGAACCCGGTCGGCTCGGCACGACGACTGGTGATGTGGTCCACGTCGACAGCGGTGCAGCCGCCGATAGCGGCCAGCAGCAACTCCACCGGCGTGAAACTGCCGTCCTCGCCCGTGCCCAACGACACCGACCCGCCACGGGAGTTCCGCACGACGTAGTTGCCCAGGCTGGTGCGCTCGATCGCCACCGAACGGAAGGTGTCATCGGTCATGACAGAAAACTACAGGCCTCCGTGATCACGAGTACATGAGATGCAGCGTCATCCCGGCATCGGCGTGCGCCAGGTTGTGGCAGTGATTGGCCCACATCCCCGGGTTGTCGGCCCGGAACGCCACCTCCCACACCTCACCTGGACGGACGTCGAAGGAGTCCAGCCACAGCGGGCTCCCGGCCGCCGGCTCGCCATCGCGGGCCAGCACCAGGACGTGGTGGCCGTGCAGGTGCCACGGGTGCACGATCTGCGACCTGTTCACGATGGTGAACCGTACGACGTCGCCCAGGCGTACGACCTGCGGCGGGATGTCCGGGTCGGCCGCGCCGTTGACGGTGTGGGCGTACCGGGGTAGCAGTCCGCGCAGGTCGAGGCCGCGATCGAGGACGAGGGTGAACGTCTTGTCGAACCGGGACCAGGGCACCGGGGCGGTCGCGCCGTAGCCGAGCGGATCGAGCACCGGCCAGGCGCCGGTCGCCGTCGACACCGGGCCGGTCGAGTAGACCGTCCGCCCGTCGACGAACAGCGCCACCGGGGTCGCCGGCGCGTCGAAGACCAGGTCGTAGCGTCCCCCGGCCGGGATCAGCACGGCGGTGTCCACCAGCGGCGTCGGGCCGCGCAGGTCGACGCCGTCGATCGCGGCCACCCGGAACGCGGTCCCGGCCACCGCGTACCGGTGCGTCGTGCTGTCGGTGTTGATCAGCCGCAACCGCACCGGCACGCCGGCGTCGAGCTTCTCCACTCTCGGCGCGGGCAACGGACGGCCCGACAGGGTGTGCACCGGCACTGTGACGTCGAGGCCGGTCACCGGGCCCGGTCGCACCACCAGCACCCCGTAGAGACCCATCCGCACGCCGACGTCGGAGGCCGAGTGCGTGTGGTACCAGTACGTGCCTGCCTGGTCGGCGCGGAACCGGTAGACGAACTCCTGCCCGGGCCGCACCGCCGCCTGCGTCACCCCGGGCACCCCGTCCTGATCGTTCGGCACGTCGTACCCGTGCCAGTGCAGGGTGACCCCGCGCCCGATGTCCCGGTTGCGCAGCGTCACCTCCAGGACGTCGCCGACGGTGGCGGTCAGCTCCGGTCCGGGGACCTGTCCGTTGAACGCCCAGGCCGCGACGTTCCGGCCGCCCGCGTCCACGGTGGCGGTTGCGGCGGTCAGTGTGAACCGCCGGGTGGGTTCGTCGGCGATCCGGGCCGCCGCAAGACCATGATCATGCGGTACGGCGGGCGCGGCGCCCGGGGCGACGGTCAGCCCGGTTCCGGTCAGCAGCGCCGCGACCGCCACCACGAGGGCCACCCGGGACACCGTCCGGGACGGGCGGGCACCGAGCGCACGCGCCGAGATCACCGTCGCCGCCACGACCCCGGCGACCGCGAGCAGCCCCGCCCCTGCCGACGCCGGATAGCCGTGCAGGACCGTCAGGAGCAGGGCGCTGCTCGTGGCGTACCCGGCGAAGAGCAGCGGAACCGCGACGGCCCGGATGTCACCCGGGGCCCGCAGCAACCGCGGACCGGCGACGCCCACCGCCGCGAGCGACAGTGGGGCCGCGATGAGGACCTTCTCCGCGGCGAACCACCAGCCGGCGCGGGCGAGGGCGGTAATCGTGATCGCGCGGGTGAGCGTGGCGAGCAGCGCGACGGCCGCCAGTCCCAGTGCGAACGGGCGGCGGCGGGCGGCGGACGCGGCGCCACCGCCCAGCCAGGCGGCGGCCGCGAGGACCGCGATCACGAGGTCGGCCACGAGCAGCGAGCCGGTGGTCACGCCGGCTCTCCTTCCCGGGTGACCAGCCGGGCCGCTTCGGCGGGAGCCGGAGCGGTCAGCTGTCGCGCCGCCCGATGGACGCCGACCACGACGTGCACCGCGATGATTCCGTTGAGCGCGTGCAACCCGCCGATGGTCAGGCCGAGCGGGGTGCTGACACCCGACGCGTCGGTGGACGCCTCGGCCAGCATGGCGATGATCGGCTGGAGGACGACGAGGCCGATCGGCAGGATCGCCAGTCCGATGACCTTTCCCGGCGCCTTCGCCAGCGCCGCGAACACCGCGGTGAGCACTGTGAGAATCGGGATGACCGCCATGCCGTTGACGCTGTGCAGCGCGTACGCGTCCTCGCCTGCGGGTCTGGTGAACCCGCCCACGGCGGCGAGGACGAACTGCACGGCGAACGCGACGAGCAACACGGCGCTGACGATGACGAGAGCCTTGCGCATGGGTTACCTCCTAGAGGCGCGCCGAGGCGAGAGCCCGGGCGACGTGATCGGTGGCCGTGATCGCCCCGTACGCGACCAACCGCACGAGGTCGGCGTCGGCGGGGTGGGAGAGCCGCCAGAGAGCGACGTCGCCCGGGCTGATGGCGCTGGGCGCGAACGCCGCCAGCAACGCGATCCGCGTCCCGATGCGGTCCGTGCCCGGCACGTCCCGGACCAGGTCGACGGCCCAGTCCGCCGGCCGGGCCGGGAACCGCCCGTCCTCCCAGCGCACGGTGGCCGTGACGGTCTCGCGCGCCACGTCGCCCAGCAGCAGATCCCCACCCCGCACGGCGGCGTCGCGCAGCGACGCGTAGGCGACGCCCACCGGGCTGTCCCCCGCCCACGCGGGAGGTGATGCCGCCGGGTCGGCGTCGAGGAGCGGAAGGCTTGCGCCGGGCTCCTTCGACTCCCGGGCCGCCTTGGCGTAGAGCCGGCCCCCGACCGAGCGCACCAGCGGGGAGCGTTGCAGACCGCCGGGGAGCAGATCGGGGTCGAGCAACGCGGACACGACCCGGTTGATGAAGTGGAAGGCGAGCAGGGTGCCGGTGATCTCCGGGCCGTGGGTGCTGGTCCAGTCGGCGGCTCTGGGGCTGCGGCTCGCCTGCGCCCAACCGACGAGCACGGCGTGCCTCGGCTCGGCGGGCGTCTCGCCCCGGGCGACGGCCTCGGCCAGCTTCGGTACGCCCAGCGCGTGCAGCAGCAGCACGTGGGCGTCGACGCAGAACTGACAGCGGTTGGCCCGGGACACCGTCGCCGCGACGAGTTCGCGGTCGACCCGGGGCGCGTCCCCGGCGAGCAGCGCCTCCCGCATCAGCGCCCAGGTCGCGGCCAGCACCTCCGGCACAGCCGAGAGCGCCTGGAAGGTCGGCAACGGCCCGAGAAAGTCGTCGCGCAACTGTTGGTAGACCGCCGCGGTGCGGCCGGTGGCCGCCCTCGGGGGCGTGGGGGTGAAGAAGCGGTACGTCATGAGCTCGATGCTTGTTCCAGCGAGCCGGGAAAACGTCGTGCCGCCGCAGACACTTGCCCCGCCGCTCATACCGCGACCGTGGTACGCCGCAGGTACCACGCGCGCGGGATGCTGCACCGACGACGGCCGTTCTACAGTGCGTCCATGCGCCGTGACCTCCCGTACGCCCTCGGCGGTCTCGCCCTCGGCGTCCTCCTGCTCGGCAACGCCGTGCTCACCCCGGACGCCGCGCCGGTCGAGGTGCTCGACGTCGCCCTGGTCCTGGCCACTGTGGTGGCCCTGGCGGCGTGCCGGCGCTACCCGGTGGTGGCGCTGGGCGTGGTCACCGTCGCCATGCTGGCCGTTCACGTCCGGGTGCACCCCGGGGTGTCCGCAGCGTTCCCCGTCCTCTGCGCGGTCTACGTCAGCGCCTGGCAGGGACACCGGTCGGCCGCCGCCGTGGCCAGCCTCGCTTTTCTCGGTAGCTTCCTGGCCCGCGACATCTCGATGGCGCCGGCCAACCGGCCAGGTCAACTGGTCGCCGAGCGGACGGCCTTGCTGCTCGGCTGGTTCGTGGCGGCCAACGTCGCCGGGCTCGTCGCGCGGCAGCGCCGGGCGTACCTGGAGCAGGTCGAGCAGCGGGCCTTCGAGGCCGAACGCACCCGCGAGGAGATGGCGTTGCGGCGCGCCGGGGAGGAGCGGCTGCGCATCGCCCGCGACCTGCACGACTCCCTGACCCACAGCATCTCGGTGATCAAGGTGCAGGCGGGGATCGCCGTGCACCTGGCCCGCAAACACGGCGAGGAGCCGTCGGCCACGCTGCTGGCGATCCAGGAGGCCAGCGGCGCCGCGATGCGCGAACTCCGTACGACCCTGGACGTCCTCCGCGCGCCAACCGACGGCGATCGGGTCGGGCTGGCCCGGGTGGACGAGCTGGCCGAGCGCACCCGGGCGGTCGGCGTACCGGTGCAGGTGACCGTCACCGGTCAACGCGGGGACCTGCCCGACGAGGTCGACCAGGCCGGGTACCGGGTCATCCAGGAGGCCCTCACCAACGTGGCCCGCCACGCTGGGCCCGCGACCGCGCACATCCAGGTGGAGTACGCCCCGGCGGGGCTGACCGTCGCGGTCACCGACGACGGTCAGGCGTCGCCGGCTGAGCCGCTGACCCCGGGCGTGGGACTGCGCGGCATGCGGGAACGGGTCAGTGCCCTGGGCGGCACGCTGCGGACCGCCGCGCACGACGACCACGGGTTCACCGTCCGGGCCACCTTCCCGCTACGGGAGCCGGAATGATCCGGGTGCTGATCGCCGACGACCAGGCGCTGATGCGAGCCGGCTTCCGGGCACTGCTCGACGCCGAGGACCACCTGGAGGTCGTCGGTGAGGCGACCGACGGCACCTCGGCTGTCCACCTGTCACGGTGTCTGCGCCCGGACGTCGTCCTGATGGACGTGCAGATGCCCGGCCTCGACGGCATCGAAGCCACCCGGCGCATCACCGCTGATCCCGACCTGGCCGCGATCCGCGTTCTCATCCTCACCAACTACGGGCTCGACTCCTATGTGTTCGCCGCCCTTCGCGCGGGCGCCAGCGGCTTTCTCCTCAAGGACGCCGACCCCGCCGACCTGCTGCACGCCGTCACCGTTGTCGCGCGCGGCGACGCGCTGCTCGCGCCGACCGTCACCCGCACACTGATCAGTGAGTTCGTGGCCGGCCCACCGCCTGCCGTGCCGACGGCCGGACGTGACGTGCTGACCGCCCGGGAGCAGGAGATCGTCGAGCTGGTCGCCCGTGGGTTGACCAACGACGAGATCGCCGCGCGCATGGTGATCAGCCCGCTGACCGCCAAGACACACGTCAACAGGGCGATGACGAAGCTGCACTGCCGTGACCGGGCCCAGCTGGTCGTGTGGGCGTACGAGTCGGGGCTGATCACGCCGCGTCGGCGGTGATCGCCGCCCCCGAGGCAGGAGTGGATCAGCCCCCTTGGGAACATGAGGGAGGGTCGACGCACTAGCATTGCCGCCGTCCGCGACGGCTCTGCTGAATCGAGGCGACATGCGTTGGCTCCGTCGATTGCTGGGCGGTAGGCGAGTCCAGCTCGACCCGGGACGCCAGCAGGCGCTGCTGCACGACGTCCAGTCCCGGTACGGCCCCCACGCGCGGATCCGGTTCACCGAGCAGGTCGACGCGCTCACCGGTTCGCTCGACAGTGACGACGGCCTGGTGGTGGCGACCCGGATCGTGAGCCAGGTCGCCGACGAGGCCCACGTGGACCTTCAGGCCCAGGCCCAGGAGATCCACCGGCGGACGGGCCGGCGACTGCTGGTGCACCGCCGTAACTACCGGCCGCTGTGGAAGGAGGCGGGGCCCGCCCTGCGCTGGCCGCTGTTCGCGTTGCCGTGCGGCTTCCACCCGTACGCGCAGGTGGCCGCCGCCGTCACAGTGGTCGGCAGCCGGGCGCCCCGGCTCGACCGGGTGACCGACCCGAACCCGCTGGTGACCCGCGTGTTCGAGGTGCTCGACCTGACCACCTCCGGCTGGGAGTACGGCCGGGTGCGGGTGGACACCGACGCCGCCACCCTGGCCGATCGGCTGATCGTCAGTGCCGGGCGGGTCCTCGCGGCCATGGACGACCCGCCGCGGCTGCCGCCCGCGGTCCGGGAGCTGATGCGTCGTAACAACACCGTCGCCGTGCACGATCCGGCCGGCCCACGGGCGGTCGGTGGGATCAACCTAGGCGCGCGGATGCGCGAGGAGTTCCTGGTCTGAGCGCCCTCGGGCGTTATCGTGCATCGTCCACGGCAAGGGCGAACACGACGGGACCGAGGATCACCCGATGGTCCCCACAGGCACATTGAACGGTGGCCCGGCTGAGCCGCACCTGCCGAACGCCTGACGCTCGGTCGGCGGTGGGCCCCGGTCGCACCGGGACCCGCCGCCGCCGGTCTGTCCTTAAGGCATGTCCTATCGCGTGCCGATGGTGACGGCGCGCCCGCCGGGCCGGTACAGCAGCAGATGGTCCGCGCTGCCGGTATGCCCGAAGTCATAGGCGACGATCCGGTCCTGGGCGTTGCGCAGGTCGAACCAGCCGACGCTGCCGACGCCCTGGTGGGAGACGTGGACCGCCGAGTACGTGTCGGTGGGGTCGTGCCGCACCACGTCCAGGTAGCCGGTGCCGGGCCGGTAGACGACGAGGTGGTCGGCCATGCCGGTGTGGGCGTAGTCGAAGGCGACGATGCGGTCCCGCCGGTCGGCGAGGTCGTAGCCGGCGATGCCGCTCGACGAGATCAGGTGCGGCCAGAAGGTGTTGCCGGCCCCGTGCCCGACGATGGTGACGAGCCCGGCGCCGGGGCGGTACAGCAGCAGGGCGTCCTGCTTGCCGGTGTGCGCATAGTCGTAGGCGATGACCTGGTCGTCCGGGCTGGTCAGGGCAAAGCCGTCGATGCCCTGATGCGAACCGACGACCGGCGTGAACGGCCCCGCGGCGCTGTGCTGCAGGATGAACAGCACGTTGTCGCCGGGCCGGTACGCCACAAGGTGGTCGAGCTTGCCGGTGTGCTCGTAGTCGTAGGCCACGAGCCGGTCCTTCGTCGACGCCAGGTCGTAGCCACCGATGCCGCTGGTCGAGGTGTACACCGGCCAGAAGCTGCCGTCCGACGCGTGGCCGACGACGTGCACAACGCCCGTCCCCGGCCGGTACAGCACCAGGTAGTCCTGCCGGCCGGTGTGCGCGAAGTCGTAGCTGATGATCTGGTCGTTGGCGCTGCTCAGATCGAAGCCGCCGATCCCGTTCGTGGACCTGAACACCGTCTCGAAGCTGGGCCGCTCGGCGCCGACCGTCGTCTTTCGCCGCAGCACGTACACGATCCCGGTGCCCGGCCGGTAGACCAGCAGGTGGTCGAGCTTGCCGGTGTGCTCGTAGTCGAACGGCACCACCCGGTCTCGGGGATCGGACAGGTCGTACCCGCCGATCCCGCCCTGCGACTTGAACGGCACCCGCAGGTCGGGGTTGGTGAACGCCAGGCTCAGGTCGTCGTAGAGCGTCACGTCCTTCTTGACGAAGCCCTGCTCCTCGACGATGCCGTACGGGTTGCCTTTGGAGTCGCGGTACGAGAACAGGACGAGCGGGCCGGTGTAGTCCTGCGCCTGCCACATCCGGACGCCCTTGACCAACTGGTCGCGTTTCTCCGACCACCACCAGGCGGGATTGGGGGTGATCAGCCCGTAGCCCCACTCGGTGCCCCAGATTTTCTTGCCCGCGTCGTCTCTCCGCACCATTACGTCGCGGAGCGCAGCGAGCTCACCACAGACCTGCCCGGGCGTGTCGTCGGCCGGCGGTCCGAACAGGTTCTCCCAGGGCGCGCCACACTTCGGCGTGTCCGGGGCTTCGTTCATCTCGGAGTACGGATGATGGGCGACCGCATCGAACGTGTCCTTGTAACCGTGGGCGTACCCCCAGTCCAGCCACGCCGACGGCGACCTCGCCGCGTCGCCGTGAATCGCGCCGAGCCCCGCCGACCCGCCGGCCAGCACATAACATTGGCCGCACGTGCTGTGGATCTCCGTGGACGCGATCTTGACCAGCTCCCAGTACCGGGCCAGTGTCGCGGTCGCGTCGGCGGCCGTGTCGTAGATCCCGTCCCCCGGCCGGATGACGCCGTCGTCCCCGTACACGCCGTCGTACTTGCCGAAGCCGTCGATGTTCGGCTCGTTCCACACCTCGAAGGCGTCGACGATGGGCGGGGTGCCGGGCGGCGAACCCGGCGGCGGCCCGTAGTGCTGCACGGTCAGGTCCACGAGCGTCTTCCAGGCCTCGCTGTCCGCCGGCAGCCAGGTCTCCGGCGGGTCCTGGGTCGGGTTGGCCGTCCAGATGTGGCCGCCGTTGAGCCAGCTGGGCGAGCCGAACAGGGTCACGAGCGGTCGCATGCCTTTGCGGTGCGCCTCCATCACCACCTTGTCGAGGTGGTCGAAGTCCATGCTGATGGCACCCGTGACCTCATCTTTCGACGCGTACGTGTGAAAGTCGGTCCATGCCCTGATGATCGGCGTGCGGCCCGGGACGAACGCCTGCATGCGGTCCAGATGGTCGCCGATCCCACCCGGAGTCTTGAAGTCGAAGCCGACCTCGGAGAAGCCGACGTCACGGTTGCTGTAGGGGTAGCGCGACGGCGTCGGGTCAGCGGACACCGGGGCGACGCCGGCGGACGCCGGGGCGGCGCCGGCGGCGACGAAGACCGTGGCCGCCAGCGCCATGAGGGCCGCCGCCGACAGGGAGACCAGGCGTTGTGCTCGGATCATGGGTGACCGTTCCCGCCTTCCGCTCAGAGCGCGCCGTGAAACGGTCGCTCATACACGCGGACCCGAGGCGGACAGGCTTGTCGCCGTGCAACGCACCCGCGACGCCCCGTGTTGACACCCCGCGTGTCAACCGCCGCGCGAGGAATCTAACTGATGTGGACGGTGGGTGTTGCCCGCTTGCGCCGTGGGTGCCGGCGGTTGTCGACCGGGCCACGCCGTGGAAGGAGATTTGGTGCAGCTGGCTTATTAGGCCATCATGCGCGAACCGGACCGCCGCGGTTGCGCACTCGCCGGGGCGGTTCGCCGTCGGATACGCAACCCGGCCCTCAAGACGTACAGCTCGCGCTTGGCCGTAGCCAGCCCCTTCGTGTCGAGCACGTACCCGGTGATCCAGATCCAGTCGTTGTACGGGTCGGTCTCGCCGATCGACACCAGACGCAGCATCAGGGCCCGATCCCCGGAGAACTGCACCGAGCAGGCCGACCCGATCAGCACGACGTCTCCCGCCTTCATGCCAGCCACCCGAGGAATCTGCGGTACACGGTGTCGGCGGGAGCCCAGGACATGTCCTCGATGGCTGCGGTGAGATGCGAGCCCATGTAGATCCTGAGGGCTGCGGGCGACGTGGCGTACTCCCCCCGCAGCTCCAAGCGGCGGGTGGGACATGGCCAAGGTCGCTCGCACGCCTCGCACAGCCACAGCGGAAGCACCGGCCCGTGTGTGGTCATCAGCTCTCACCCGGCCAGTGACCCCGGTTGATCGGGATCTTGTGTCTGATCCGACACGGCAGCTCGTTCCCGCACGTGCAGACGTTCCGCCACCTGATCCACGACCACACCGGCTTATGCCTGCGAGCCAGAGTCATCGCCACCGCCGCCAGGTACTCGCCGTAAGGCACGTGCCGGCTCATCCGCCCTCCCTCGTAGAGGTTGGCGGCAGCACGGCTACCCACAGTGACTCGACCACCACACCCAGCGCAATGGTTTACCGGTCAACGCGGATATGCAATATTACATTTTGGATGAAACATAAGAGCAGATTTCATCTTGATAGATTTCGTTGCTACGCGTGACCGATAGGAGTTACATATCGAGTGCAAGCTGCGCCCGGTATGTAGTCACGGATAAGGAGAGCGGCAGTGACGACAGACACCGGCTCTACAGTCCCGAGGCGACAGCTAGGGCGGTACCTGCGACAGCTTCGCGAGGAAGCCCGCGTGACGGTCAAGGCAGCAGCCGACGCGCTGGAGTGGTCGACACCGAAGATCTGGCGCATCGAGACCGGCGCTACTTCGATGAGATCGCTCGACGTAGAAGCGATGTGCAGAATCTACAGAGCGTCACCAGAACTGACCGAGGCTTTGATGGGCCTCGCCAAGGAGACGAAGGGGCGAGGCTGGTGGCACTCCTACGGTGACGCCATCCCCGAGTGGTTCGAGCTGTACGTGGGACTAGAAGCCGCAGCAGCTCGACTCCGGACGTACGAAGGGCAGCTTGTTCCCGGCCTGCTTCAGACCGAGAAGTACGCTACCCGCGTCTTACAGGTAGCCCGTCCAGACATCACCCGGGCGGAGATCGAGCGACGGCTAGCCGTGCGTCTCGGTCGTCAGGCGCTGCTGACGCGCTCGGCACCACCTGCGCCGCAGTTCGACGTTCTGCTCGAGGAGGCTGTCTTGCGGCGTGGGGTGGACGCTGAGCAACTGCAACACCTGATCAAGGTCAGCAGGCAGCCGAACGTCTCGCTGCGAGTAATTCCGTTAGCCGGGGGTCTGCACCGGGGCAACATGACCAGCGGCACGTTCACGATCCTCGAATTCGAGGGGGGAGCCGAGCCGTCGATCATCTACTCCGACAGCCTCACAGGTGCGCTCTACCTCGATAAGCCCGCCGAGGTCGCAGCGTACGGAGAGGCGTGGGACATCATGGAGAACCCCGCGCTGACCGAAGCGCAGTCTCGCAAACTCATGGCATCGATCGCAGAGGAACTAACATGACCACGCTCAACTGGAAGACGAGCACCCGCAGCAACGAGGGGAACTGCGTCGAGGTTGCCACGCCAACCCCGATGGTCATGGTCCGGGACTCCAAGGACCGGGAGGGACCGGTGCTGTCGTTCGGCGCGGGTCAGTGGGCCGGTTTCGTCCGGGGCATCAAGGGCGGCAGGTTCACCGTCTGACGTCGGTGCCGGGTGAGGTGAAGCGCTCGGTCTTCTTCGTCTTCGGCCTTCGGCCGGTCATGCGGATGGCCGCAACAACCATCGGCGCTAGTGTGCTGGGCTTCGTGCCACGACAGGACAACTGCGCGCAACAGCTTGCCGGCCCGGCGAACGCCGCTCGACCATGTGCGGATGGGGCCGGAGCGTCGGGTGATCGTCGGTGTCGACGTGGGCACCACTGCCGTGCGGGCTGTCGCGTTCGCACTGGACGGCACCGCACGACACGTCGCGACGCGGGAGTACCCACTGCTTGAACCGGTGCCCGGCTGGCAGGTGCAGAAGCCCGACGTGCTGATGGCGGCCACACTGGCGGCGATGTCCGCGTGTGTGGCCGGCACCGCCGGTGCGGAGGTGGTAGCCGTCGCTCTGAGCTCCGCCAGGTACGGCCTGATCGGGCTGGACGCGGCCATGACGCCGGTGACGCCACTGCTGACCCGGCGCGACACGCGGTCGTCGGAGGCGGCCCGTGAGTTGCGGTCCTCCGGCCAAAGCCGGGAGCTGCACCGGTTGACGGGCACACCCGTGCACCCGATGAACCCGCTCTGCAAGCTGCTGTGGTTCGCCCGCCACGAGCCGTATCTCTGCACGGCGACGCGATGGTGGATCGGCCTCAAGGACTACGTCGTCCATCGGCTCACCGGAATGTTGGTGACGGAGTTGTCCTCGGCATCCGGCACCGGAATGTTCGACGTGCACCGTCGGCTGTGGAGTCCCGCCGTACTCGATCTTGCCGGGGCGTCCGAGAGTCAGCTACCCCCGGTGCTGCCCACGACGGCGGTGTTGCGGTTGTCGCCGACGGCCGCGCGCGCGGTCGGCCTACCCTCCGGCACACCGGTGGTCGTCGGCGCGGGAGACGGCCCGTTGCGGAGTCTGGGCGCGGCGGCGATCGACCCCACAGTCGGTGGCCTGACGCTCGGGGCCACCGGGGCCCTGCGGACGGTCGTCGAGGCTCCCCTCACCGACCCGTCGGAGACCTTCTCCTGCGGTGCGTTGACCGACGACGCGTGGGTTGTCGGCGGTGCGCTCAGCAACGGCGGCAACGTCGTACGGTGGGCGGGACGCGTCCTCGGTGACGACGGTGCCGCGCTCGCGCTCCTGGAACTCGCCGAGCGGATCGCACCGGGCAGTGACGGTCTCGTGATGCTGCCCTACCTGCGGGCCGACGAGGCCCCGCCGCAGGGCTGCGCCCCGCCGGGCGCGTTCCTGGGCCTGCGCAGCGAGCACTCGCGTGGGCACCTGGTCCGGGCCGCGGTGGAGGGCGTCTGCCTGCAACTCGCTGGTGTCCGTGACCGGCTGGCCGAGCTGACGCCGATCCACAGCGTCCGCCTGACCGGTGGCGCCTTCGGGTCTCCGCTGTGGCGTGAGGTGATGGCTGCGGTGCTGGACTGTCCGGTCCGCGTCGCGGGTGTGGCCGACCAGGTCACCCTCGGCGCGGCGACCCTCGGGCTCTTCGCGATCGGTCACACCTCCGATCTTCAGCAGGCGGTCAGCCAGCTCGATCCCGGGGTCGCCGGCGGCGAGCCCGTCGCTGTGGACCCGGCTGTCGCCGCCGCCTATCGCGGTCTGCGGGCGAGGCTGCCCGCGCTCCTCAGCGTCGCGGGTCGCCTGGGCGAGATCCTCGACGCCGGCGCCGGCCTCAGTGCTCCGGTTCGTCCTTGACCCGCGCCACCAGTTGGGTCGGATTGACGTAGCGCAGCGCGACGACGAGGAGGACCAGCATCATCGAGGTGTAGATGACCGCCATGGCGTCGACCGACTGCTGAGCCCTGATCCCGGACGCGGACATCGAGTAGTAGAGCGCCACCACCAGGGTCTGCGAGTCCGGCCCCGCGGTCAGGAAGGTGAGCTCGAACATGCCCACGGTCCGCACCAGCACGAGGATCGCGGAGGCGAGGATGCCCGGCACGAGCAGCGGCGTGAGAACCCGGAGGAACACCGTGCGCAGGCCCGCGCCGCACATGCGCGCCGCGCTCTCGATCTTCGGGTCGATCTGCTCGATGAACGGGGTCATGGTCAGGATGACGAAGGGCACCGACGGCACGAGGTTGGCGAGCACCACCCCGGACATGTGCCCGGCCAGGCCGAACTTGTAGAGGACGGTCGCCAGCGGGATGCCGTAGGTGATCGGGGGCATCAGGATGGGCAGCAGGAACACCAGGAAGATCAGCCGTTTGCCCGGGAAGGAGCGCCGGGCGAGGGCGTAGGCGGCCGGCACGCCGATCACCAGCGAGAGACCCACGACGAGTACGGAGACCTCCAGCGTCACGACGATGACCTGGAGGAGCGCGAACTCGTCCCAGGCTCGGGCGTACCAGCTGGTGGTGTAGCCGTCCGGGAGCCAGGTGTCGAACCAGCGCTGGCCGAACGAGCTGACCAGCACGGACGCCACGACGCCCAGCAGGTTGAGGAAGAAGAAGATGACGACGCCCCACACGATCCAGGCGGCCGGGCGGGCGACGATGCGCCGCCGCCGGTCGGTGCTGGTGGCGGCGGGCCGCGCTGGTGGGGCCTGGGTGGTCGTTGCCATCAGCCCTTGCCTCCGGTGGAGCCGGTGTAGAAGCGGCTACGAGCGGCCAGCACCACAGCGATGATGACCAGCTCGACGAAGCCCATGATCATGGCGATCGCCGACGCGTACGGGTAGTCGTACTGCTCGTAGGCCGCCTGGTAGGCGGCGAGGGAGATGACCCGGGTCTCCCCGGCCGGGTTGCCGACCAGTACGGCAGACGGGAACACGCTGAACGCCAGGACGAACGTCAGGCAGAAGGTCGTGGCGAGGCCGGGCATCAGCAGCGGCAGGGTGATCCGGGTGAACCGGCGACGCCAGTCCGCGCCCAGCGTCGCGGCCGCGCGTTCCAGGGTCGGGTCGATGCCGGACAGGTACGAGAGCACCAGCAGGAACGCGAACGGAAAGCCGGTGATGACCAGCGAGAAGAACACGCCCCAGTAGTTGTGGGTCAGCCGCACCGGCTCGTCGACGAGGTTGCTGGCCAGCAGGATCCGGTTGAACCAGCCGGTCGGGCCGAGGAAGTTCAGCAACCCCTGTGCGGTGAGGACCGTGCCGAGCGTGATCGGCACTACCAGCAGCGTGGTGACCAGCCGCTTGCCCCGGAACCGGCCGCGCATCCGATAGGCGATCGGCACCGCGGCGAGGACGTTCAGGAGCGCGGCGGGCAACGCGATCCGCAGCGTGATCCAGATCGTGCCCCGCTCGTAGGAGTCGGAGAAGAACCGGGCGTAGTCGCTGAACGGCCCACCGTTGGTGGGTTGGAACGAGAGCGTCAGCCCGTAGAAGAACGGATAGAGGAACAGGGCGATGACGAAGACCAGGGCCGGGACCAGTAACCAGAGCTGACGGTCGACGCCCCGCTCGGCGAGACGGTGCTGCCAGTGCGCCAGCGGCCTCCCGGGCCCGCTCACCGGGTCGTCCCCGCAGCCTCCGGGAGGCGGTCGGTCTCCCGCGCCGCGTCGGCGGGATAGACGAGCAGCCGCTGCGGGTCGACGGCGAGCTTGACCTGGTCGCCCGGGGCGATCCGCTGCTCGGTCCGCAGGTGCAGCAGCAGCCCGGTGTCGGTGCGGGCCTCGGCCGCCAACTCGCGGCCCTGGTACTCCACCACCTCGACCGTCGCCGACATGGCGTTGCGGGTCTCGCCGGGGCCGTCGACGCGGATGTCCTCGGGGCGTACCGCGACCATGGCCTCCGCCCGGGGCTGAAGATCCCCCACCACCTCGCCGATCAGGCGGTGACCGGACGACTCGACGGTGGCGCGGGGCCCGTCGAGCTGCTCCACCTGCCCCCGCCACAGGTTGCGGTAGCCCATGAAGTCGGCGACGTGCCAGTTCGCCGGTCGGGTGTGCAGCTCACGCGGCGAGCCGATCTGCTGCACCCGCCCCTCCCGCAGCACCACGAGCCGGTCGGCCAGGGAGAGCGCCTCCTCCTGGTCGTGGGTCACGTAGACGGTGGTGAGCCCCAACGACTGGTGCAGCCGGCGGATCTCGGTCCGCATCTCCAGGCGCAGTTTGGCGTCGAGGTTGCTCAACGGCTCGTCCATCAACACCAGGGACGGCTCGAACACGACGGCGCGGGCGATGGCGACGCGTTGCTGCTGGCCACCCGAGAGCTGACCGGGCAGCTTGTCGACGTGGTCCTCCAGTCGTACCAGGCGCACCGCCTCCTCCGTACGCCGGCGCGTCTCCTCCTTGGGCAGCCGCCGCATCCGCAGCCCGAAGGCGATGTTCGCCCGGACCGTCAGGTGCGGAAAGAGGGCGTAGCTCTGGAACACCATGCCGAAGCCGCGCCGCTCCGGCGGGAGCGTGTCGATCCGGCGCTCGTCCTGCCAGATGCTCCCCTCCGTCAACGGCAGCAGCCCGGCCAGGCAGTTCAACGCCGTCGACTTGCCGCAGCCGGACGGGCCGAGCAGGGCGATGAACTCCCCCGCCTCGATCGTCAGGTCCAGTTCGGTGAGCGCGGCCTGGCCCCCGAATCGGCGGGACACCCCGTCCAGCCGCAGCTGGGTGAAGGCGCTCATCCCTGCTTGACCTTGCCGCCGCCGATCTCGCGGTCCCAGCGGCTGAACGCCGCCACCAGGCTCTTCGCGTCGAGCGGGACCTCGGTCGGGTTGCCGGCGATCAGCGCGTCGTACTCGGGGCGACCGAACTCCCGGATCGCGTCCTGGCTCTTCTGCGGCGCCGACGAGAGCTGGACCTCCTTGATGGCCGGGCCGGGGTAGAAGTACCCCTCGTCGTACGCCTTCGCCTGCTGTTCAGGGGTGAGCATGAACGCCAGCAGGGCCAGCACGGCGGCCTGGGTGTCGGTCGACACGCCCTTGGGCAGGACGGCGTAGTGCGCGTCGGTGACCCAGTGGAAGCCGTCGATCGGGGTGATCCTGGCCTCCTTGGGCACCGTGCCGAGCACCCGCGGGTTGATGTCCCAACCGGTCGTGCTGACGATCAGGTGCGCGGTG
Source organism: Micromonospora hortensis (assembly GCF_022230935.1). Taxonomy (NCBI): domain Bacteria; kingdom Bacillati; phylum Actinomycetota; class Actinomycetes; order Micromonosporales; family Micromonosporaceae; genus Micromonospora; species Micromonospora hortensis. Next base: position 192,786 of record NZ_JAKKFE010000020.1, read on the forward strand.
CCGTTGGCGAGGTTCTTCATCGTCTCGGTGGTGCCGGACGGGTAGTAGTCGACGTACTGGCCCAGTTCCTTGAGGAAGGCCCACGTCTTGTCCCAGCCGGCTGTGGGGTCCTTGGGGTTCGAGTCGCCCAGGATGTAGGGCAGACCCATCAGGAACGTGCGCCCCGGGCCGGAGTTGGCCGGCCGGGCGTACTGGAATTTGCGGGGGTTGGCTCTGGCCCAGGCGAGCAGCGCGTCCGCGCTGGTGGGTGGCGTCGCCAGGCGGGACGGCAGATATTCGAGCAGCGGACCCGACGGGTAGTAGGTGACGGTGACGCCCGCGTTGCCGGCGAGCTTCTGCATCGCGGCGGCCGGCTCCAGGTAGTTGCTCATGCCGCCGAGGCGGTCCTGGAAGGTCGGCAGCAGGTCGATCCAGAGCCCCTGCTCGATCCCGGCGGCCAGGCCGTCGACGCCGGTCAGCACGAGGCCGATGTCCACCCGGTCCGCCCCCTGCTGGGCCTTGATCTTCCCGGCCAGCTCGGGCGCCGGCGCCTTCGAGTAGGTCACCCGGGAGATCACGTCGGGGTTCTTCGAGACGAACTCGTCGATCATCCCCTGGGTCAGCTGGAGGTTGCCCGCCACGTCGAGGACGTTGAGCGTGACGGCCTTCCCGGGCCGCTGTGGCACCTCGCCGGTGCTGTCGCCAGTGTTGTCGCCGGGGGCCTCGGGTGCCCCGCACCCGACAGTGCCCACCAGGAGCGACGATGCCGTGACCAGGAGAGCGCCGCGCCGCGTGATACCCATGAGCCGTTCCCTCCGCCAGGTGTCATCAGTGCTGATTGAGGCAGCCGGCGCGCCGCGGCGGCAACGGGTTGCCATGTATTGCCTCGCGCGAATGTGATCGGACCGCTGGATTGTTGCGGGGGCATTGCCGAGTATTCACGGCCGCCATAGCATGATCACGGCGCCTAGCCGGGAGGAGCATGCAGATGCCCGACCACACCAGGCCGCCGGGAAGGCGAGTCACGATCTACGACGTCGCCCTCGATGCGGACGTCTCGCCGTCCACCGTGTCCCGCGCCTTCTCCCGACCGAGTCGGGTCAACTCCGAGACCGCCGAACGGATCCGGCAGGTCGCCGAGCGGTTGGGCTACCGGACCAACCCTCTCGCTCGCGCCCTCACCACGTCGCGGACGCAGATGATCGCGCTGGTCATCGCCGACATCACCAACCCGGTGTACGCCGAGATCGTGCGCGGCGCGCAGGAGGTGGCGGCCGACGGCGAGTACACCACGGTGCTGATCGACGCCCAGGAGTCCGACCGGCTGGAACGGGCGGCGGTCGAACGCACCATGTCGACAGTCGACGGCATCGTGCTGGCCAGCAGCCGGATGTCCGACTCGGCCATCCGGATGGTCGCCAAGCAGCGGCCGGTGGTGGTCCTCAACCGCGCCCTCGCCGACGTGCCGTGCGTCGTCACTGACGACCCGCGCGGCGTGCGGCGGGCCGCCGAGCACCTCGGCGAGTTGGGACACGACCACATCACCTACGTCGCGGGGCCGCAGGCGTCCTGGCCCAACGGTGTGCGCTGGCGCTCGCTGCTCGAAGCCGGCATGGAGTTGGAGATCAAGGTTCGCCAGATCGGGCCGTTCAGCCCCACCCTGGCCGGCGGTGAGCGGGCCGCTCAGGAGCTGTGCGCGCGTCCCGCGACGGCGGTCCTGGCCTTCAACGACCAGATGGCCATCGGGATCATCCGCGGTCTCAGCCGGATGGGCGTCAACGTTCCGGGCGACGTCAGCGTCGTGGGCTTCGACAATATCCTCGCCGCCGACATCGTCACCCCCGGGCTCACCACCGTCGCGGCACCGCTCTACGCGGAGGGCTCGGCCGCTACCCGGCACCTGCTCACGATGATCGAGGGAGCGCCCGGGCACACCGGCCGGCCGATGGTCCTGCCGGTACGCCTCGTGGTCCGCGACTCGACGGCCGCGCGCAACCCGAGCCCCGGTCGGGCCCGACCGGGGTGGGTGCGGCAGCGGCCCGTTCCGGGCCCGGCGGTCCGCCTGCCGTGAGGGCCGCGCGGCCCCGCGACAAGAAACGACAACTCGTTGCCGGGGCGGAGCCACGCCGGGAAGGATCGACGCGCATCCATCCAGCAACGTCGTTGCGCTCGCGGGACGGGCCGAACGGCGTCCCAGCGAACGAACGAGGAGATGGCGATGAACCGAGCTTCGGTACCCCGGCTACGGCGAACCCTCATCGTGCTGGGCACGGCACTGGCCACCGTCGCGGCCACCCTCACCGTCGCCACCACCACGCCGGTCGCCGCGGCCCCGTCGCCGGACGACTACAACGGCTCCGACCTGTGGCTGCGGTACGTGCCGGTCGACGACGCGAAGCTGCTGCGTGACTACCGCAGCGCGGTCACGGCGATCGTGGTCGAGAACGCCGACGCCACGAAGGTCCACCGGCACACGACGGACCTCGCCATGGCCCCCGGTTCGAGCGAGAAGCTCGTCGAGACCACGCTGGGCGCCGCCCGGGACGAACTGGTCCGCGGTCTGGGCGGGCTGCTCGGCCAACCGACACCCACGGCGACTGTCGACGGCGGCACGGTCCCCGACGGCGCGGTAGTGGTGGGCACGCCGACGAGTTCGCCGCTGGTGGGCCGCACCATCGCGACCCGCGACCTGGCCAAAGTGGGCGACGAGGGCTACCTCGTCCGGTCGGTGTCGAGGGGCGGGGCACGCTTCACCGTCATCGCCGGCAACAGCGACCTCGGCGCGCTGTACGGCACCTTCGCCTTCCTCCGGCTGCTGCAGACCCAGAAACCCATCGACCACCTCCGCGTCGCGGAGTCACCGAAGATCAAGCATCGGTTGCTGAACAACTGGGAGACCGAACGTCTCTACGCGGGCAACAACGCCTCCGGAATCGGCGGGCTGAACGGGGAGAGCGGGGCGATCTTCAACTTCGCCGCCACCGGTGCCAGCGCCGGCCGGAACCTGCCCGTCATCCTCGACCGCTACCTCGTCATGGCCCGCGCGTTGGCGTCGCTGGGCATCAACGGCATCACCATCAACAACGTCAACGCCGACAACGCGTACCTGACGAGCACCCGCATCGCGCAGGAGGCGGCCCTCGCCGACGCGCTGCGTCCGTACGGGATCAAGCTGGGCCTGTCGATCCGCTACACCGCGCCCACCGACAGCCGGTTCGCCCCCGACACGCTGACCAACAGCCAACTCGATCCGTACGGCGCGGATTTCCGGGGCTGGTGGCACCGCCGGGCCCAGCAGATCCAGGCCGCGATCCCGGACTTCATGGGCCTCACCGTCAAGGCCAACTCCGAGGGCCAGCCGGGGCCACAGGACTTCGGGTACGACCACGGTGACGGCGCCAACGCCATCGCCGCCGCGGTGGCGCCGCTCGGGATGACGGTGCACTGGCGGACGTTCGTCTACAACGCCGAGGTCGACAACGACCGACTCAAGCGGGCCTACCTGGAGTTCGGGCCGATCGACGACGAGGTCCAGCCGGACGGCAGCCGGGGGCGCTTCGCCGACAACGTGTTCCTCCAGACCAAGAACGGGCCACTGGACTTCCAGGCCCGGGAGCCCATCCACCCGATGTTCGGCCGGATGGAGAACACCAACCAGGCCCTGGAACTCCAGATCACGCAGGAGTACACCGGCCAGAACTGGATGCTGGCCTACCTCGGCCCGATGTACGAGGAGATCCTCAAGACCGACACGTACGCGACCGACGCGAACGGGCAGCTGCTCAAGAAGCGCCTGGTCGGCAACATCGTCGACGGGACCGCCCAGCACCACCCGGACACCGCCATCGTGGGTGTCGCCAACCTCGGCAACGCGGACAACCTGACCGGGCACCACTTCGCCCAGGCGAACCTCTTCGCCTTCGGACGTCAGGCGTGGGACTGGACGCTGGAGTCGGCGGACATCGCGACCGACTGGACGCGGATGACCTGGAGCAACGACCGGCGCGTCGTCGACACCATCCACCGGATGATGATGGGCTCGTGGGAGTCGCTGGTGAGCTACCAGACGCCGCTGGGCATCGGCCACCAGTTCGCCGAGGGCGTCCACTACCGCCCCGACCCCGCCGACTGGGCGGGCCGCGACGACTGGAGCCCGATCTACTACAACAAGGCCGACAGCGTCGGTCTGGGCTTCGACCGCTCCCCCACCGGCAGCAACCTGGCCGCCCAGTACTTCCCCCGGCTGCAGCAGCGCTACGGGAACATCAAATCGGTCCCGGAGAACCTGCTGATGTGGTTCCACCACGTGCCGTGGGGCCATCGGATGGACAGCGGCCGGACGTTCTGGGACGAGCTGGTCTACCGCTACCAGATGGGCGTGCAGTACGTGACCTGGATGCGGGAGACCTGGGACGCGCTCCAACCCGACATCGACGCACGCCGGTTCGCCGAGGTACGCGCCAAGCTGGCGGTGCACGAGGCGGACGCCGCCGACTGGCGGGACACCTCGGTGAACTACTGGAAGGAGTTCAGCGGGCGGGACATCCCCGTCGACGACGCGCCGCTGTCGGCGACGATCGTGGTGAACGGGAAGAGGTTCGGCGGCTTCAACCTGTCGGACGCCTCGTACACCATTCCGGTGCCGGCCGGGGCGTCGCCGACCATCACCAAGGTGCGCACGGCCGACCGGAAGGCCCGCTACGAGATCATCTCCCAGGCCGCCGGCGTACCCGGTCAGGCGGTCGTCAAGGTCACGACCGAGAGCTTCTTCGGCCCCCTGGTGAAGAACTACGTCTTCAACCTGGTGCCCGACACGACGCTGACGGCAGTGCGCGTCAACGGCACACGTCTGGCGTCCTTCGCGCCGACGGTGCTGCGCTACAACGCCCTCACGCCGGCCGGCACCACTACCGTGCCGACGGTCACCGCCAGCGCCGCCGACTCCGCCGCCAGTGTCGCTGTCGAGCAGGCGACGAGCCCCACCGGGCAGGCTCGGGTCACCGTCACCAACGGCGGCGCCTCGTCGGTCTACACAGTTGACCTGAACACCACCATCACCGGCAGCGACGAGTTCGCCTCGGCCCAGCTCGGCCCGCAGTGGCAGTGGGTCCGGCCGGATGAGAGCAGCCGGCGTCTGGCCGACGGGTCCCTGGTCATCACGGCCCAGCAGGGCGACCTCCAGGGCAACGCCAACACCGCCAGGAACCTGGCCCTGCAGGACGTCGACGGCGACTGGACCGCCGAGTCCCGGGTCGTCTTCTCCCGCCCACTGGCCGCCAACAACGAGCAGGGCGGTCTGCTCGGGTACGCGGATGACAACAACTACGTGAAGCTCGCCTGGGAGATGGGCAACGCCACCGCGGCGGTCAACAAGACCCGGATCGTCTTCCTGCGCGAGCAGAACGGCACGGCGTCCACCTTGGAGATCACCGGAGCCGACGCCCAGCGCATCGTCGGGGCCGACGGCGCCATCTGGCTACGACTGACCAAGATCGGGGACAGCTACCGCGCCTACTACTCCACCGACGGAAGCGTGTACCGCTACGTCGGCTCCACCACGCTGAACGTCGAGCCGACGAAGGCCGGGCTGCTGGCCTTCAACCGGGCCGGCACCTCCACCGACCTCGACGTCGCCTTCGACTACTTCCGGATCGAGAGCCGCGGCGAGCGCATCCGCTGAACCAGCACGTCGATGTGCTGTTGAGCGGTATACCTCAGAGTCATAGTCATACCTCTGAGGTATACCGCTCAATACCGCGTCCGCCCGACGACGGCGACCGACGGTCAGGACCACCGCAGCACCGCAAGCCGCGACCGGGCCCGTCCCCCAGTGGGGACGGGCCCGGTCGTGCTCCCCCGAGCAGGATTCGTTGCCGTCAGCCCCCGATCGCGATGGCGAAGATGTGCATGGTCGGCACGTTCGTGGCGGGCCGGGCGCTGATGTTGGGCAGCACGACCGAGGCCACCGCCTTGCTCTGCAACGCGACACCCACGTAGTAGACGCAGGCCGCTGTGGCCTGACGGCCGTTGTTGGGCCGGTTCTGGTACGCGGACACGATGGCCGCGGTGCCCCCGGAGTGCGGCCCGCCGTACCAGTCCGGCGTGCTCAACGTGAACGTCTGGCGGGTGCCGTCGGCGTAGACCACGGTGCCTGTTCCCGACACCGCGCCGTAGGTGCCGGTCAGCAGGAAGCCGAGCGTGCTGCCGGTGCCGGTCACGCCGATGGTCTGGCCCGAGGCGATGGCGTTGTCGGCGGCCCCGGAGCTGACGTTGGGCCAGCGGAAGTTGACCCCGTTGCGGCTCACCGTGCCACCCGGGCTGGCACCGGCCTGCGCCAGGGCCTGCGCGGAGAGCGAGGCCCCGCCGCCGTCGAAGTTCCCGACGTTGGTGTTGCTGTCGCTGGTGATGCCGACGTTGCTGAAGCTCTGCTCCAGCGTCGGCGTGGTGGCACCGGAACTGGTGACCCGGTAGGTGCGTCCGGCCTGCACTGTGACGTCGATCAGGTCGGACTCGATCCGGGTGGTCCGGGCCGCCGTACCGTCGGCGGTGTCGACCACAGTGACGGTGCCGGTCAGGATCCGGGAGCGCAGGCGGACGGTGCCGGCCCGGTCCGGCCGGATGAGGATCTCGGTGGCCACACCGCTCGCCCAGGTGATGCCGACGGTGTGCCCACCCCGACCGCGCAGGCCGGTCACCCGCCCACTCGGCCAGGCCGGCGGCAGCGCGGGCAGGACGTGCAACTCGCCGGTGTGGCTCTGCAACAGCATCTCGGCGATTCCGGCGGTGGCGCCGAAGTTGCCGTCGATCTGGAACGGCGGGTGCAGGTCGAACATGTTCGGCGCGAGCCGCGCGGTGGTGGCGAGGTAGCGGATCAGGTCGTGGGCCCGCTTGCCCTCCTCCATCCGAGCCCAGAAGTTGATTTTCCAGGCCAGCGACCAGCCCGTGCCGTCGTCGCCGCGCAGCGCCAGGGTCCGTCGGGCGGCCTCGAACAGCTGCGGGGTGCCGCGCTTGGTGATCTGGTTGCTGGGGGCCAGACCGTAGAGGTGCGAGATGTGCCGGTGGTTGGGCTCGGTCTCCACCCAGTCGTAGAGCCACTCCATGATGTTGCCGCGCGAGCCGACCTTCATCGGCGGGAGCCGGTCCCGGGTGGCGCGAACCTGCGCGCGGAAGGTGCTGTCCACGTTGAGGATCTCGCTGGCCCGGGCGCAGGCGTCGAACAGGTCCCGCAGGATCTGGTTGTCCATTGTCGGCCCGGCGCACACGCTGGCGTTCGCGTGGTGGCTCAGCTCCGGCGAGTTCGACGGGTTGGTCACCAGGTAACCGAGGGTCGGCTCGGTCACCAGGGTGTTGAGGAAGAACTGCGCCGCGCCCTTCATGGCCGGGTAGTTCGTGCGCAGGAACTCGATGTCGCCGTTGAACAGGTAGTGGTCCCAGATCAACGTGGACAGCCAGGCGCCGCCGGTCTGCCACATGCCCCAGAACGCGCCGTCCACCACAGCGGTGGCCCGCCACGCGTCGGTGTTGTGGTGGGTGACCCAGCCGCTGGCAGCGCCGTACTGCACCTGGGCGGTCCGCGCTCCGGCGACGGCGAGATCCCTGACCATGTCGAAGACCGGGTTGTGGCACTCGGCCAGGTTCGTGGTGTTGGCCGGCCAGTAGTTCATCGGCAGGTTGGCGTTGATCGTGTATTTCGAGTCCCACGCCGGGGCCAGCGAGTCGTTCCAGATGCCCTGGAGGTTGGCCGGCTGGGTGCCGGGCCGCGACGACGAGATCAGCAGGTAGCGCCCGTACTGGAACAGCAGCGTGGAGAACTGCGGGTCGTTGACGCTGTTGTGCTGGGCGATCCGGACATCCGTCGTCTGGTCGGCCGCGGACGTGCGGCCCAGATCGAGAGTGACCCGGCCGAACAGCGCCTGGTAGTCGGCCACGTGCCGGCTGCGCAACTGGTCGTAGCTGCTGGCCCGCGCGGCGGTGAGGCGCTGCCGGGCGATGCCCTGGTAGTCGCCGCCGACGTTGCGGTAGTTGACGTAGCTGGAGCCGATGGAGATCAGCAGGGTCACGCTGTTGGCGTTTGTCACCCGCAGGGTGCCGCCGGAGCTGGACACGCTGCCGCCGCTGACTGTCGCGTTGGCCAGGGCCAGGAAGCGGACCGCACCGGTGACGCCCTCCATGTTCCCGGAGACGCCGTCGAGGCCGATCGTGGTGCCGTCCGGGCTGGACACCGTTGTGCGCTGCGGGCTGTCGAAGGTGGCGGTGAAGCTGATCGAGCCGGTCCGGTCGGCGGTCAGTCGCATCGCGATGACCTGGTCGGGCGCGCTGGCGAACACCTCCCGCTGGTGACGAACCCCGTTCAGCACGTACGAGGTCGTGACGGTGGCGGTGGTGAGGTCGAGCGTCCGGTCGTACTGTGACGCTCCGCTGGCGGAACCGAAGGCGAGCCGGAGATTGCCGACGGTCTGGTAGGCAAGCTGGCCGCCGGGGTTGCCCATCATGGTCTGGTTGATCAGATCCTGGGCCTGGGTCCACTGGTTCGCGTTGACCAACCGGCGGATCTCCGCGAGTGCTCCCGCGCCTCTGGGGTTGCTGGGATCGTGCGGCCCACCGGCCCAGACGGTGTCCTCATTGAGCTGAAGTCGCTCGGTGTCGACGTTGCCGTAGACCATGGCGCCGAGCCGGCCGTTGCCGATCGGCAGCGCCCGCAGCCAGTCGCTCCCGGCCCCTTCGTCGTACCAGAGGGCGAGGTCCCCGGCGGCCAACACCTGTGGCGGTGCCGCCGAATCCGCTCGTGCCACGGCGGTCCAGGGCACCGGCAGGAGAGCACCGCCCGCGCCGGCCGCGCCGACCTTGAGGGCCTGCCGTCGGGTCAGGTCTGACATCGATCCTCCAAACGGTGACCAGTCCGGCCACCCCGAAGCGTGACAACTATGGGACTCGACATGGGGATCCGCTTGGTGGCGCCAACCGGGACCCTGCCTGAGCAGGCCGACGCCGGGCTTTGGCGAGCCAGACATCTGATGTGTTTCGGGAAGGTTACTCCGGGGCCACAGAATAGGCAACGGTCGATCGATGGACAGGGGTGGCACGGCTCTGGCCGGTCAGCGGAGCGAACGGGCGGGTGAGCAGCGGCGGCCCGACGCGGCACAGCACGGCGACCCGCCAGAATCACGCCGACGACCACCCAGCCAGACGGACATACATCAGATGTACGAAGGAGGGCATCCGAGCTGGCCGTTGCACCAGCATCCGTGGGCGCCCCGAAGCGGCAGCGCAACCCCGGCGGGTCCACGGACATGTAGTGGGAAACCCGATCGATGTCTCACCGGAGGAACGATGACCCTGACCGCGCTCCGCGCCCTCCTGCCCGTCGCCGCGCTGGCCGGCCTGGCGGCCTGCACCACCCCCTCCCCCGCTCCCGTCGCCGGGGCGAGCAGCACGCCACCTGCCAGCGCCACGCCCGCCTCGCCCGCGACGCCGTCCACCGCCGTCACCGCCTCGCCGACCCGCAGCACGTCGTCTGGCACCGCCACCCCGACCGCCTGTCCGGTGAGCGCCGCCACCCTGCAACGCGCATCGGGGCTGAGCAACGCCCTACGGATCGATCCCGCTCACATCAAGTGCGCGAGGCAGTGGGCCACGGCCGGTGTGATCGCCGTCGACCCCGGGATGCAGGGCGACGGTGTGCTGCTGTTCAAGCACTCGGACGGCAGATGGCAGAAGCTGGGCGAAGGCAGCGCACTCGAATGCACCCCGTTCGGCATCCCGACGGAGATCGGCGACCAGGTCGGTTGCCGCGACCACTGAGCAGGTGGCGTCGACGCGCCCGGCCGGCAGCGAGCACAGGGCGTCCGCGATGGTCTGCACACCGGAGCGCACATCGCGGACTGCGACTCCCGTACGCAATCGGGTTGTTCTCTGCCGGCGCACGGGTGACCATGGGCGGCATGGCGGGAGTTCGGGGGTGAGATCGCCTCTGCAAGGTGGACTACCGCCCGGCGGCGCGGTGGTGGTCGGCGCCGTCGTGGAGATCGCCTGCGACGAGTCGGGATTCTCGGGTACGAACCTGCTGCACTCGACCGCCCCGGTGATCACGCACGCGAGCGTCGACCTGACCGTCGACGAGGCGGTCGCGCTCATCACCGCCCTGCGGTCCGGGTTCCGGTTCGCGCCGCACGAGCTCAAGTCAGGCCGGTTCCTGCGCGGCTCGGGCGCGGACGAGGCACTGGAGTGGTTCCTGGCTGCGCTGGCCGGCCGCGCGCACGTCCACCTCATCGACAAGGAGTTCTTCCTCGTCACCCGGATCGTGGACTTCCTGCTCACCGAGCCGTCGTACGCGGCGGGTACCCGCCTGGCGCGCGAGCACCATCCGGCGGCTCTCGCCCTGCACGAGGCCGGACGCTCGACCGACGGCGACTGGGCCGCCTTCCTCTCGGCGTTCGTCGATCTGGTCCGGATGAAGCGGCGACTTCCGGTCGACCAGACCGTGCGGCGGTTCTTCCAGGCCCGGGACGCGCTGCGACGCCACGGCCTCGGCACGGTGGCCGACGCCGTCCTCGACGGGCTCCGCCCGAGTCACGTGCGGGCCGTGGTGGCCAGGCTCGACGTCGACGACCGCACGGTCCCTCCCCCACTGGAACCGCTGCTGCCGGCGCTGGCGGAGACGGTCCTGTCCTGGAGCGGCGGCCGGCGGCAGGTGCTGGTGACCCACGACGAGCAGAGCGCCCTGACGGCCGACCGACTGACCCGCCTGCAGCGGGTGTTGGCCGACGGCTACGCGTCGGCGGCCGGCGTCGACCGGGCTGGGACGTTGCCGAACGGGGTGTCGCCCCTGGCGGGGCTGGTGATGGTCGACTCCCGAGACGATCCGCGAGTGCAGGTAGCGGATCTCCTTGCGGGAGTGGCCCGGCGGATGCCCGGCATCATCGGCGACGCGCTCCGTCAGCCGCCGCCCGCTCCCGCAGGATGACGGGCAGCCGAGTCATGATCGGCACGGGCCCGGAGGGTCTGCGTGGTCGCCGAGTCAGCGGGAAAGAACGCCTCGACGGCCAACCCGGCGACTGTGACCTCCCGCGGCGTACCGAAGAGGGTCGTGGTGCTGACGAAGGACAACTCCTGGTCACCGTGCCGGTAGCGCAGCGGGACGAGAACACGTGAGACGGCATCGCCTGGCGGTGTCGTCTCGACGTCGCCACCGGGATAACCGCGAAGCTCCTCGTGCAGGTCGTACAGGATCGGGTCGTTGGTTGTCGCCGCCTGCTGGTGCAGCCGTTTCAGCAGGTGGGCGCGCCACTCGGGCAGGTTGACGATGCGCGGTGCCAGACCGTCGGGGTGCAGGCTGAGGCGCAACACGTTGATCGGTGGAGTGAGCAGGTGGGGCTGCGCGTCCATGGTGAACAGGGCGACGGCAGGGTTGGCGTCGACGAGGTGCCAGTGCTGGTCGACGAGCAGCGCGGGGTACGGGCTGTGACCATCGAGGATCCGCCGTACGGCGGCCCGGACGGGTGTCAGCTCGGGGTCGCCCAGTTCGTGGCGCGGGAAGGCGGGCGCGTAACCGCCGGCCAGCAGCATCGTGTTGCGCTCGGCCAGCGGCATCTCCAGGTGTTCGGCCAGCCGCAGGATGAGGTCGGGGCTCGGCCGGGACCGCCCGGTCTCGACGAAGCTCAGGTGCCGGGCCGAGACTCCCGCCTCGATCGACAGGTCGAGCTGGCTCATTCCGCGAGCCCGGCGCCAGTCGCGCAGCAGCTCCCCCACTGGTCGCCCGTGTCGGGTCGAGATCCTCACTCACCGACCCTAGTTCCGCACCGACGGCCGAGCCATTACCTGCGAGGTAATCGACAGCCCACCACGACACTGAAAAAATCGACTCCCACCTGAGAAAACACAACGCGAAGGACCGACAACCATGACCGCGTACGCGCTCGCACACCTCCGTAAGGCACCCGTCCACGCCGAGGTGCTGACGTACCTGGAGCGAATCGACGCCACCCTCGCGCCTTTCGCGGGCCGGTTCATCGTCCACGGCGGCGCCGTCGACGTCCTGGAGGGCGACTGGCCCGGCGACGTGATCGTCATCGAGTTCCCCGACCTGAACCGGGCCCGCTCCTGGTACCGGTCCAGCGCCTATCAGGAGATCAAGCCCCTGCGGACGAGGCACCTCACCGGCGAGGTGATTCTCGTCGACGGAGTCGAGCCGGGCCACGACTCGTCGCAGATGGCCGCGGCCATCCGCCGTACCACCGATCGGTAGCACCCGACGCGCGAGCGCCGTCCCGAAGAACCCGACGGCTCGCCGCCCGCAAGGCACCCCGACACAGGTCGGCCGTCCGTAGTCTCATCGAATGCAGGACACCCAGACGCACACCCTGGCCATTCCCGGCGTCGACCTGGTCTACGACGTCCGCGGCCCGCTACCTCCCGCTGGCGCCCATCGCGCGCTGCTCATGATCGGCCAGCCGATGGCGGCCGAGGGCTTCGTACAGCTCGCGCCGCACTTCACGGACCGCACGGTGCTCACCTACGACCCGCGTGGTCTGGGCCGCAGCGTCCGCAAGGACGGTCGGTCCGACCACACGCCGCAGCAGCAGGCCGCCGACCTGCACGCGCTCATCCAGGCCCTGGACGTCGGTCCCGTCGACGTGTTCGCCAGTAGCGGCGGCGCGGTGACAGCACTCGAACTGGTCGCCACCCACCCCGACGACGTCGCCACCCTGGTGGCGCACGAACCGCCGATCAACGCTGTGCTCCCCGACGCCACGGCCGCCGAGCGCGCCCGAGCCGGCTTCTACGAGGCGTACCAGGCGAAGGGCTCGGGTGCGGGGATGGCCGCGTTCATCGCCATGACGTCATGGCAGGGCGAGTTCACCGATGCCTACTTCGCCCAGCCCGCTCCCGACCCGGCGATGTTCGGCATGGCCGCCGACGACGATGGCAGCCGCGACGACCCGCTGCTGTCGCGGAACTCGTGGGCGATCACCGACTACCGTCCCGACGCGAGCGTGCTCACCGCCGCGCCCACCCGGATCGTTGTCGCTGTCGGCGAGGAGTCGGCTGGCACGTACACCGCCCGCACCGCCCTGGGCCTCGCGGCGCTGCTCGGCCAGGAGGCCGTGGTGTTCCCGAGCCACCACGGCGGGTTCCTCGGCGGCGAGTTCGGCTACGCGGGCAAGCCCGAGGAGTTCGCCGCGCGGCTGCGGGAGGTGCTGGACGCGGGCTGACGTCCGCTCAACCGGTCGCCTCCGAGTAGACCTCGACGTCGTAGAGCAACTGCACGTCGCGGCGGCCGTTCGTGACGCCGACGAAGACCGGGTCACCGGCCGGGGTGCGGCCCTGACGCCACGCCTGTTCCCGGGCCGCCTCCCGCGACTCGTGATGGGCCCTGCCCTGCTGATGCAGTTGCAACACCCGGCGGGCGGTGCCCCGGTCGGTGCCGAGGTGGATTCGCAGGAGAGGCATGCCAGGACCTCCTTGCTCGACGCTGGATCTCGTGCGGCTGGCCGACCAGCCGTATCGTGAGACGCGGGGGCGACGATCCGCCGTCTTCGATTAAACGCCACCCGCTGCGGTCGAGGAGGGCATTTATGACTGGTCTGGCGACCGTCGGCGCAATCGTGGGTGTCCTGCTCGTCGGTCTCGTGGTCCTGATCCGTAAGCCGGCCAACACCCGCTCGGTGCTCAGATGGTCGGCCCTGGCGATCACCGTGCTGGTGGCCGCCGTGCTGGTTCCCTTCACCGTGGACGACTCGGGCGCGGCGGCCGGCTACCTGCTCGGCGTTCCCGTCGTCGCGGCGTTGCTGCCCGTCCTCGCGCAACGGGTCGGTCGGCTGACCGTGGTCGCCGATCTGGTGGCCGCGCTCGTCCTCACGGGATGGGGTCTGCTGCTCGGGCTGGGCATCGGCGTCGCGTTCCTACCAGCGGTGATACTCCTGATCGCCAGCGCCGGGGGTACCCGGGCGCCGCGACCGTCCACCATCTGACCGCGTGACTGGCTGTCACCCGTCGGGGGTGAACAGCCCCTGGACGCCGACGACGATCGCGATGAGGCCGAAGATCGCGAGCAACAGCCGGACGCCGGTGGCGCCGTCCGACCGCTCGTCGCGCGGCGTCGACCGCCCGGTCAACCGGTCCCACAGCAGGGCGAGCCCCACACCGATCCCCACCACCTCGAAGTGGAACACCCGGGGCCCGGACACCAAATGGACGATGAGGTAGTAGCCGCCGGTCACCAGGGCCACGAGGCCGACCACCCACGCGATCGGGGCGGCCCGACCGGCGAGGCGGCCCAGGTCGTCGCCGACGCGCGGCAGCAGCCGCAGCACCGCAACGGCGAGCAGGAAGCCACCGACGATGTTGGCGAGGTCGAGCAGCAGAGCCATAATCACGGGAGTCTCCGTCGGTCGGGTGATCAGCGGTGGGAGCGTACCCACGGACCGGCTCGGTTGAAACGGTCCGGACGGCACGCCCCCACGACGGAGTTCAGATTGGGCTGCTCACCCTTTCAGCGCGTGCACCGCCATACCAGCGGCCGATACGCCCGGTTCTCGTAGACGGCCCCGACCACCGTCAGACCGTCGTCGCTGATCGCCTCGGCCGTGTAGGTGCCCGCCTCGGTCGCCCGCACCTCCGGTCGGCCCGCCAATCGGCGGGAGGTGCCGTCCGGGGCGACGACCAGCGGCGCACCGTCGGCGACCAGCACGTCACCACTGCCGGCGATGGCGCTCGCCCCCGGGAAGGGCAACAGGCTCACCGCTCCCGTGGTGAGATTCCACCGCACCGGCAGCATCTGCACGGCGCCGCTGCGTTGGTCGCCGGGAACCATGCCGATCGCCCATTCGCCCCGCGCCGACTCGACCGACGCCCGCGGGTAGCCGTCGGGCACCGCCAACGCCGCCCCGACGCCCTGCGGCGTCCACCGGTAGGGCTGTTCGCCCACGGTGCCGACGATCGTGCCGTCCTCGGTGATCCCGGTCGCGGACGACCCCCGCTGGCCGACCAACCGGTACTTCTGGGGGTGGTCCGTCGACCAGCGCACAGCCTGGTGCGAGTCGTCGGACCGGTCGGCGGTGCCCACGATGTCGCCCCGGCCGTTGATGGCGTGCACGAGCACCGTGTCGTAGCCGGGCGGCGTCGCCAGGAAACGCAGCTTCCCGTCCCGGTACAGCCATCCGGTGCCGTCTCCGTTGGTGCCCACCACATAGCCACGGGTGTTGACCGCGGCCGCGTGCCGCGCGGTCGCCGGCAGGACGACCGGCCGGCCGTCGGTCCACAGCACTACCCGTCCGTCCTCCTGCCCGGTGCCGATGTCGCCGACGATGTGCCGTCCGGTGGGATCAACGCTTTTGGCCACCGCGACCGGACCCTTGACCGGCTGCGGCAACCACGACGCCTGGCAGGTGACCGGCGGGCGCGGGGCGATCGACCCGGTGTTCTCCGGTGTCACCGCGAGCGCGGGCGGGGTCGGACCCGGCGGGCCGGTGGTCGCACCGACCTGAACGGCACCCACGACACCGACCCCGGCCAGCACCACCAGCGCGGCGATCCCACCGACACGGCGACGCCGTCGGCGCCGCCGACCGTCGCGGACCGCCCGGCTCAGGTCGACCCGAGGCTCCGGCACCGGCGCCGCCCGCAACAGCTCGGCGATCCGCTGCTCGTCCACGGTGGTCATCTCGGACTCCTCACTGACATCTCGGTCACGTCGAGCACCTGGCGGACGGCCGCCAACGCTCGAGCCGTCTGCGACTTCACGTTGCCCTCCGAGCAGCCCATCGCGGCGGCCGTGTCGGTCAACGACAGGTCGCACAGGAACCGCAGGACCAGCACGGTGCGCTGGCCGCGCGGGAGGCTGGCGAGCGCGGCGAGCAGGTTGTCTCGCTCGGCCAGGTCGTCGTGCGGTGTCACCGGCGAGCGCTCCGGCACCGGCACCGACCCCAGCAGGCGAACCTTCGCCCAGTTCAACCGCTTCTCATCGACGAGCTTGTGCACCAGCATCCGGTGTACGTACGCGTCGACGTTGTCGGCCCGGCTGACCCGGCGCCAGTTCACGTAGAGCGCCGTCACCGTCTGCTGCACCACGTCGTCGGCCAGATGGGCGTCGCCGCACATCAGGAACGCGGTCCGATGCAGGCTCGGCAGTCGCGCGGAGACGTACTCCACGAACTCACCCTCGGCTTCCACCATCGAGGCTCCCTCCTCCGCATGCTCGACGGGACCGGACGGTCATCAGGTTGCGTCCCCGTCGAAGAACGGTCGGAAGCCCTACCGCTCGGCCGGGCCCGGGGGTGTCCCGCCATCACTGAGCTGTCCACTGTGGTTGTACCGGAAAGATTTCCGGAGACCGCTCTGACATTGACCAGCGTCTTTGTGTTTCTGGCCCTCGTGCCGCTCGGAATCAACGCCGAAAGATTGCTGCGGGTTGCCAGCTCATCACCTAGGCTCCCGAATACCCACATCGACGGCCCGCCCTCACGCCGTGCCAGCCACCGACCTCGCACGCCGGCCATCGCCACCCTCGACGCCGATTGGAGTATTCGATGACCTGGCGTCCAACCATTGCCGCACTGGCCGGCCTGTGCCTGGCGGTCAGCGCCACCCCCGTGCCCGCCGGTGCTGCCGTCGCCGCCGCGCATGTCAGCGCTCACGCCGCGCTCGCCGGTCCGCCCGGCGCACCGCCCGGGGCCTGCCCGACGGGGGCCAGTTACGGCCCGCCGCTGCCGGCCAGCACCGTGACGGCCCCGCGAATCCAGGGTGGGTTCACGTTCCTCGAAGGGCCGGTCTGGGTCGCCGACGGCGGCTACCTGCTGTTCTCCGACATGACCGCCGGCACCGGGCCGTACAACGTCCAGCCGTCGACGATCCGCCGGTTCACCCCGCCGGCGAGCTTCGACACGTTCATCGCCGACGCCGGCAGCAACGGCCTCGCCCTCAGCGCCGACGGCCAGCAGCTCGTCGCGGCCACCCACGACCAGCGCAGCGTGTCCGCCTACCGGCTGAGCGACCGGGCCCGCAGCACCGTCGCGCCGAACTACCAGGGCCGGGCCTTCAACTCGCCGAACGACGTCGCGGTCCGTTCCGACGGCGTCGTCTACTTCACCGACCCCAACTTCCAGCGCGGCAACCGCCCGGACCAGATGAGCGGGCGTACCAGCGTCTTCCGCGTCTCCAACGGGCAGGTGTCGCTGGTCGACGACCGGTTGCGCCAACCCAACGGCATCTCGCTCTCACCGGACGGAACCGCGCTGTACGTGGGCGCCTACTCCGAGAACAAGATCTACAAGTACGCGGTCCAGCCCGACGGCAGCATCGGCGCCCGCAGCGTCTTCGTGAACTACATCGGCGGCCCGGACGGCGGCACGATCGACTGCGCCGGCAACGTGTACTGGACCTCGGGCGGGGACTCCCTGGTCCACGTCTACTCCCCCGCGGGCACCCAGCTCGGCACGATCCGGTCCGGCAACTCCGGCACCACCAATGTGGCGTTCGGCGGCCCCGACCGGCAGACCCTCTTCGTCACGTCGGGCCGGTGGGGCGACTCCGGGCTGTACAGCGTGCGACTGAACGTTCCCGGATATCCGTACTGACCGACGGCTGGATGGCGCGCCGCTGTCGTCGTAGCCCGACGAAAGCGGCGCGCTATCCGGCGGTCGCGGCGATGAACACCACCGCCCCGACCACCACCAGCGCGGCGGCCAGGAAGGTCTGCCGTCGGGCCCGGCGCAACGCCTCCCGGACCTGCCAGGCGTGCGCAGTGGCGAGCAGCCAGCGCAGGTACGGATCGGTCCGGGCGATGTTGCGGCGCGCGGTGGCGAGCCCCGCCCGGAGTGCGGCCCGCTCCTGCGGCGGGACCGTCGACAGGCGGCGGGTGATCTCCGCAGCGATGCGGCGATGACGCAGCAGACCGTCGACGTCGACGGCGTACCCGCCGAAGTGGTACCAGGGCTCGGCCTCCAGCCGCTCGCGCAGGCCGCGCAGCTCCGGCCCGCTGAGCGTCGCCGGCGTGGTCATCGGCGGGACGAGCACCTCGCTGGTCCGCCAGATCGCCCAGGCCACGCCGAGCAGCGTCACCAGCAGACCGCCGCCCGCCCACGCCGCGTGGGCCCAGTCGGTGACCTTGCCGGCGGCGATCAGCGGGCCGCCGCCGAGCAGCAGCGCGCCCACCGCGCCGGCCGAGGAGATGATCCACCGAGCCGCCGCCCGACTGTCAGCCACGGAGTCCAACGGGGACGGCAGCGCGTCCAGTCCCGCGCCGCCCGTCGGCGACTCCCCGGTCATCGGCTGTCGTCGCGGAAGACGACACCCAGCGGACCGTTCTCGTCGTCGGGCAGATCGGTGTACGGCACCCAGCGCTGGCCGTCGAAGAACTCCAGCTCGCCGCTGTCGTTGATCCGCACGGCGTTGACGTGCGCAATCTCCTCAGGATCGTCAGCCATGGATACAGTATCGGTCAGCCCGGCAATCCACTTCGGCGTCGGGTCGTCCGCCGGGCGACCGCAGGGGGGGGGCCTTCGTGATCCGGTTGACAGTCAGCGCGACCGACGTGGTCCTGGCCGTTCGGGGAGACCGGCGTCGGCACCCTGTGGGCCCCGCCGACCAACGTAGCGCCGACCTGCTCTGGCGACTGCGCGGCGGCCCCTCGGTGGAGCTGTCGTACGAGGTCGGCGTCGTGCTCGGCCGCCGCTTCCTCGACGCCCCCGGCCCGGCCCTGCGCGCCGAACTGGACCGCCCCGGCCGGCACCGGCTCGGCATCGAGGTCGCCGACCCGGCCCTGGCCGACCTGCCCTGGGAAACCCTGGTGCTGCCCGGCGAGGAACTGCCGCTGGCACTGCGCCCCGACGTCGACGTCTGCCGGATCGGCCCCGACATACCGGCACCCACGGTCCGGGTGGACGGCCCGCTGCGGATGCTCGCGGCGATCGCGAGCCCGGACGACTCGACCCACCCGCTGCTGGACCACGAGCGGGAACTCGGTCGGATCCTCGGCGCTGTGGAGCCCGGGCATCGGCACGGGGTGAGGGTGCGCGTCCTGGAGTGGGGCAGCGCCGCCGCGATCCGGGCCGCCCTCGCCGAGGAGCCCTTCCACGTCCTGCACGTCTCCAGTCACGCGCGCCCCGGCGCGCTGCTGCTGGAGACCCCCACCGGCACGGAGGACCGCGTGGACGCCGCGCGGTTCCTGGCCGAGGTGCTGCCGCCGGGCCGGACCGTACCGTTGATCGTGCTGGCCGGCTGCTCCACCGCCCGGCAGGATCAACGGGAGCTGCCCGGACTGGCCGGCGCGCTGCTGACCCACGGCGCGCCGGCGGTGCTGGCGATGAACGGGACGGTCAGCGACGGGTACACCATCGAGTTCTGCGCTCGGCTCTACGAGCGGTTGGCCGCCAGCAGCGAGCCGGAGCTGTTGGCGGAGGTCTCCGCCGTACGCCGCGAGCTGGCCCCGACCGCCGCCGAGTGGTGGGTGCCGACGCTGTTCCTGGCCGACCCCGGGCTGCGGCTGGCCGGCGGACGGGGCGGCGCTGCCGTCGCCGCGCCGCCCGTCCAGTCGATCGTCGGGGACGGCGTGGTGCGCGCGCCCACGGACTTCGTGGGCCGCCGGGAGATCCTGCGTCGGCTGTCGCGGGGAAAGCTTCGGGTGCTCGTCCACGGCATCGGCGGGATCGGCAAGACGAGTCTCGCCGCGGAACTCGCGCGGCGGTTCCGCGACACGGGTGGCATCGTCGTGGCGACCCACGGCGACGCCGCAGTCGACGGGATCCTCGACGAGCTGCGCCGTCAGGTGGAGAGCCGGTGCGTCCGGGCGGCACCGGACGACCCGCTGCGGCGATGGCTCGTCGCCCTCGCCGCGCCGGGCCAGGACTGGCGGCGACGATTGGACGCGATCGGCACCGGCGGCCCGGCACTGCTGCTCGTCCTCGACAACGCCGAGGACGCCCTGGACGCCGAGCACCGGTTGGCCGACGCGGACCTGGCCGCGTTCCTCGCCGCCTGGGCGTCCCGCCACGAGCTGGTCGTGACCAGCCGGCACCCGTTCCCGGTCGCCGGTCTGGAAACCTGTCACCTCGGTCCGCTCTCCTGGCAGGAGACCCGCAAGCTGCTCTGGCGGCTGCCGGGCGTCGGCCAACTGGCGCCGGCCGAACAGCAACGGATGTGGCACCGGCTGGGTGGTCACCCGCGCGCGCTGGAATACCTCGACGGCCTGCTGCACGGCGGCAACGCGCGATCCGACGAGGTGGCCGGCCGCCTGGCCGCGGCCGGCGGTGGCCGGGACGCCGGGCCGGCCGAGGTCGGCACGCCGCTGGCCGAGGCCGGCGCGCTGGCCGCCGAGGATGTGCTGCTGCCCCGGCTGCTCGCCCGCCTGGAGGCCGTCCCGGCGGCCCGTCGGTTGCTGCTCGGCGCGGCGGTGTACCGCACCCCGGCGGACCGGACCGGCCTCGCCTGGCAGCTCGCCGACTCGACGGACGGCGACGACCCACCACCGGAACCGGCGGGGCTGGACGAGTCGGTCGAGACGCTGTCGCAGCTGGGGCTGCTCGCCCCGGTGACCGGGGGCCACCTGGTGCACCGGTGGACGGCGGCGAGTTTGCTGCGGATCGCCGGCCGCGACGCGGTGGTGGACGCGCATCGCCGGGCGGGCCGCTACTGGGGCTGGCGGGCCCGATCCAGCACCGACCAGCACGACTACATCCGCCGGGCCGTCGAGGCGCGGTACCACCACCTGGTGGCGGGTGACACCGACGAGGTCGTCACCTACTCCGAACTGGCCTGCCAGGAGTTGCACGCGGCCGGGCACTGGGCCTGGGAGGAGAAGATCTGGCGGGAGCTGCTGCCGATGGCGCCCCCCGGCTCGGCGCGCGGGGCGAGCTTCCTGAAGGGACTCGGCGACGTGCACCTCAGCCGGGGCGAGTACCCGCAGGCGACGCAGCGCTACGAGGCGGCGCTTGCCGTCTACCGGGATCTCGGCGACGACAGCGGGGTCGGCAAACTCCTGCACCAGTTGGGCCTGGTCGCCGACAACCGGGGTGACCGGGCAACCGCGGACCGGCTGTTCCAGGAGGCGTTGACGATCCTGAGCCGGCTCGACGACCGCTCGGCGGTCTCCCGGACCCTGCACCAGCTCGCCGGCATCGCCCGCGGCAACGGCGACGCCAAGCTGGCCATGTCGCGTTACCTGGAGGAGCTGGCGATCGCCCGGGACCTCGACGACCTGGAGGGGATCGCGGCGAGCCACCACCAGATCGGCGTACTCGCCTTCGAGGCCCGCGACCTCGTGAAGGCCGAGCAGTGCATCCAGGTGGCGATCACCGCCTACGGACGGTTGGGCGTCCGGGTCCAGCAGGGCAGCGGGCTGGTCATGCTCGGGCGGATCGACCTCGCCAGGTTCGCGTACGAGACCGCCGAGGAGCGGGTCCGCGCCGCCCTGAAGATCTTCGAGGAGGCCGGCAGCAACGGTCACATCGCGGAGTGCTCGCTGCTGCTCGGTCACCTCTCCCGCGACCTCGACGACCTCGAATTCGCCGAGAGCTGTTTCGCCCGCGCCCGGACGATCGTCGCGGCCCTCGGCGAAGACCCGCTGCTGCGCCGCTGCGACGAACTGCTCGGCGGCGTCCGAACAGTCCTCGGCCGGGCCGCCGAGGCGGTGCCGCACACCCTCAACGCGATCGGCGGGGACGACGAGCCGCCGCTCCAGGCGGCACTGGAATGGCTGGCTGTGCAGCGCCTGGAACTGGGCGCGCGAGCCTTCTCCGACCTGCTGGCCCGGCACCTCGACCGGCGGCAGGCGGCGCAGCGGGCCGAGTGGGTCGAGGCGTACCTGCGGTTCCGGTTCGACGGCTCCCACCCGACGCCGCTCGGCAGTGGCTACGTCCTGCTCGCCATCACCGCCGCCCAGGCGGGTGAGTTCGGCACCGCCCGGATGTGCCTGCTGCGGGCGTTGCCGATCTGCGCCGCCGCCGGCTACCAGGCGGGGGTCGCCAAGTGCCACGAGGACCTCGGCCGGGTGGGCCTGGAGACCCGCCGGCTGGCCGAAGCCCGGTCCCGCTACGAGCAGGCGCTGCAGGTCTACCGCGTGCTGCGCCACGAGCCCAACCAGGCCATCGTCCTGCACCAGCTCGGCCGGGTCTGTGAGGAGCAGGAGGACCTCGCCGACGCGGATGAGTTCTACCGCCGCTCCATCGCGATCAAGAAGCGGCTCGGGAACCTGTCGGGCGTTTCCAACAGCACCTTCCACCTTGGCCGGGTGGCCGGTCTGCGCGGCGACCGGGTCCTGGCCGAACGGTGCTACCGGACCTGCCTGCGGATCGACCGTGAGCAGGGCAACTGGGAGGAGGTGGCACTGGACCAGGTGGCGATCGGGCAGCTGCGCGTCGAGCAGGGCCACCCGGCGGAGGGCATCCCACTGATCGTCGAGGCACTGAGCATCGACCGGCAGATCGGGTCGACGAACGCGGCGCTGGACCTCAACGCGCTGCGCGAGCTGCGGGCCGGGCTCGGCGACGAGGCGTTCACCGCCATCCTCACCGACACCGTCGGCCCGGCCAACGCCGTCGAGGTGCTCGACCTGATCGCGGTGCTACCGACCACCGGCGAGCCGACCTGACCCACTCCGCCACCCGTACACTCGGTTGATGGCGCACCGTCCGTGGCAGCCCGCTGACAACCGTCACCTGGATGGATGACCAGAACCCGGGGGTCCGCCGATGAGAGGCCGCTACGACAACCTGACCCGCACCCGTGCTCTCGACCCGGAGCGCGACCACCTGGTCATCTACCAGACCATGCTGCGCTACGAGTTTCCGTGGGACATGAAGCTGGGGCTCAACCTCGCCTTCAACCGGTCGTTCTCCATCCCCGCCATCGCCACGGTGCACACCGCCACGGGCGAGCTGACCGAACGCACCCAGAAGCGGATCGACGACACCGGCCTGCTGATGTACGAGATGGTGCTCAACGGCTTCGACCAGCCTCGGGGCCGCGAGGCGTTGCGGCGCGTCAACCAGATCCACGGCCGGTACGACATCAGCAACGACGACTTCCGCTACGTCCTCGGCTGCCTGGTCGTGATCCCCACCCGGTGGTTGCAGGAGTACGGCTGGCGCCCACCCTGCTGCCACGAACGTCACGCCACGCACCTGTTCTATCGGGAGCTCGGCCGACGGATGGGCATCACCGACATCCCCGGGTCGTACGACGAGTTCGAGACCTGGTTCGACGCGTACGACGCCGCTCACCTGCAACCCAACGACGACGCGGCGGCCATCGAACGCGCCACCCGCATGCTGATGCTCACCCGGATCCCCCGAATGCTCGCCCCACTGGGAAACGCACTGGTCAGCGCCCTGTACGACGCGCCGCTGCGGGGCGCGACGCGGGTCGACACGCCGGTCTGGCCGGTCCGGGCGGGGTTGCACCTGGCCTTGCGGACGCGCTCGCGGTTGCAGCGATGGTTCGGTGTGCCGCGGACGACCGCGTTGTTCGCCGACGGGATCACAGCCAAGAGCTATCCCGACGGGTACGAGATCAGCCAGCTCGGCCCCCACCAGGACCGCGTGCCCGAGTGACACCTCGTGGTGCTGGCGTCGCCGGCTCGCACGCGCCGGGCCCTGCGCTTTCCGTGTGAGGTCAGCGCGCAGATCGGCGTGCGAGTGGGACCGGTCCGCCGACTGCCCGCTGGGGACAGTCGGCGGACCGGCTGTCAGCGGACGTCGGTGGTGGTCCAGCGTGGGGAGGCGGTGGTGACCGGGACGGTGTCACCGACCAGCGTGGTCACCGCCTGGGTGTCCCGCCGCGCGCTGGTGCCGACCCACAGCTCGACGTCGCCGGGCTCCACCACGCGGGTGAACGTGCGGTCGGAGAAGGCCAGACGGGTGGTGGGCACGGTCAGCTCGACAGTGACGGACTGGCCCGGTTCCAGATGGACTCGCCGGTAGCCGAGCAGCTGCGCCACCGGCCGGGTCACCGAGGCGACCAGGTCGCGACCGTAGAGCTGGACCACGTCGTCGCCGGCGACCGCGCCGGTGTTCGTCACCCGCACCGTCACCCCTATCGCCGCGTCGGTGGGCACCGTGGCGGGCACTGTGAGCTGGCTGTACGCGAACGTCGTGTAGGACAGGCCGTGGCCGAACGGCGCCACGGGCGTCGCCAGCAGGTTGGTCCCCGCGTTCCCCGCGCCGAGGGTGGGGTGCAGGTAGGAGTATGGCTGCGCGCCGGCCGACCCGGGCAGGCTGACCGGCAGCCGGCCCGACGGGTTGACTCGCCCGGAGAGCACTCCCGCGATCGCCCCGGCGCCCTCCTCACCCGGGAAGAACGCCTGCACCACCGCCGCGCAGCGTGAGAGCGCCCAGCCGATCGCGTACGGCCGGCCGGTGAGCAGCACGAGGACGACAGGTGTGCCGGTCGCCAGCACCGACTCGACCAGTTCGCGTTGGACGCCCGGCAGTTCCAGGTCGTCCCGGTCGCAGCCTTCGCCGACGGTGCCGCGCCCGAAGAGGCCGGCGTGGTCGCCGACGACCAGGACGGCGACGTCCGCGTCGGAGGCCGTGGTGACGGCCTCGTCGAAGCCGGACCGGTCGTCGGTGTCCACGTCGCAGCCGCGTGCCCAGGTGACGAGGTCGCCGCCGAACTCGGCTCGCACGGCGTCGAGCACTGTCGACACCTCGATGCCGGTCTCCACGCCGGGGTGCTGGACGAGGACGTGGTTGAGGAACGAGTAGCACCCGAAGAGCGCGCTCTGCCGGTCGGCGTTCGGGCCGATGAGGGCCACCCGTCGCCCCGACGGCAGCGGCAGCGCGTCCTGGTTGGCGACCAGCACTATCGATTCCTCGGCGAGCCGGCGGGCGATCGACCGGTGCTCCGGCGAGTCCAGGTCGATCGCCTGGGGCGGCTCGTCGTCGAAGGTCGCGTCGAGCAGACCCAGGTCCAGCTTCTGGCGCAGTACCCGTAGCACCGCGCGGTCGATGAGCGCCTCGTCGAGGGCGCCCGCCCGCACCGACTCCCCCAGGGTCAGATAGGCGTCTCCGGTCGGCAGTTCGACGTCGAGGCCGGCGGTCAGCGCCTGCCCGGCCGCCTCCGCGTGATCGCTCGCCACGTGGTGCAACAGGTTCAGGAACGCGACCCCGTAGTAGTCGGCCACCACCGTGCCGTCGAAGCCCCACTGGTCGCGCAGGATGCCGGTCAGCATGGTCGGGTCGGCGGCGACGGGCATCCCGTCGATCTCGGTGTACGAGTGCATGACGCTGCGGGCGTCACCGTCGATGATCGCCATCTCGAACGGAGGGAGCAGGACGTCGGCCAGTTCCCGGCGGCCGATGTGCACCGGGCCGAAGTTGCGCCCGGCGCGCGAGGCGGAGTATCCGGCGAAGTGCTTGAGGGTGGCGTGCACCCCCTGCGACTGCAGACCGCGCACGTACGACGTGCCGATGGTGCCGACCAGGTACGGGTCTTCGGCAATGCACTCGTCCACCCGGCCCCAGCGGGGGTCACGGATAACGTCGAGCACCGGAGAGAGCCCCTGGTGGATGCCCAGGGCCCGCATCGAGGCGCCGATCGCCGCGGCCATCTCGGTGACCAGTTCGGGGTCGAACGCGGCACCCCAGGCCAGCGGGGTGGGGAAGGTGGCTGCTTTCCACGCGGACAGCCCGGTGAGGCACTCCTCGTGGACGATCGCCGGGATGCCGAGCCGGGTTCCGGTGACCAGGTCGCGCTGGAACTTCCACAACCAGGGCGCGTGTTCGGCCGCGTCCACGGGGCGGGTGCCGTAGGTGCGGGTGAGGTGACCGAGCCCGTGCCGGGAGAACTCTTCGAGCTTGGCGTTCCCGCCGAACTCTCCCTGCATAGGGGCCACCGCCTCGCCGTCTTCCTTCTCCCAGAAGCCGACGAGCTGGGCGATTTTCTCCTCGATCGTCATTCGGCCGAGGAGATCGCGGACGCGGGCCTCGCCGTCGCGAGCGTCCGGTCGTCCGTGCTCGGGCCCTGTCTGAGCCGGCGTCGGCCCGCCCACTACCGTGTGGACCTCAGTCATGCTGTGCCTTCCTGTGGTTGTGCTCGTGCCGCTGCCGCTCAGCCCTTGACCGCGCCCTGCAGGCCTCCGACGATCTGCTTCTCCGCGAGCGTGAAGAAGAGCAGTGCCGGCAGCATCGCCAGCGAGGTGAAGGCGAGGACGCCTGCCGTGTCGGTGGTGTACTGGCTGGAGAAGTTCTGCACGCCCAGCGGCAGGGTGTGCAGGTTGACGTCGCTGAGCACGAGCAGCGGCAGCAGGAACGAGTTCCAGCTCGCCACGAACGCCAGGACGCCAACGGTGACGAGCGCGGGCCGCGACAACGGCATCGCGACGCGCCAGAGGAAGCCGAGTCGACTCGCGCCATCGATGGCGGCTGCGTCCTCCAACTCTCGCGGGATGGCCGAGAGGAAGGGACGCAGGATCACGATCGTCAGTGGCAGGGAGAAGGCGACCTGCGGAAGGATCACCGCGTAGTAGGAGTTGATCAGGTTCAGGTCACGCAGCATGAGGTAGAGCGGCAGGATCGCCGCCCCGGCCGGAAACAGCAGACCGAGGGTGAAGAAGGTGTAGAGCCCTTCCCGCCCGCGGAAGCTGTAGCGGGCGAGCACGAACGCGGCGGCGAGTCCGAGCACGACCACGGCCAGCGTGGTTCCCAGGGCGATGACCGCGCTGTTGAACGCCTGTTGCCAGAAGTTGCTCTGGGTCAGCACCCTGGCGTAGTTGTCCCAGACGAACGGGTCGGGCAGGCCGGCCGGGTCCGCGACGATCTGCGGGGTGGTGCGGAAGCCTCCGATGACCACGTAGATGACCGGGGCGATCGACACCGCCGCGATCGCGAGGGCGAGCGCGTAGGTGAGCGGCGTGCCCCAGGAGACCTGACGGCGTCCGGTGGACGGGGGGAGAACCGAGTTCACGGCCATCGTCACTTCGCCCTTCCGGTGATGGCGCCCTCGATGTCGCGGCGGAGCAGGAACCGCTGGAACAGCAGCGCCGCCACGAAGGAGATGACGAACAGGATTACCGCCACAGCGTTGCCATAGCCCCACAGCCGGGCGAAGAACCCGTTGTCCACCATGTACGTCGCCATGGTGGCCGATGCGCCGAGGGATCGCACCGCGGGCACCGAGGTCACCCAGATCATGTCGAAGATCTGCAGCGAGCCGATCATGGACAGGAACATCCAGATCCGGATCGTCGGGCCGAGCAGCGGGATCGTGACGTGCCGTTGGATCTGCCACCAGCTCGCGCCGTCGATGGCCGCCGCCTCGGTCAGCTCGTCGGGCACATTGGACAGTCCGGCGAGGAGCAGGATGATGGCGAAGCCGACGTATTTCCAGGTGAGGATGGCCAGCAGGGTCCAGATGACAACATCCAGGTCCGCCAGCCAGGCCTGCACCAGGCCGCCCATACCCAGGGACCGCAGCAGCGCGTCGACAGTGCCTTCGCCGGTCAGCAGCAGCTTCCACATGATGCCGACGGTGACCTCGGCCAGCACGTACGGCACGAACACCAGCAGGCGGAACACTGCCCGCCCACGGAAGCGACGGTTGAGCAGCAGGGCGACGCCCAGGGCGATCGGGCCCTGGATCAGCAGCGACCCGAAGACGATGATCGCGTTGTTGCGCAACGCGTCGAGGAAGATCGGATCCTGGAAGGCGAGGGTGTAGTTCCGCAGACCGACGAACTCGGTGGGAGGGCCGACCCCGCGCCACCGGAACAGGCTGTAGTAGACCGCGAAGCCCATCGGCACCAGCACGAACATCACGTAGATCAGGACGGCCGGCGTGGTGAGCCCGATGATCTCGTACCACTTGCGGCGGTTGTCGGCTCGGCGGGCGGAGTCGCGCCCGGCCTTGTGGGGGCCCGCCGGCGACGCGGAAGCGCCGCCGGCGGGCATACGGATCTGGTTGGCGGAGGTCACTTGCTTGCGGCCGCCTTCATTGCCGAGACGACCTTCTCAGGCGTCCCGTTGCCGGCGAAGATGGCGACGATCGCGTCGTTCATCGCGTTGCCGACCGTGCTGCCGTACGCAGTGTCCAGCCAGAGCTGGACGTAGCTCGCCCCGGAGGTGGCCTCCAGGATGGACTTCAGCGCGGGGTCCTTCACGGCGTCCGCCGCGCCCTTGACGACAGGCAGGCCGGTGCCGGTCTCGGCGTAGCCCCTCTGCACCTCGGGGCTCACGAGGTACTTGAGGAACTCGACGCACTCCGCCGGGGCGTTCTTGGCGCAGGAGAACCCGTCGCCACCGCCGAGAGCCGCCTTCGGGTCGCCCGGGGAACCGGAGATCGCCGGCACCGGGAACCAGCCGAGGAACGACGCGAGCTTCGCCTTGTCCGTGGTGACGGTGTCCAGCGTGCCGCGGTTCCAGTCACCCATGAGCTCCATCGCGGCCTTGCCGTTGGCGAGCATGCCGTTGGCGCTGGTCGGGTCGTTCTGGCCCGGCGTGGCGATGAAGTTGGGCTGGAACGGCTTGGTGTCGATGAACGCCTTCAGGTCCTGGCCGGCCTTCACGAAGCACGGATCGTCGAAGTTCTTCTCCGCGGAGGCCTTCTTGAGGGCGTCGACCGAGCAGGCGCGCAGCGCCATGTTGTACCACCAGTGCGCGGCCGGCCACTTGTCACCGGCACCCACGGCGATCGGAATGACGTTGATCGCCTTGAGCTTGGTGACCGCGGTGTTGAGCTCCTCGAAGGTGGTCGGCGGAGCCGCGATGCCCGCCCTGGCGAACATTTCCTTGTTGTACCAGACGCCCTCGATGCCCATCCGGAACGGCAGGCCGTACTGCTTGCCCTTGACCTGCCAGATCTCCGCGGCGCTGCCGATGTCGCCGACCTCGGTCTTGGTCTGGTCGGTGATTTCCTTGAGGTAGTCGGCCTCCACCTGCTCGGTCATCTCGCCGCCGCCCCAGGCCTGGAAGATGTCCGGCGGGTCGCTGCTCAGCAGCGCGGCAGGGAGCCGGGTGCGCTGGAGCTGGTTCGTCTCGATCGCCTCGATCTCGATCTTGACGGTGGGGTGAAGTGCGGAGAAGTCCTTGGCGACCTTCTCCCAGTAGGTCTTGCCGGGCCCGTCCTGTGAGGCGTTGTGCCACCAGCTCAGGGTCACCGGGTCCTTGTACAGCTCGCTCTGAGGGGCCGCCTCTTCGCCGCCGCCGGAACACCCGGCGAGGACGACAACACTTGTCATTAACAGTGCCAGAACGGCACTCGCACGCCGCTTCGTTGCCATCGATGTCTCCTCGACTAGTCAGTCGCGGTACTCGGCCTGCGGCGAAGTTTTACAGTCATGTAACTTGATGTCAATCGGTATCGATAACGTTTTCGAGTCGCTGACGACGGGCCCCCGGCGGGGCCCTATCATCATCGACGTGGTGTTTCAGCAGCGCGTCAAGATGTCGGATGTGGCACGTACTGCCGGCGTCTCGGTCGCGACCGTGTCGAAGGTCGTCAACGGCCGCTACGGCGTGGCCCAGGCGACCGTGGAGCGCGTCCAGCGGGTCATCCATGAGCTCGGCTACGAGGCGAGCCTGGGGGCGCAGAGCCTGCGCAGCCACCGCACCAACGTGCTCGGCATCCTGGTCGCCGAGTTCGAGCCGTTCTCCACCGAACTGCTCAAGGGGGCGTCGCAGGAGGTCGCCGGGAGCGGATACCAACTGCTTGCCTACTCCAGCGGGGACGGCGAGGGCGCCGCGGTGGGGTGGGAACGGCGCTCGCTCGCCCGGCTCTCCGGCACACTCATCGACGGCGCCGTGATCGTCACACCGACAGTGGTCGAGACCGAACACAGCTTTCACGTCGTGGCCGTCGACCCCCACACCGGGCCGTCCGACCTGCCCACCGTCGACTCGGACAACTTCGCCGGCGCGGTGCTGGCGACCAACTACCTGCTGTCCCTCGGCCACACGCGGATCGGGCACATCAGTGGACGCACCGACCTGAAGTCCGCGCAGCTGCGCGAGGCCGGCTTCCGCAGTGCGATGGCCGAGGCCGGCGTGCCGGTGGACGAGCGGCTCGTCCGCGTCGGCGGGTTCCGGATCGAGAGTGCCGCCGGCACCGCCGCGGAGCTGCTCGCCCTCACCGACCGGCCGAGCGCGATCTTCGCGGGCAACGACCTCTCCGCTATCTCCACGATGACAGTGGCCCGCGACATGGGCCTGTCGGTGCCCGACGACCTGTCGGTGATCGGCTTCGACAACGTGCCGGAGTCCGCGCTGGTCAACCCGCCGCTGACGACCATCATGCAGCCGTTGCAACGGATGGGCGCCGAGGCGTTGCGCCTGCTCGTCGACCTGATCGCCGGCGTCGAACGCGACACCCACATCCGGCTCCCCACCGAGCTGGTCATCCGTTCCTCCTGCCGCCCGCTGCACTGACGTCCGGGGCCAGGCGGCGCAGCACCCCGGCCGTCGCCGTGGCACGTGCGGGCACGCGACAGGGTGGCGGAACGTGAATCTCACCTAAGTCGACAATTCCTCCCCTAGGTTCGGTGCGCAGGACGCAGCCGAACCGGGGAGAGACGTGGACAGCTATCCGGCGATCGAGGATCACGGGCTCATCGGCGACCTGCAGACCGCCGCGCTGGTGACGTGTGACGGGACCGTCGACTGGTTCTGCGCGCCGCGGTTCGACTCGCCGAGCATCTTCGCCGCCCTGTTGGACAAGGAGAAGGGCGGCTACTTCCAGATCGCGCCGCACGACGTGCGGTACGTGACCAAGCAGCTCTACCTCCCCGGCACGCCCATCCTGATCACCCGGTTCATCAGCGCCGACGGGGTGGCCGAGGTGATGGACTTCATGCCGGTCACCGGCGAGCGGGCCACCGACGCGCATCGGCTGGTCCGCACCGTCACCATGGTCCGGGGCAGCATGCGCTTCCGGGTGGAGTGCCGCCCGCGCTTCGACTACGCCCGCGAAGAGCATCAGCTCGAGCGCCACCACAACGGTTACGTCTTCCGCAGCCGGTCGGCGACGCTGACGTTCAACCCGGTCGACCCCGTGCGGCGGCTGATCTCCGAACAGGGTGACGTCCACCTTGAGGGCGGCGACCTGGTCGCGTACGGCACGCTGAACGAGGGCGACACCGGCGGGGTGGTCCTGGAGACGGGCGGAACCGAGCCGCGCATCTTCGCGCCGGAAGAGATCCAGGGCATGTTCGAGTGGACCCGGGACTACTGGCGGCGCTGGCTCGAACGTTCCCGCTACACCGGCCGCTGGCGGGAGATGGTCGAGCGTTCGGCCATCACGCTCAAACTCATGACGTACGCGCCGACCGGCGCGATGATCGCCGCACCCACCGCCGCGCTGCCCGAACTGGTCGGCGGAACCCGCAACTGGGACTACCGCTACACCTGGGTACGCGACACGTCGTTCTCCGTGCACGCACTGCTCGGCCTCGGCTTCACCGAGGAGGTCAGCCGGTACATGAACTGGCTCGACGAGCGGATCCGCGAGGCCGGCGACCACCAGGACCCGCTGAAGATCATGTACCGGGTGGACGGCTCCTCCGACCTGCATGAGGAGGTGCTGGACCACCTGGAGGGCTACCGAGGCTCCCGGCCGGTGCGGATCGGCAACGGCGCCGCCGACCAACTCCAGCTCGACATCCACGGCGAGGCCCTCTACGCCATGCACCTCGCCGACGAGCAGGGCATCCGCGTCTCGCACCAGGTGTGGAAGAGCACCGTCCGGCTGGTCGACTGGCTCTGCCACAACTGGGACCAACCTGACGCCGGCATCTGGGAGAGCCGCCACCACCCCCGCAACTACACCTTCGGTCGGGTGATGTCCTGGGTCGCGTTGGACCGGGCCATCCGGCTGGCCACCCGCACCGGCCGCCCCGGGGACATGACCTGCTGGACCGAGCAACGCAACCGCATCTACAACCAGGTCATGGAGCGCGGATACGACCGGGCCCGCGGCACCTTCGTGCAGGCGTACGACGAGAACGTGCTGGACGCGGCGCTGCTCGCCATGCCGGCGGTCGGTTTCGTCACGCCGAGCGATCCGCTGTGGCAGTCCACCCTGCAGGCGATCGAACGCGAGCTGGTTTCCGACAGCCTGGTCCACCGGTACGACCCGGTCCACTCCCCCGACGGCCTCCCGGGCCACGAGGGCACCTTCAACATGTGCACCTTCTGGTACGTCGAGGCGCTGGCCCGTTCCGGGCGCCTCGACGACGCCCGACTCACGTTCGAGAAGATGTTCACCTTCAGCAACCACCTCGGCCTCTATGCCGAGGAGATCGCCGCGACCGGGGAGCAGATCGGCAACTATCCCCAGGCGTTCAGCCATCTCTCACTGATCAACTCGGCGCTGACGCTCAACGACCTTCTCGACACCGAGGCCGACGCCCGCCGCCGCCGCTAGCGCCAGCATGTTCCGGTCAGCCGCCGCCGGCGCGGAGCCGACGGCGGGAAGGGCTTGACGCGCCCACGTCCATCGCGCATGGTCGATAGACATAGACCGTCTCGAATGTATGGACGCTGGGGGAACCGATGAAGGCATTCGTCACCACCATCTCGGTTGCGGCAGTGCTGCTCCTGGCCACGGGCGGCGCATCCCACGGCCAGCCAGCGGCCGACCCGCCCTGCAGCGGGCAGATCCACCCGAACCCGGGGTTCGAGCGCGGCACCGCCGACTGGACGGCCGGCCCCCGCATCGTCGTGCTCGGCGACGCGACCCGACCCGCACACACCGACCGTGCGTACGCCACCTTCGCCGGGCTGGACGTGACGCGTGCCGACCTGCTGCGCACCACCGTCACAGTGCCGGCCAACTGCGACCTGACGGTCCGCTTCTGGGTGCGGACCACCACCACGGAGACCCGCCGCGGCGACTACCTGAACGTCGGACTGGCGGTCACCGGGATACCCCCGAAGACGAGGTTCTCGCTGGCCTTCGACGGCGGGGCGCAGTGGCGGCAGTACGTCATGTCGAGCGGAACGGGCACTACCG
The DNA here is from genome assembly GCF_022230935.1 of Micromonospora hortensis. Lineage (NCBI taxonomy): Bacteria > Bacillati > Actinomycetota > Actinomycetes > Micromonosporales > Micromonosporaceae > Micromonospora > Micromonospora hortensis. The sequence goes on from NZ_JAKKFE010000020.1 coordinate 225,696, forward strand.
AGCGCACCGCGACGGCCAGCTTCCTCGCCAGCGAGACGGCTGGCAACGGCGCCACCGCCTTCGACGTCGACGACGTGTCCTTCACATTGAGCTGACCTGCGCGGAACGGCCCTCACCGCCCCTGATGCGACAGCCGACTCCGCCCGGAGTCCGGCTGAGAACAACCCAACCCCCGACCTGAGGCCGAAGAGCGCCTCACTGCTCGGAAAGCATCCGCAGAACAGAAAAAGGCTCGACTGTCAATAAGAAAATGGCACCGGTGAGGCCATAAGCATCCCCGGAACTGCAAGGCATTGAGATTCCGATCTCTGCCGGCGGATTTCGTGGCCGTTGAGGGGAACCAACTCTATGCTTGCCGCCGAATGCGCTGCGGCTCATCCGGGCCGAGGGTTACCCCGATACAAGGATTTGCGAATGCACCGGAAGTCTGCCCCGAGCAACGGCACCGCCGGCGTTGGCGAAGTAGCACCTGACGGCCAACTGCCGGCCTCTACCGCAGAGGGTGCCGCGCGCCGGTCCGCGGTCGCCGAGGAACAGGCGTTTCTGGACTTGGCCACGGCCCGGCGCGACAGGCTGGCCGATCACCTACAGGTCGAACTTTCGTCGGAGCCCATGGACGCGTTGGAGCGGGCCCGGCAGCGCATGCTCCGGCAGCAGTACGACGAGCTACGGCGAGCAGATGAGGGGTTGGTCTTCGGCCGCCTCGACGGCCTCGACGGCACAGTGCGCCACGTGGGCCGTGTCGGTCTCCGTGATGACGGCGACGACACTGAGCCACTGCTGGTGGACTGGCGCGCTCCCGCGGCTCGGCCGTTCTACACCGCGACGGCTGTCGACCCACAGGGTCAGGCGCGGCGCCGGCACATCCGTACGACGGGATCGGCCGTCGTCGGCGTGGACGACGAGCCCCTGGACGGGAGCGCAACGGCGGAACTCGTCGGCGAAGGCGCTCTTCTGGCCGCCCTCGACCAGCGGCGCACCGGTCGCATGTCGACAGCGATCTCCACCCTGCAACGCGAACAGGACGACATCGTCCGGGCGGAGGCGACCGGCCCGCTGATCGTCCAGGGTGGTCCCGGCACGGGCAAGACAGTGGTTGCCCTGCACCGCGTCGCGTACCTGCTGTTCACCCACCGAAAGATGGCCGACCAGGCGGTCCTGGTCCTGGGCCCCTCGCCGCGGTTCCTGCAGTACATCGCCCAGGTGCTGCCCGCGCTCGGTGAGACCGCCGTCGTCTCGGCGACCTGCGACACCCTGCTGGCCGACGTTCAGGTGGGCCGCGACGAGAGCCGACTTCTCGCCGAAATCAAGGGTCGCGCTCTCTGGCAGCCCACGCTCGAAGGCTACGTCGCGTCGCTGCTCCCCCGACCGCGCGAGCTGAAGCTGCGCTGGGAGGGCGAGTTCTACGTCGTTGCAGCCGCGACCGTGGCGCAGGCGCTCGCCTCGGCGGTGCAGGGACGCCCGTACCACCGCGCCCGCGCGGCGTTCGCCGAGCAGGTGCACCACCTCCTTGCCGATGTCGTCGCCGAGCAGCGCGAGGCGCTGATGGCGGAGATGGAGGAAGGCTTCGAGGACATCCTCGCCCGCGTCGACAAGGGCATGGGGCAGGACCACTCCTCCACCCGGACGTCCACCGGCAGCGACATCGACGGGTTGCTCTCCGAGGAGGAAGTCGAGCAGCTTCGTTGTCGTATCGCCGAGAACGCCACCATCGCCCGGTTCATCGAGGCATGGTGGCCCACCCTCGACGCCGAAGCTCTGCTGGGTGACCTCCTGACCGACCGCACCCTGCTGGCCAGGTTCGCCCCGCAACTGTCCCCCGACGAGATCACCGCCGTCGTGGCCGAGCCCACCCCATGGGCATCAAGCGACATCCCCCTGCTTGACGCGCTCGCCGACCTGCTCGGCGAGGTCGACACCCCGCAACCACAGGGCGAGTTCCTCGCCGAACGCGCTCGCCGCCAGCGCGCCTGGGTGTACGGCCACGTCGTCGTCGATGAAGCGCAGGAACTGTCCGAAATGCAGTGGCAGATGGTCCTCCGGCGCTGTCCCAGTCGCTCCATCACCGCCGTCGGCGACATCGACCAGGCCGAGGCAGCCCACCGGCACACCAGTTGGGCACAAGCGGTACGGGCTGCCTTCGGCGACCGTTGGACCGCCGCGGAACTCACCATCTGCTACCGGACCCCCCGCGAGGTCATGGACCTCACCGAACCGGTCTTGACGAAGGCTGGCAGCCACAACACCCCGCCACGAGCGGTACGCTCCTCCGGCATCGCCCCCTGGGAGCGCACGATCACACCGGCTGAGCTCGCCGACGCCGCCGTGGAAGCAGTGCGGCAGTTGCGGCAACGGTGGCACGGCGGCACTGTCGGCGTCATCGCCCCCGCGGACCGCATCGCCACACTCCAAGCGGTTTTGAGTGATGTGCCAGTGCTCACCGCGACCCAGTCCAAGGGACTGGAATGGGACGCGACGCTCCTCATCGACCCTCAGGGCATCGCCGCCGAACCGCGCGGCTGGAACGGCCTCTACGTCGCGCTCACCCGATGCACCCAGGAACTCGGACAGCTCACACTCACGCAGCGATCAGGCTGTGCGGCTTAACCGCGTAGGCAGAAGGGTTGGCCGTGTCCACCACGCCTCGGTGATCATTGAGCGGTGATGACCCCTGTGGCGCCGCCGGCCGACTCCGGTGCGTTCTCGTTGGCAGTTCCGCCACTGTTCGCCGCGTTGGCTCCGGCGCGGAACATCCTCATCGCCGGAGCGGGCGGGGGTTTCGACGTGTACGCGGGCCTGCCCTTGGCGTTCGCCTTGTGGGGCGCTGGCGCGCAGGTGCACCTGGCCAGCCTCTCCTTCTCGGAACTCGAGTTGATCGACCGGGACGCGTGGATGGTGGAGCACGTCGCAGCGGTTCGGCCGGACACCACCAGCACCGACTGGTACTTCCCGGAGCGGACGCTCGCCCGATGGCTGGCGGCTCAAGAACTGCCATCGACGGTGTACGCGTTTCCGCCGCTCGGTGTCCAACCGCTGCGAACGGCGTACCGGCACCTGGTGGAACACCTCGACATCGACGCCGTGGTGCTGGTCGACGGCGGCACCGACGTGCTGCTGCGCGGCGATGAAAGCAATCTCGGCACTCCAGTGGAGGACATGACCAGCCTGGCCGCCGTGGCCGCGCTGGACGTACCGGTCAAGCTCGTGACCAGCCTGGGCTTCGGCATCGACGCCTACGACGGCGTCAACCATGTCGAGGTGCTGGAGAACCTCGCCGCGCTCGACCGCGACGGTGGTTACCTCGGCGCTCTGTCCATCCCCGGTTCGAGCCGGGAGGCGGAGCTCTACCGCGCTGCCGTCGCTGACGCCCAGGCGGCTACCCCGCAGCGGCCGAGCATCGTTCAGGGGCAGATCGCCGCCGCCACCAGCGGCGGGTTCGGCGACGTCCGATTCACCCGACGCACCGGCGGCGGGGACCTGTTCGTCAACCCGCTGATGGCGATCTACTTCACCGTCGATCTCGACCAACTCGCGGCCCGATGCCTCTACCTCGACCGCATCGAGAACACCATCGGCAGACGCCAGGTCATCACACGCATCCAAGCGTTCCGCGACGAGCTTCTCGGCGCACGCCTCCCCCGCGCCTTCCCGCACTGATCCGACACCGCGCCCAGCCGGCCGGGCGTGCCCGCCACCGTCAATCCTGCTGACTGACTCACCGACGGCTCATCGCAGCTTCGGCAAACCCTCGTCAACCTTGACGACTCTTGGACATCTGCATCGAGCGGGCGGTGGCGCGGGCGGCAGTGTCGATGAGGTCTGCGACCGGGCCGGGTTGCGAGACCGCCACGGCGTGGGAAGCGGCGATCTCCACTGCCGTGGAACCCGCCCGGTCGGCCAGGAAGCGCTGCAGGTCCGGCGGAATGCCCTGGTCCTGGGTGGTGATCAAGGTCCAGGAGGGAATCGTCTTCCAGGCGGCCTTGGTCACGCCCTCCTCCTGGGCGCTCGCCGAGGCGGGTCGCTGCGTCGCCGCCATGATTTTGGCGGTTTCGGGGTCGACATCGGCGGCGAACACCTCGGGGAACTTGTCCTGGAAGATGTACTGATCCATTGTCGTGCCGCCGTCGTCGGAGGGGATCGGCACCATGTTGATGCTGGTGGCGAGCTGACTTCCGGGGTACTTGGTGAGCAACCCGATCACACTTTCGCCTACGTCCGGGCTCACGCTGGCGACGTACACCAGGGCCTTGACGTTGGCGGCACCGGCCGCGGCCTCGGTCATGACCAGCCCGCCGTAGGAATGGGCGGCCATCACGACCGGTCCGGGCAAGCTGTCCAGAAGAGCCCGAACGTACGCGGCGTCCTTCTGCACACCGCGCAGCGGGTTGGCGACGGCGATGACCGGGTACCCGCGACGTTTGAGGTCGGCAATCACCCCATTCCAACTCGACGAGCCGGCGAATGCTCCGTGGATCAGCACAACTGTCGGCATCTCCTGGGCAGACATGTCAGAAGCAGCGCTCATCTGGAGTTCCTTTCGAGAGGCCCGCGACCGGCTGCCTGCGGGTTGCAGACCGGACCGACGAGGACGGTCGACGGAGCATTTCCCCGGCACCGCGAATCAACCCGCGCGATCCCAGCTCCAAAGGGGTTGCAGCATCCAGAATCCGGCACTGATCAGGCCACTGTCAGCGAGATCGCAGAACGAAGCGCCAAACGCCCGGCTGGCATCTGACTCGGACAGAAGATGAGCCGCACGGTGCGCGGCAATTGAGTGACGCGCCCAATGCCGCCGGCACAGATCAGACCGAACGTTCTGTCGCTAAGATAGGTGGATGGCGAGCGACGAACCCACTGCCCGGCCCTCTGAGGCACGCCTCAAGCTTCTCCGGACGGCGACCAGGATCTTCTACGCGGAGGGCATCCACGCCGTCGGCGTCGACCGGATCATTGCCGAGGCGAAGGTGACCAGGGCTACTTTCTACCGTCACTTCCCCAGCAAGGACGACCTCATCCTGGCCTACCTGCGGGAGGTGCATCAGCTGGAGCGCGGCATGGTCGACGAGGCCCTCGCCGCCAACCGATCGCCGGTCGATCCGCTCCTCGCCATCACCACTTCCATCGCCCAGAACATCCAGTCCCCCGGGTTCCGTGGGTGCGCGTTCCTGAACGCCGCGGCGGAATATCCGGACACGAACCATCCCGTACACCAAGAACTCATGGCCCACCGGCAATGGTTCCTGGAAACCATCACCACGCTCATGGCACAGGTCCACGAGGGAACGGCGGATCCCGCAGCGCGCCACTTCGTCATGCTCCGCGACGGCGCCATGGCGGCCGGATGTCTCTCCGACCCCACATTGGTGTCCGAGACCTTCCTGCGCGGTGTGGAAGGGCTCCTCAGAATCAACTCGGAGCGTCAGTCGGCGGAGTCAGCCGGTTAGCCCCTGCGCGACCAGCCCACACGACAAGAGCTGGGTCACCCCGGGTGAGGGATGACCCAGCTCATCGGCGATGGCGCGGACGGCGGCACGGCTCAGGTCAGCGGCCGTACGCCTCCAGCAGGCGCAGCCAGACCTCGCTGACGGTCGGGTACGCGGGCACGGCGTGCCACAGCCGCTCCAGTGGGACCTCACCGACGATGGCGATCGTCGCGGCGTGGATCAGCTCCGCGACGTCCGGGCCCACGAGGGTGAGGCCGACGATCACCCGCCGGTCCTCGTCCACGACCATCCGGGCCTGCCCCTGGTAGCCGTCGGCGTGCAGCGCGGCCCCGGCGACGGCGGCCAGGTCGTAGTCGACGACCCGGATCCGCAGTCCAGCGGCCTCGGCGGCGGCTGCGGTCAGCCCCACCGACGCGACCTCCGGGTCGGTGAAGACGACCTGCGGCACAGCACGCTCGTCGGCCGTGGCGACGTGCCGACCCCACGGGCGGTCGTCTGCCGCTTCGCCCCGGGCCCGCGCCACGATCACGTCGCCCACCGCGCGAGCCTGGTACTTGCCCTGGTGGGTCAGGAGCACACGCCGGTTGACGTCCCCGGCCGCGTACAGCCATCCGTCGCCGGTCAACCCGCCGGCACCGTCGACCACCCGCAGGGTGTCGTCGACAGTGAGCCAGGCGCCCGGCTTCAGGCCGATCCGGTCGAGGCCGACGTCGTGCGTGTTCGGCGTACGGCCGATCGCGACGAGGATCTCGTCGGCCTCGACCTGTTCGCCGTCGGTGAGCGTGATGTGCACCGTGCCGTCCCCGTCACGGTTCACCGAGGTGACCTCGGTGCCGAGATGCACCGACACGCCAGCTTCTCGCAGGGACTGCGTGACCCGCTCGCCGACGAACGGCTCCGCCGCCGTGAGCACTCCGTCGCGCACGAGCACCGTCACCGCCGATCCGAGGCCGGCGTACGCGGTCGCCATCTCCGTGGCCACCACGCCACCACCGATGATGGCGAGCCGGCCGGGAACCTCGCTCGCGGCGGCTGCCTCACGGCTGGTCCACGGTGCCGCCTCGCGCAGACCGGCGATGTCCGGCACCAGTGCGCTACTTCCGGTCGCGATGACGATCGCGTGTCGGGCGGTGAGCGAGGTGGTGACGCCGTTCGCGCCGGTCACCTCGACGATTCGGTCGGCGCCGATCCGCCCCTGGCCCCGATACAGGGCGATGCCCGCGGAGTTCAGCCAGGACACCTGACCGTCGTCCTTCCAGTGCGAGGCAAAGTCGTCCCGGCGGCGCAGCACGGCCGCCGCATCCAACTCGCCGGTTACCGCCTCGCGCGCACCGGGCAGCTGACGAGCCGCCCGGAGCGCGGTCTGACTGCGCAGCAACGCCTTCGTCGGCATGCAGGCCCAGTACGAGCACTCACCACCCACCAGTTCCCGCTCGACGATCGCGGCGGTCAGGCCGCCCTGCACGACGCGGTCGGCGACGTTCTCCCCCACCGGCCCCGCGCCGATGACAATGACGTCGTACGTGGCGTTGTCCACGTCAGTTTCCCTTCGCGGCGCGGCCGAGGCGGATGGCCGCGATGAGGAAGAAGATGGCGCCGGGAATGGCGTAGCCGATCGCGTTGGTCAGTGCCGGGTTGTCCGCGGAGGCGGCCGCGACGAACGACCCACCGGCGAGAACGGAGATGCCACCGCTGATGATCATCGGCCATTGGCCACCCATCGCGCGGCGGCTGACGGCCACGATCAGCTGGACCAGTCCGGCCACGACCGCCCAGGCGCCCCAGACGCGCAGGACCGCAGGGATACCGGACGCGCTGGCGACGCCCAGGCCCACCGCGGCGAGCAGGCTGATCGCGACGTTCACGTACAGCAGGGTGGGCGAGCCGGTGGCCCGCGACGCGCGGACGTCGACGATGGCGGCGGCCACGTCGAACAGGGGGTAGAGCACGAGCAGCGCGGCGGTGAGGGGGTTGAGGTGCGTGGCGAGGGGGAACGTCACGGCAGCCCAGACGATGGCGAAGGCGAAGCGACCGAAGTACAACCGGCGCAGGGCAGCGGCCGTCGTCGAGATGCCGGGAACGGCAAGGGTGGTCATGGTCATCCTCTCGGTGATTCCAGAGCGTGAAGGGCCGCCCAGCGGGGGTGGGGCCGCCGCCGGGAGGGGAAGTGCGGTGCTACTCGATGTTGGAGAACAGCCCCGTGATCTCCACCTGGGCGCCCTGGAGCCCACCGAAGACGGCACCGGCGGCGGGCGTCGCGACTGCGGCAGAGGCGTCCTCGTAGCTGGCGAAGTACAGGTCGAGCGTCCGGTACGCGGGAGTGGGCGTGCCGTCCTCCTTCGGCCACACCTTGGCCGACTCGACCCGCTGAAGCTTCGGGAACGTCTCGGCGGCTCGGCGTACGTCTGCGAAGACCTTCTCGAACTCGTCGGGGTCTGCGGGGTTACCGATGACGAGGGTGATCTTGGTGGGCACGGCGCTCTCCTTCAGGCACAACCGTCCACCCGACTGGCACCAGGTGGAACGAACGTTCTGTCTGTGAGAACCGTACCCGCTCAGTTTGCCGCCGTCAAGACCGACCGTTCTATCTAGAAGTGGCGATTGGCGGGGTGGCGTTCGCTGCTGCCCGGGTAAAGAAGTACCGGGTTCGACATGTCCGTGCGGTGCGTGCCTGTCCGGGCGCTTACGCGACCCAACGGGTGATCGGGGCCACCGACCGCCGCGTCACGCCTCGGAGTCGCGCTCTCCGGACGTCTCCCGACCGATCGGCGAGGCGGAAACCTCCAGCGGCCGGCCCCGCCTTCGCAGCGCGTCCAGGAGCGCGACCAGGGCCAGCGCTCCGGCCACCACGCTCAGCCCGGCCATCGGCGTCCAACGGGCCAACAACGGCGTGAACAGCAGCAGGGCGGCCAAGCCGATGAGCTGGGATCGGGAGGCATGGCCGAAGATCTCGTATTCCAGCCGCATACGGGCGACGAGGAAGAGCATCGGACCGCCCACCACGAACAGCAGCCAACTGGGTCGAGGCTGCCCGAACGGATGATCGATTACCAGTTCGTAGCCGACCGCCGTGACGAGCACGCTGAGCACGATCAGCATATGCGTCCGTTCCGAGACCGCGCCCAGACGGCCGGGCATACCCGCCCGGTCGAACGCCTCCGTCAGCAGCAGACCGGCGCGGTGGAAGTAGATCCGCCAGAGCAGCGCGCTGGTGGCGAACGCGACCGCGAAGGCGGCTGCCCGCTCGGCGGAGTAGTCCGCGCCGCTGAAGACCACGCCGATAACCAGAATCGACTCACCGAGCGCGATGAGGACCATCTGCTGGTAACGGTCCGCGAGATGGGTGCCGGCGATCCGCCACCGACCTACCTTCGAGACCCCGAGCCACGGTAGCGGCCAGCCCAATGTCCAGGCGAGGTAGTCGACAGCCAGGGCGACGACCCACAGCGGCAGGCGGAGGTGATCCGGGCCCAACGCGCCGACCAGCCACAGCGGCGCGCTCGCCAGAGCCCACACGACAAGCCGGAAGGGCACCAGCCGTCGCGGATGGCCACGCAGCGCGACGGCGACCACGAGCGGCCGCACCACCATCACCATCAGGTACGCGACAGCGAACGGCAGCGCTCGCTCCTCCATGGCGCGGGGCAGCGTCACCGCCATGATCAGGCCGGCGAACATGGTGCCGACCACAACGGCCTGGATGATCGGCTGCTCCGGTTCGTACCGGCTGGTGATCCAGGCGGTGTGCGACCAGATCAACCAGAGAGCCAGAAAGAGCAGCAGGGTACGCCCGAACCCCATGACGAGCGTCCACCCGGTGTCATCGCCCAAGCCGGCGAATCGTTGCGAGACCCGGGTGAGGGCCACAACGAAGGCCAGATCGAAGAACAGCTCCAGGAACGTCGCCCGACCCGAACTCCTTGGAGGGCGCAGCAGCTCGGCACCCCGCCCCGCCGCCATCGTCCGCCTCCGTCCGCCCCCTGGCTACCAACGAGCCGGACGCCAGCGGAGTTGCGACAACGCTTACGTGGTGTCTGGGGTGGCACCGTGGCTGTTGTCTCTGACACGCAGATCGTGCGGCTGAGCGAGGGCACGTGCGCCGCCAGACGGGTTGCCTGCTCGATACCCTGCGTCTGTGCTTCGACCTCCACCTCATGACACAAACCGCTCGCAGGGGACCCGGGTGCGCGGTGGATGAGGTGGAGGAGGTGTGGACGCACGCCGAGCTGGATGACCTGACCATCATCTGGAACCGGGCCGCTGACTACGGCGCTGACGGCGAGGCTCCCGACGGCACTCCACCCGGGATCGTGCAGCTGTCGTACCTGCTACGCGTCTACAACTCGGTGATGGGTGGTGGCCTGGGCTTCGCTGTTGAGGTGAACGAGCCCTTCCGGTTGAGACGAGCCGTGGACGCGATGCGGTACTTCGGTTTGGCGCAACTCGCCGAGCTGCTAGCAGACGTCATCGAGCACGACCTGGACGGTGACCACGCCGATTCCCGGGACGACGACCTGGAGACCCTCCTCGGCCCCCGAGGCGAGCCCCTGGCGACTGCGTTCAGAGCCAGAGCTGCTGACAGCCCCGCCGACTTCGGCCTGGAATGACGGCGGCGCGTCTGGCGTGACCGTGACGGGGCGGGCGTTGACCGGTCAGGGCACGAAGGCGGAGGGCAGCCCGAGTTCGGCTCGGGCCACCTCGATGAATCGGCGCTCGGCCTCCCACAGGGCGTCGAACCGATCCGCGGGCAACGCCTGGGCCTCGCTACCCGCTCGTGTGGCCGCCAGGAGCCGGGCCTGGCGCACCAGCTCCGACGAGCCGCTCACCACCTCGACGTTGCCGGCCACCAGCCGAAGCGCGGTCTTGGTGCTCTCCAGTCGCTCCCGGTAGCGGCTGCCCTCGTCGTCGAAGAACGGCATGAGATCACCCGGGTCGCGCGGGCGCGGCACCGCGGTGATGCGCGCCGCCGGGTTGAGGACGTGGGCCACGTACTCCCGGACGGCGCCGATGAAGTCGGTGTACGCGTTCAGCCGGATGTCTCGCCACTGTCGATCCTGGTCGCGCCGCCACAGCCGATCCTGAGCCCGGACGGTGAGCCACCCACCGATCAGGACGGCCAACATTGTCGTCGTCGCGGTGACACCCGCCTGGATCAGACTCACCGGCACCACCGTTCGCATCGATCGATGACTCACACTACCGTCCGTTGTCACCCGCTCCGGGAGTCGCGCGACGGCCCGGCTCCGCAACACGCAGACGCCGGTTGGATATTGAATTAGGCCAATGTATCGTGGGAACGCTCCCAGACCGCGTCCACCACCCACCTGCTCGAGGAGCTGAACATGTCACGACGACGTCGTCGCCCGGCCGCCATGCTGGCCGGGTTGCTCGTTCTGGCCCTGGCTGCGTCTCTGTCGCCACCATCGCCGGTGGCCGGCACCGCCGCGGCCGGCCCATCCAAACCCCGTGCTGTGCCACTCGCTGAGCTGACCGTGGTCTCCGAACGGGTGGCCTTCGGTCTGCAGCGCCCCATCGCGATCACCGGGCTGCCGGACGGCCGGATGCTGATCGCGGAGAAGAACGGCACCGTCCGCGCCTACCACCCCGACACCGGCCTGGCACCCGACCCGGTGATCGACCTGACCGCCCGGATCGACGCGTCGGACAACGAGCGCGGCCTTCTCGGCATCACTCCGGCGCCGAACTTCGCGCGGACCGGCATGCTCTACGTGGCCTACACGAGCCTGCCGGCCGGCGCGCTGACCCTGGCGCGAGTGCCCATCAACGCTCCTGATCGGGTGCAGGTGCTGCTCACCCAGGCGCACGCCGAGTACGGCAACCACAACGGCGGACAGGTGGCCTTCGGCCGCGACGGCTACCTCTACTGGTCCCTCGGCGACGGTGGCTTCGCGAACGACCCGTTCAAGAGCGGCCAGAACCTCGGCACCCTGCTCGGCAAGATCCTGCGAATCGACGTCAACCGCAGCTGCGGGGGAAAGCCCTACTGCGTGCCCTACGACAACCCGTTCGTCCGCACGGCGGGCGCGCGGCCGGAAATCTGGGTCTACGGGCTGCGCAACCCGTGGAAGTTCTCCATCGACCCGGCCGACAACTCGCTGTGGATCGGTGATGTCGGCCAGGGCCTGATCGAGGAGATCAACCACGTCCGCCCGTCGCAGCGTGGCGCGAACCTCGGCTGGTCCTGCCGAGAGGGCACGCCGGTCTTCGACGAGACGCAGTGCCGGCCGGGCGTGCGGCTCACCGACCCGATCGTCGAGTACGACCACTACATGACGGAGAACTGCTCCATCATCGGCGGCCTGGTGTACCGGGGGTCGGTCACCCCGGAGGCGCGGGGCACCTACATCGCTAGCGACTACTGCTCGACCCGCGCTTTCGCCGTGCGTCCCAAGTCCACGGGCGGCTACGAGACCGCCGAGATCGGCACCTTCCCCACCCAGCCGACGGCGTTCGGCGCCGATGTGAACGGCGAGCTGTACGTGCTCAGTGACCTCCCGGGGTGGCTGAGCAAGGTGCGGTTCGAGCGGGTCCAGCCGACCCCCACCGGCGGGGCGGCGATCCGCTGAACCTCGGGTGACACCCGCACTACCTCTGGGGACGGCCGCGTTCGGCGGCCGTCCCCAGACTCACTCCGATGCAGGCTCACGCGCCTCTGTTGCAAGCAGGCCGAGCCACTGCTCGGCGTCCCAGGCGTGGAACCGCTCCACCTCCACGAACCCGAGCTTTGCCGCAAGGCGTGTCAACAGTCGCTCACGCGGCGCGGCCCGAAGGGCACAGCGGCCGCAGCGTCATCCCCTGGTGCGGTATGCGCTCGCGGCCCACGGCCGGCGACGGCGTCCGCGAGGGACGCAGCCAGCGCTCTGCTGTAGGTAACGTGCGGGAAATGACAAGGAGCGAGCGAATCGCGGACCAGTTGGACCGGCACTGGCACAGGAACCTGCGGCCGCGGCTGCACGGTCTCGCCGATGAGGAGTACTTCTGGGAGCCGGTGCGTGGCTGCTGGAGCATCCGCCCACGTGGCACGTCGGCCGCACCGATGTCGGCGGGTTCAGGGGAATGGGCGATGGACTTCGCGTCCCCTGACCCGGTGCCGGCTCCGGTGACCACGATTGCCTGGCGGCTGGCGCACATCGTCGTCTCCTGCCTGGGCTACCGGGTCGGATGGCACTTCGGCGGCCAGGACGTCGACTCCCAGACGTTCGCCTACGCGGGGACCGCCGACGAGGCGCTGAGACAGCTCGACGAGATGTACGGGAGATGGAACGCGGGAGTCCGCGGACTCTCGGACGCCGACCTGGAGAATCCGCCCACTGTGGGTCCCGAACGGTTTCCCATGGAGGGCATCGTCCTGCACGTCAACAGGGAGCTGATCCATCACGGCGCCGAGATCTCCCTGCTGCGCGACCTCTACCGCTGGCAGGACGACACCGCGCCGCGCCGCGTGTGACTTCCGGTATCCGGCGATCGCTTCGGCAACCTGGGTGCGGTTCGCTGGTGGCCCGCCGGCACGGCCTGGTCGTGGTGGTGAACCGCGCGGACCTCCGTCAGACCGGCTCCCCGCCGATGCCGATCTCGTTGCCGTCCGGGTCGCGGAAGGTGGCCTTGCGGACGCCGTTGTCGTAGGTCTCACGCACGGCCGGCTCCAGGCCGCGCTCGACGATCTGGGCGATGCGGGCGTCGAAGTCGCTGACGAAGACGGTGTGCATGGCGTGCCCGGCATGGTCGGGCCGCACCTCGATGAACACGTACCGGTGCTCGGCGAGTTCCCACACCGCCTCGGTGTCGTTCGGTAGGAACGACGGCGGGGCGCCGAGGAGTTGCTCGTACCAGGCCGCCGCGGCGTCGTAGTCGCGAACGGGGATGCCCGCGAACAGATCTACGGTCATGACGCCATGTTAGGGGCTCGACCCCGGAGGATCAGAAAAACGGCAATCGCCCTGGTGCGGCACCCGACCTCACGGAGGTGCCGGCCCTCCGTTCGGCCCGTATCCGCCGGTGGCGCCCGAGCGGGGCGGCATCAGCCCTGACGGCCTCATAAGCTCCACGGGCTCTACTGATCAATCCCACGGAGGAACCCGGTAATGCCCAAGCAACTCGCCCGGCGCTGGCTTGCCGGGATCGCGGTAGTAGGCGCGCTCATCGCCGCCTCCGCCATCCCCGCCTTCGCCGCCCCTGCCGCCAAGGACCTCGACTTCTACGCCAGGGATGTGGTTGTCGCCCCCGACGGCCCTGCAAAAGGATCGAACCTCTTTGCCCGCACCCGCACCAGCACGATGGAGTGGGGCGAATACACAGTCAAGGTGGACCGGAGCACGGTCGCTGGCTTCGCCGACGTGAGGATCGACGGCAGTACTGACTCCTGCACCGAGTCTGGTGCGATCCTCACCTGCAAGGTGGTGGCAAAGGAGAACGACTATTACACGTACATGACCATGGTCAACCTGGTCGTGCGGGCGAAGAAGAGCGCCACGCCCGACCAGCACGGCGACATCAAGTTCACCGTCACCGATGGCGACGGCGGTTCGGCCACCTACCACTCGAGCGTCAGCATCGGTGAGGGCGTGGATCTCGCCGGCATCGAGCAGGGGCTCCAGCTGACAGGCGCCCTCGGCGGCACACTCGGCGTCCCGCTCACAGTGACGAACCGCGGCGAGAAGGCCGTCAACAGCGTGGTGCTGTTCTTCGAAGGCGGCTACGGTTTCGGCCCGTCGAAGCGGTACAAGAACTGCGAGTACAGCCCCGCCGACTCCTTCCGCCACGCCTTTGCCTGTCGGTTCCCCAACACCATCGAGCCGGGCGGCGCCGCACGGCTGGACTTCAGCTTCGGTTTCACCGTGCCGGCCGACGACCCGGCCCCGAACGGTCACACGGGCGTGGCGCGCTGGTTCACGCCGGCAGACTGGGAGGAGTCCCAGTCCTTCAACCCAGCGCGACTTGGGCTGCAGGGCACCGAGGGTGAGCTGAGGCTTGAGCCGGTTGGCGCGCACAGCAGGTCGCGGCAGACAGACGTCAACGACCAGAACGGCACGACGGTGATGAGACTCCAGGTCAGCGGTGACCAGGGGGCTGAGGTGGCGGCGCTCGGGACGCCGACGACCGCGACCGGAAGGGTCGGCGCCACGGTGCCGTTGAAGGTCGGCTACATCAACAACGGCCCGGCGTCCGTCAACGTCGACGGAGCCAAGGATCTCCGGGCCCGTACCGTGCTCTCGCTGCCGAGTGGCGTCACGGCCGTACGCGTTCCGATGACCTGCTCGAGCTACGGGGACTGGGTGCCCGGAAAGCTCGGCGCCGAGAAGTACCGCTGCACCGAGCACACACGCCTGGCGCGGGGCGAGAAGATCGAGTACGAGTTCGAGCTGCGCCTCGACGAGGCCGGCACCCGGGCCGCCCAGGTGCGGCTGACCTTCGACGCGGGCGTGGATCCCAACCCAGCCAACGACAGCGCGACGATCACCATCGTCGCGAGCGCTGACGGCGGGAGCGAGGATCCCGGTGGGAATGACGGCCAGGGAGGCGGGGACACCGATGGCTCGCTGCCGATCACCGGTGCCAAGGCCGGTCTGACCGCCGGCATCGGTGGCGTACTGCTCGCCGCCGGCGCTGCGGTCTTCGTGGCGGTTCGCCGCCGCAGGACCCGCTTCGTCGCCTGATCTACTCCCCGCACCAACGGTGCCCCGTCGACCTCAGGTCGGCGGGGCACGGGCTCTCCCTCATGGCCTGCCGTGACTCCGCACGGTCGTCGCCCTGGCGCTCAAGAGCACTCGGCCCTGAGTCGCGCGGCCTGCCGCGACATTCAGTGACCTCGGTCCGGATGGAGGAAGCACGACAGCAGTTGCCTGAACTCGTGCGGGTGCTCGATCGCCGGCACGTGCCCGCATCGGCCGAACACGTGCAGACGGACGTCGGCCAGGTGGTCGAGCAGGGGCTGGGCTGCCGTTTTGAGCGGGGTGACCCGGTCCTCGGCGCCGTGGACGAGCAGCACGGGCGCGCGCACCGCTGCCAGTGTTTGCGCCGAGAGGGTGAGCTCGTCGACCCATCGTGCCCTGGGTGGCGGAAACAATGACGCGAATGCGGCCGCCCCCGCTCGCATCGCGGCCGCACGGGCGTCGACGGCCGAATCGGTCACGAGTGCTTGGTCGAGGACGAGGCGACTCAGCATGTCTCGTGCCCCGATCGGGCCGGCGGGGGCGGCCCAGACCGCGTCGAGGTCGGCGGACAGCGGCGCCCCGGGGGCGCCCATCGTCGAGACAGCCACGACACGGGTGACCTGCCGGGGGCGCGCGGCCGCCAACGCCAGCGCCACAGCACCGCCCATCGAGTGACCCACCACGGCGTAGTCCTCGATACCGAGAGCATCCATCAGGCCCGCGGCCTGCTCCGTCCACAGTCCGAGCCCACCCCGGGAGCCCGCCGGGATGGGTGTACGGCCGAACCCCGCCTGGTCGGGAGCGATCAGGTGCCAGGACCCGTCCAGCGCCTGCGCCGTCGTTGCCCAGGCTCCGGACCCGGTCGTGCCGGGTCCGGAGCCGTGCAGCATCAGCACCGCGGGTCCCGTGCCGCTCTCCAGGACGTGGACGGGGCAGCCGTCGACTGCGATGGTCCGAAGTGCGGTCACCAGGGCAGGCCTGGTGTGCTCATGCCGACGCGGGGTCGACGGACTTCGAGAAGAGTTCCATCATCGCCCTGCCGAATTGCGGCATGTCGGGCCACCCCCGGCAGGAGACGAGGTTGCCGTCCACGACGTCGGGAGCGTCGATGACCGTCGCGCCCGCGTTCTCCATGTCACCGGTGATGGGGGGGAAGCACGCCGTCTTCCGACCCTTCAGCAGCCCGTACACCGCTGGAACCTGCGCGCCGTGGCACACGAGCGCGATGGGGAGGTTGCGCGCGAAGAAGTGCTCGGTGATGCGCCTGACGTCGGCGTCGACGCGGATCCACTCGGGGGCACGTCCCCCGGGAATGATGAGGGCGTCGTAGCGCTCGACGTCGACCTGGGCCCAGGGCACGTCGACCGGCAGCTTGCGGCCGTTCTTCTCCACGTAGGCGTCGGAGTTGGGGTCGAACTCGTGGATGACCAGTTGCACGTCGCGCATCGTCCGTGACGAGACGTCGACGTCCCAGCCGCCCTCCTGCACTCGGTAGTAGGGATACATGGTGTCGAGCTCCTCGGCGGCGTCGCCGGTCAGGAGCAGCGCTCTGGGCACCTGCTTCTCCTCGCGTATGGGGGCGGGTGAGGTGGATCCAATCCGATCCGATCAGGATTGAGTTAGCATTCCTGGGCCCAGCGCGCCCGTCAAGCCTCTACCGCCATTGCGCCCGCGCCCTCGATCTCGTCGAACAACCGTCGAAAACGCTCGCCGGACCGCAGGATGTGCCGACGCATCGCGTAGGCGGCGGCGTCAGGGTCACGCGCGGCGATCGCGGCCACAACTTCCTCGTGCTCGGCCATGGCCAGGTGAGTGACCTGGGTGTCGTGGTGAAGCCGGAAAAGGTGCACGTGGCTGTGCAGGCGAGCCAGCGCCTCACGGATGACCTGGTTCTCCGCGCTCAGGGCGACGAGATCGTGAAAAGCGGCGTCGCGTAAACCGAAGGCGCCATAGGCCATGAGCCCGTTGCCTCCCTCCAGCTCCGCCATCTCCTCCAACATCCGTCGCAGACCGGCCACCTGCTCCGAGGATGCGCGTTCGGCGGACCTGCGCGCCGCAGCCGGCTCGAGGAGCAGGCGGACCTCGAGCATGTCCTCGAATCGGTGACGGGTGATTTGGGGAGGAATGCGGTAGCCGGCATGGGGTACGCGCACGACTAGGCCCTCGGCCTCCATGCGGTTCAGAGCGTCTCGGATCGGCGTCTGTGAGACCCCCAACTCCCGCGCCAGGACGTCGATCGTGACGCGGGAGCCAGGCTCGATCCGTAGCGACATCAGCTGTTCGAGCAGCGTGTCGTACACCTCGTCGGCAAGCCGGCCGCCAGCTTTTCCCGGCAGCGTTGCGCCCGTCACGGCCCTGCGGCCCCGAGCGATCATCGCGTCGTCGTCCATCGTGACGTGAGGTCCCTTCTTGCACCTTCGGGAATCTGTTGACATCAGTCACAAGGCTGCGACATGCTGACGCCCCAACTCGATCGTATAGGAAAAGTGCCGGATGCTCGCCGTCCGGCACGATCGCGGAACCGCCCGCCATCGCTCCACTTCGATCACCTGGAGCTCCCATGATCATGCTCCACGTCCTGCCCGGTTCGTCACCAGCCCGCAGCTGGCCCGAAGGACTTCTCAACGGCAGGGAGCCCCGGTACACCGCTGCGTACTCGTGACGCCGGCCCGCGGGTCGGCCCCCGCGTCAACCCGGCGACACGCCTGAACAACCCAGCAACTGCTCGGCGAAGCACATAGCGAGGTTCTAGAAGTCCCCACCGAGAAAGCAGGCTTAGAGATGCGCCATCCGAAGCGAATAGGAAGAATTTCCGCCCCCGGCCGAAAGGTACGGCTGGCGACGGCGGCCATGCTGCTGGTGGCCACGACCATGACGGCTTGCGGCGAGGGCAAGGACGACGGCGAGAAGGCGAGCGCCCCCAAGGCGCCGGCGACCATCCCGGAGCTCACCACGGATCCGCTGACCCTCAGCTTCATCTGGTTCGACTGGCCGCCCGCCAAGGCACTGGAAGCCTTCGCGAACGCGGAGTACAAGAAGGAACGGCCGAACGCGACCGTCAAGGTCAACACTGTGCCGAACGCGAACTGGCACGACGCGATGTTCACCCAGTTCGCGGCGCGCAAGACCGACTTCGACATCGCGATCCTGGACTCGCAACACATCGGCGAGGCCGTGACGAACGGCAACATCCTCGACCTCACCGACTTCGTCAAGGAAAACATCGACGTCGCGGCCTACAACCCGTACCTCCTGGCGGCCTACGGCCAGTTCCCCCAGGCGGAGACCGGCAAACGCGACGAGAACGCCAGCCTGTACGGACTGCCGCTGCTCGGCGACACCTGGACGATGATCTACCGCAAGGACCTGATCGGCGACAAGCCGCCGCAGACCTGGGACCAGATGATCGCAGCCGCCGAGAAGTGCCAAAGGGACAACCCCGGCGTCAGCGGGCTGGCTTTCCACCAGGCCAACGGCTCCGACGCCGCGGCCGTCACCTACAACACTGTCAACGGCGTCTACGGCGGCAACCTCTGGGACTCCAAGACGCGCAAGATCGATGGCGTCATCAACGACGCTGCCGGCCAGGAGGCGATGGACGTCCTGGTCAACAAGATGAAGCCGCTGACCGCCAAGGGCTCCGGCAACTGGTTCATCGACGAGGTGAACGCGGCTGTCGCCCAGGGCAAGGCCTGCATCGCGTTCAACTGGATCGCCGCGAGCGGCGGTCTGCTCGATCCGAAGCAGTCGACGCTCGGCACCACCCGGGAGCAGATCCTCGACAAGCTGGGTTTCGCCACCCTGCCGAGCCAGAAGACGAACCTGGTCCCTCTCGGCGGTATGGGGATGCACGTGTCGGCCTACTCCGCCACGGCAAACCAGACCGAGGCCCTGAACTTCATGAAGTGGTTCGAGCGGGCTGACGTCCAGAAGAAGTGGGCCGCGGCCGGTGGCGTGCCATCGCGGACGGACGCCCTGGAGTCGCCCGAGTTCCTCAATGCCGGGCCGTTCAACCAGGTGTACACCGACTCGGTTCCGCGGATGCGGGACATGTGGAACGTGCCCGAGTACGCACGCCTCGTCGACATCGAGAACACCAACGTGAACGCGGCTCTCAACGGCGCGAAGAAGCCGAAGGATGCGCTCGATGACATCGCCAAGGAGCAGCAGGGCGTGCTCGACTCGAGCAACCGCAAGGGTGGCGGCGGACTGTGAGTGACCCCGTCCCTCTGACGACCGACGATCCCGGGCAGGTGGCGTCCGCAAGGCCGCCTGCCCGGCGTCGGTCCCCTCGGCTGAGCGACCGCGGGCTCGCCGTGGCCTTCATCTCCCCCGCGATGCTGCTGCTGCTCGCCATGTCGGTGTTCCCGTTGCTGTGGGCGTTGTACCTGTCGTTCACCGACTACTCGGCCACCCGCGGGGGGCCCGCCACTGTCATCGGGTTCGGCAACTACACCGCCATCCTGACGTCGGCGCAGGTCCACACGAGGGCCCTGACGACGTTGATCTACGTGGTCGGCGCGGTCGGCCTGCAGACAGTGCTCGGATTCGGCATCGCCTACCTGATCTCACGGCGCACGCACGGGCGAGGAGCGCTGACCACGCTGTTCCTGGTTCCGATGATGCTGTCGCCGGTCGTGGTCGGGCTGTTCTGGCGCTTCATGCTCGACGCGCAGTTCGGCGTGGTCAACAGCATGCTCGGCTCGCTCGGCCTAGGGCAGGTGGAGTGGCTCACCCGGCAGCGGACGGCACTGCTGTCCCTGATCGTGGTCGACACCTGGCAATGGACGCCGTTCATCATGCTCATCGCACTCGCGGGCCTGACCGCGGTTCCCAAGTATCTCTACGAGGCCGCCTCGATCGACCGGGCCTCCGAGTGGTTCCGGTTCCGCACCATCACCCTTCCGCTGGT
This sequence comes from Micromonospora hortensis, assembly GCF_022230935.1. Classification (NCBI taxonomy): domain Bacteria; kingdom Bacillati; phylum Actinomycetota; class Actinomycetes; order Micromonosporales; family Micromonosporaceae; genus Micromonospora; species Micromonospora hortensis. The sequence goes on from NZ_JAKKFE010000020.1 coordinate 245,723, forward strand.
ATGGCCGCTGCTTCTCATTGCCGTGATGTTCAGGGCCATCGAGGCATTCCGGCTGTTCGACCTCGTCTACATCCTCACCAACGGCGGCCCGGGTGTCTCCACCGAGACGTTGTCGTTCCACATCTACAAGGTCGCGTTCCTGGGCTTCAACACCGGAACCGCTTCGGCGTACGGAATCCTCATGGTCCTCGTCGTCATCGTCCTCACGCAGTTCTACCTGCGCTACCTGAACAAGCTCAAGGAGGGCTGATGGCCGTCTCCGTCGACGAGGCCGTGTCCACAGGTCCTGCCCGGGACCACACGCCCCCCACGCGCCGCCTGGGCGGCCGAGGTCGCTCCGTGCTGGAGGTCACGCTGCTGACCGTGCTGGCCGTCGTGATGCTCTTTCCGGTGCTGTGGATGATCGAGACGTCCATCAAGGAGAACCGGGACGTCTACGCCATCCCCGCCAAGTTCTTCGACTTCAAGATCACTCTGGAACATTACAAGGACGTGTTCGTCGACCCCGGCGGCGGTCGCTCAGCCTTGTCCGTCGCGTTCCTCAACTCCGTCGTGGTCGCCGGGGTCTCCACGGTGCTGGCCACCGTGCTGGGGGTCCCGGCGGCCTGGGCCTACTCACGCTTCGCCGTGAAGGCCAAGAAGGACCAACTGTTCTTCATCCTGTCCACGCGCTTCATGCCGCCCGTGGTGGTCGTGGTCCCGATCTTCCTCATGTACCGCCAGGTCGGACTCATCGACAACAAGCTCGGCCTGATCCTCATCTACACCGCGTTCAACGTCCCGTTCACGATCTGGATGATGAAGGGCTTCGTCGACGAGGTGCCCGCGGAGTACGAGGATGCCGCCATGCTCGACGGCTACACCCGTTTGCAGGCGTTCCGGCGATTCACCCTTCCCCTGCTCGTGCCCGGCATCGCCGCGACGGCGGTCTTCGCACTCATCTTCTCGTGGAACGAGTTCGTGTTCGCCACCTTCCTCACCTCCAGCGACGACGTCCGGACGGCCCCACCCGCGATCGCCGGCCTCATCGGCGGCACCACGACGGACTGGGGTCTCGTGGCCGCCGCCTCCGTGGTGTTCGCCCTGCCGGTGCTCGTCTTCGCGTACCTGGTGCGCAAGCACCTCATCGCCGGTGTGACGCTCGGGGCGGTGCGACGCTGATGGCGGGCATCGAGGTGACCGCCCTGCACAAGCGCTACCCGGACGGGACGGTAGCGGTTGAACACGTGGACCTGTCGATCGGCCACGGCGAGCTGTTCGTGATGCTCGGCCCCTCGGGTTGCGGCAAGACGACCACGCTGCGGGCCATAGCCGGCCTGGAGAAGCAGACGACGGGCGACATCCGCATCGGCGACACGCTGGTCAACGACCTGCCGCCCGCCGAGCGCGACATCGCCATGGTGTTCCAGTTCTACGCCCTCTACCCGCATCTGAAGACCCGCGACAACCTGGCGTTCCCGCTGCGGGCAGAGGGACTGCCCAAGCCGGAGGTGCACGAGCGGGTCACCGAGGCCGCCCGGCTGATGCGGCTTGGGCCGCTCCTGGACCGGCGACCCCGCCAGCTGTCCGGCGGGGAGCAGCAGCGCGTCGCGCTCGCTCGCGCCCTGGTGCGACGACCGCGCGCCTTCCTCATGGACGAGCCGCTCACCAATCTGGACGCTGAACTGAGGGCGGACATGCGCACCGAGATCAAGCACCTGCAGGGGGAGCTGGGGGCGACGATGGTCTACGTCACCCACGATCAGGTCGAAGCGATGTCGCTCGGTCACCGAATCGCCATCCTCAACAAGGGCCGCGTCGAGCAGATCGGCACGCCGCTGGAGGTCTACGACCGTCCCGCGAGTCTCTTCTGCGCCGCATTCATCGGCTCCCCGCCGATGAACCTGATCGAGGTGGAGGTGGCCGACGGGATGCTGCGCGGTGAGGGCGGACTGGCCCTCACGCCACCGCCAGGCCTGCCGCGCGACCGTCGCCTGATCGCAGGCGTCCGGCCGGAGGCGCTGGAAGTCACCGCACCAGGGGCGGAACATTCGGTCCCGGCCCGCGTGGTCTCGGCGGAGTGGCTGGGCGACGAAATCATCTACGTGGTCGACCACGGCGGCCAGCGCGACGTACGGGTTCGGATGCCACCGACTGTCCGTTTCGCCGCTGACGCAACGGTCGGGCTGCGGCACACCGGCGGGACCCCGGCGGTCTACGACGTGAGCACGGAAGAGCTGGTGGCCTGATGGGAACCGTTGCCGCGCGCGGGCTGCGCAAGTCCTTCGGAAAAGTCCAGGCACTCGACGGGGTGACGCTGGACGTGCCGGACGGCTCGTTCTTCGTCGTACTCGGGCCCTCCGGGGCAGGCAAGACGACGACCCTACGAGCGATAGCCGGCCTCGACAAGCTTGACGCCGGGTCGGTGCATCTGGACGGCAGGGACGCGACCGGTGACACCCCGGCCGCCCGCGACCTGGCCATGGTCTTCCAGAGCTACGCCCTCTACCCGCGACACACGGTGTACGAGAACATCGCCTCGCCGTTGCGGGCACGCCGCTGCTCGTCAAGTGAGATCGCCGCCGCCGTGGAGCAGATGTCGAGCCTGCTGCACATCGAACGCCTGCTGCAGCGTCGTCCCGCCCAGTTGTCGGGCGGTGAGATGCAGCGCGTCGCCCTGGCCCGGGCGCTGGTCCGTCGCCCGCGCGCGTTTCTCATGGACGAACCGCTGACGAACCTCGACCTCAAGCTCCGTGTCGAGATGCGCACCGAGCTCACCCGCATCCACCGGAGCCTCGGAGCGACCTTCGTCTACGTGACGAACGACCAGGTCGAAGCCCTGTCCATGGCCGACCAGGTCGCGGTCCTCAAGGAGGGAGAGGTGCAACAGGTCGGAACGCCGACCGAGGTGTACGAGCGTCCCGCCAACCAGTGGGTCGCGGGATTCGTCGGGAGCCCGCCGATCAGCCTGCTCGCCTGCCACGCCGAGGGAGATCGTCTGGTCGGTGCGGCAGGCTGGACGCTACCGCGGCCCCGCTGGACCACGGCCGAGGACGGTCGTGAGCTGCTGCTGGGCCTGCGGGCGGAGGACCTGTCCGTCGAGCAACGTGGGCACGCGTCGTTGTCGGGTGAGCTCTACGGGCTTGAGCCACTCGGTGACCGAACGGTGGTCGACGTCCGAGTGGGGACGGAGATCCTCAAGGTCAAGGCACGACCCACCGTCACCGGTACGCCGGGCGAACGGCTGCTCGTCACTGTCGACCTGGATCGGGCGCACCTGTTCGATGCGGGCACCGGGCTGTCGCTGTCCGAGGCGGGGCGGTAACGGCGGTCGGCGGCGACGGCGACGTGCGCCCGCACCCGGTGGTCGAGCCTCTGTGGACCGTCACCGGCGAGCACGGCCTGACGACACTGAGCCGACGACAGTGGCCGGCGAGGGCGATCGGCGGCGCGGGCTTCGCCCCGCCCAGCAACCTCTCCCCCGACGAGGGCGTGTGACCCGTCCGTCTACGCACACAGCGCGATCGCTAAAGGCACGCCGGACATCACGAAGAAGATCACAGGAGGCGACGCGATGAGTGACCCGATGAACGTGCTGGCCCCCGAGCACCGGCGGCTGCGGATCGGCGACGCCTGGCGCGACGCCGCGAGCGGAGCGACCTTTGCCGTCGAGGACCCGGCCACCGGCAAGACCATCGCCGAGGTGGCGGACGCCGACGTCGTTGACGGGCTCGCCGCAGTGGACGCGGCGAGCACGGCGATGGCGGAGTGGGCGGCGACCCCGCCGCGGAAACGGTCAGAGTTGTTGACCGCGACGTACCGGGCACTGACCGAGCGATCCGAGGATGTTGCCCGACTCATCACGCTCGAGATGGGCAAGCCGCTCGCCGAGGCTCGTGGAGAGGTGGCCTACGGCGCCGAGTTCTTCCGTTGGTTCGCCGAGGAGGCGGTCCGCGTCGAGGGTCGCTACAGCACCGCTCCCTCAGGTGGATACCGCATCCTCACCGTGCCGAAGCCGGTCGGACCGTGCGTCTTCGTGACGCCCTGGAACTTCCCGTTGGCCATGGGTGCCCGCAAGATCGCTCCTGCGCTGGCCGCGGGCTGCACGACGATCACCAAGCCAGCAGGCCAGACGCCACTCACCATGCTGTTCCTGGCCCGCATCATGGAGGAGGTCGGCGTTCCCCCGGGCGTCGTCAACGTGGTGACCACCAAGCGTTCCGGCGAGGTGGTCTCCGCACTGCTGGCCGACAGTCGGACCCGCAAGCTCTCGTTCACCGGGTCGACCGAGGTCGGGCGCGTACTGCTTCGACAGGCTGCGGACAACGTGCTGCGCACGTCCATGGAACTGGGCGGCAACGCGGCCCTGATCGTGTGTGCCGACGCTGACCTCGACGTCGCGCTCGACGGTGCCATGGTGGCCAAGATGCGCAACATCGGGGAATCCTGCATCGCCGCCAACCGGATCTACGTCGAGGAGCCGATACGCGAGGAGTTCGCGGCGCGCTTCGCCGAGCGGATGGGCGCGCTTTCGGTGGGCCATGGTCTCGACGACGGCGTGAACGTCGGGGCGTTGATCGACGAGGCCTCGGTCACCAAGATCGACGAACTCGTCGCCGATGCGGTCGATCGCGGCGCCCGGGTCCTGGTGGGCGGCGAACGTCCGGATGGGCCGGGCCACTTCTACCCGCCCACGGTCCTCGTCGACGTGCCCGACGACGCGCGGATGCTGAAGGCGGAGATCTTCGGCCCGGTGGCGCCGATCATCTCGTTCACGTCCGACGACGAGGTGATGGCGAAGGCCAACGACACCGAGCACGGCCTGGCCGGGTACGTCTTCACCCGTGACCTCCAGCGGGCGCTCCGGTTCACCGAAGGCCTGGACACGGGGATGCTCGGCATCAACCGTGGCCTGATATCGGACCCGTCAGCTCCGTTCGGCGGCGTGAAGCAGTCCGGGATCGGCAAGGAGGGGTCGCACGAGGGCATCCTCGAATACCTCGACCTCACCTACGTGGCGATCGACCTCCCGTGACCGGCCTGCCGCTCCGGGCGCCCGCCGCGCGCGCCTGCGCCACCCGGGCCGCCAACCTCGCCGACGCCGTCCCGGTCTCGCAGGTGACCTGGACGTCCGCCCCGCTCATCGCCGCCGACGTTCCGGAGAGGCACCGACATGCTTGAGACCGTCCGCGGACCACGCCAGCTGATAGTGGGCGAAGGGGTCGCACAGAACATCCCACGAGTGGTTGCCGAAAGCGGCTCGCGAGTCCTCATCGTGACCGACCAGATTCTTCTGGGGCAGCCGGGCGTGGCCGAGATCGTGGCCGCCGTGCGGGAGAAGGTCACTGTCGTCGAGGTGTTCGCCGACGCGACTCCGGACGTACCACTCTCCGACGTCGCGGTGGCCGTCTCGGCCGCCGCCGAGGTGGACGCCGACGTGATCCTCGCCATCGGGGGTGGCACGGTGATCGACCTCGCCAAGATCGTCGGCGTCATTCGCCGCCACGGTGGAAGCCCCCGCGATTTCTACGGCGAATCGAGAGTGCCGGGACCGACGATTCCTCTCGTCGCGGTCCCGACGACGTCAGGCACCGGCTCCGAGCTGACACCCGTCTCGGTGTTGACCGACCCGGACCGCGAGCTGAAGGTGGGAGTCTCCAGCGTCCACATCGTGCCCGACTTCGCCATCGTCGACCCCGAACTCACCTACACCTGCCCGGCGACCGTCACCGCCCACTCCGGCATCGACGCCTTCTGTCACGCCGTGGAGAGCTACACCGCGCGACCCCGGGCCCACGGACCGCGCGACCCGGTGGAGCAGGTGTTCCTCGGCCGCAACCCGATCACCGACCACTACGCGCTCCGCGCGGCGGAGCGAATCGCCCGTAGCTTGCGCCGTGCTGTCACTGACGGAGGCGACACGGACGCGCGCGCTGACATGTCCTACGGGTCCATGCTCGCCGGGCTCGCCTTCTCCCACGCGGGCAACGCGGCCCCGCACGCTCTCCAATACCCCATCGGCGCAGCCACCCACACGCCGCACGGCGTGGGCGTCGGGCTGCTCCTGCCCTACGCGCTGGACGCGGCCAGGGATGCGATCAGCGACCGGCTGGCCATCCTCGCCCGGGTGTGCGGGCTCGACGTGACCGACGCCTCCGACGCCGAGGCCGCAGACACGTTCCTCACCTGGCTCGACGAGCTCCTTGCCGACATCGGCATCCCTCGCACCCTGGCGGACATCGGCGTGGCACGCGCCGACCTCCCGCGCTTCGCGGAGATGGCCAGTGGCGTCACCCGCCTGATCCAGAATCATCCGGGCCCGACCGACACCGCCAGCCTGGCCGCGATCCTCGAAGCGGCCTGGACCGGGGACCGGACCCGACACGCCCTGACTCCAAGCAGAGACAGCTCCTCCACATGACGACGAGTTCCCTGCCCCACTCTGGGTGTCGGAATGCTCGGCCACGCCATCGCGCCCGACGTCGCAACCCTCCTCGGGTGAAGCCTTCCCGGCAATCCAGCCTAGGGATGCTGGATCATGTCCCGGTCTTGGGAACCCATGGAGGAGGCCATGCCGGCGGCGGTAGCGTTCCGCCACCTACACCAAGATCGTTCCGGGCGCATTCGTAGTACTTGTCGCGGTACTTCTCCATCTCCCGAATCGCCGGCAGCCACTGCTCGGCATCCGTCAACCGACCACGTGCGTACCAATCGAGACGGTGGACAGCTTGATGCCAATCACGTGCAGCAGCAACAACCTCCGGGCTGCCCAATAGCAGCATCGATTCCCACCGCGCTCCACGATCGTCCTCCGCTGCGGCCAAGAGCGGGAGCCCCTCTTCCGGGGTCAGGTGGGCCGCGGAGTGGTCGAACCCTCGCGCTGCCGCGATGCGACACGACAGGTAGGCCCACCGCTTGACGGAGCCGCCATATTCGGCATACACCCGCATGCGGCTCTCGTCCCAACGGACCCGCTGGCTGCGCCGCCATCGTGCTCGCTCCCCCGCGCTGCTGACAAGGTAAGAGGCGAGGGCTCCCACGATCACGCCGACTAGCGCTGGAAGCTGCTGGGCAAGGACAACCATCGACCATCCAAACCTGCCGCGGACCCGCAAGACCCGCCACGATCGTCACTCAACCTCTGCCGCACATCCGCCGCCAACGATCGCAGACGCGCGCAAGGCATACCCCGCGGCGAGGGGGTGGATGTCCACCGGCACCACGGTAAGACCACTGCGGACACGCCGGCACGATCGTGACCGAGAGCGTCCACCGGCACCAACTACGGCCGGGTGCTCCTGGGCGGCTCGGTCGCCGGCCGATAGCGCCCTCCGCCGGCAAGCGTCGACCGGCATGGCTGCAAAGAAGCTGCACGGCGGCGCGCTGCCGTTGGGGGGACTGCCGCATCATTGACTGATGAGCGACCCCAGGATGCAGGTGCGAGCACGGGTGCGGCACGAGCCTGACCGCTCATACGCCGTACTGGTCGAGGGTCCGGACGGCGAGGTGGAGGTAGGCCGCACGGGTAAGACAGCGGATCTCTGGGCACTGGCCCAGGCCGGTGCAGCTCGCCTCTTCGGTGAAAGCCTCGGCGCGGACAATCTCACCCTGCACGTTCCCCAGCCGCCCTACGGACAGGACGGGCAGTAGGTTCGCATCGTCTTCGTGGAGGATCCGGATGACCCCTCCGAGAGCGCCGACATCGGTGTCCTGGCGCAGGCGCGCTGGTTCGGCCACGAAGGCGCCTGGTTCGTAACAGTCACCGGTACCGGTACCAGCATCGTTCCGAGCGAGCACCTGGACTTCGAACCAGTTGTCACTGATGAACAAGTAGCGGCGTTCCACACCTACATCACCGCTGCGGCCGCAGGCTGAGGCCGTGCCGCCCGTCCACCGCTGACCCACACACCATGGAGCGGGCCTGCCCTGCGGTGACAGGAAGCGCCCCGGCGGAGGCAGCCTGGGAATACGCCCCTGTGGGCGAGGACGCCGCGCCGGCCGCGCTATCGCGACCCGCCTACCGTAGCGGTGAGGCGGCACGAACTATCGCCCCACGATCGTCGATGCGCTTCCCAACGTCGGCAAGAGCTGGAACAGCGTAGGGTCGGCGTGCAGAGAAGGACTTCGCGCCCGCCGCGGGTCTCCTGTCACCTGCCGCCGCGATCAGGCGAGTACCACGCTGCACGTTCACCGACCTGCTCCAGGAGGTTCGATCATGTCCAAGGACTCGACGAGCAAGGCGAACGTCAAGAAGAAGGGCAAGACGATCAAGGAGAAGCAGACTGCGAAGCGCCTGAAGCGCGACGAGCAGAACGGGCAATCCTCAAACATCGTGTCCACCGGGCGCTGACGCCGGCAGAATCGCTCCATTCTCCGAGTACGGCGACGACGGTGGGGACTGACAATCGTCACGTCCCCACCTGCCGCTGCTGCCGTAGAACCACGGGCCAGTCGCAGAGTCCCAGAGGATCCGGCGGGCGCTGGGACGCCGAGCGAGGACCAGCAGACCGCGGATGATGAGCTACGCCCCATTCCGAGGTGAGAGCCGCAGGCAAACCGCTGCGGTGGAGCTGGCTGACGCAGCGAGCATGAGGTCCCCCACCGCCCACCGACGCCGCTCCCGCTCGCGTTGGGCACCTCAAGAATCCGCTGCGGCCTGGTGCTGCGGGGCGAGCACTCTGCCGGTCATCTTCCGGTCACAGGCGGATACGAACAGCCCTTCAATGAGACCGGCATCAGGATGGGCCGCCACCACCAGACCAGCGCAACGCCGCAACCGCCCGCTGGCGGTCCGCGGCGCCGCCGTCGGCGAGACCGTTGACCTCCGCGGGCTATCTGGCCACGATCATTCGTACCACCATCACGTACGCCGACAGACCGCACCGGATCGCCTACCCGTCAGCTGAGCATGGGACGCTCAAGCTCCGTGACCAACGGGGCACGCCGCGTGGCCCCGGACACTACCGCCACAGCCCGCGCTATCCCTGGCAGGACAGCACCGCCCCCGATCCCACACCCCTTGTGCCCGGAGGAACGCAGACCATGGACCACGCATCTCAGCTCATCCAGGAGCGGAGTGCCCCGCCGGCCACGCTGGTGATCTTCGGCGCCTCCGGTGACCTGACCCGGCGTAAGCTGCTGCCCGCCATCGAGAGCCTGGCTCGGCACGAGCGGCTCCCGGACCAGTTCGCGGTGGTCGGCGTCGCCCGTACGTCGATGACCGACGAGCAGTTCGCCGAGAGCGCCCTCGGCGAACGCACCCTCGCCAGCAAGCGGCAGCTCCTGGGCGGCGTGCGGTACGTGGCCGGCGGCTACGACGACCCGGAGACCTACAAGCGGCTCGTGGAGACCCTCGACGAGTTGGACACACAACGGGGCACGTCCGGCAACCGCCTCTTCTACCTGTCCACCCCGGCCGGGGCCTTCGAGCCGGTGATCAACGGACTGGCCGCTGTGGGGCTCAACCAGCCACGCGAAGGCTCCTTCTCCCGCCTGGTCATCGAGAAGCCGTACGGGCGCGACCTGGTCACGGCCCGCGAGCTCGACGGCGTCGTGCACAGCGCGTTCGACGAGCACCAGGTCTTTCGGATTGATCACTATCTGGGCAAGGACACCGTCCAGAACGTGCTGGCGCTGCGCTTCGCGAACTCGATCTTCCAGCCCATCTGGGATCGCTCCTGGGTCGACCACGTGCAGATCACCGTCGCCGAGACCCTCGGCGTCGGCAGCCGCGGCGGCTTCTACGAGGACGCCGGCGCGATGCGGGACATCGTGCAGAACCACGTGCTCCAGGTCCTCGCGCTGGCACTGATGGAGCCACCGGCCTCATTCGAGGCTGAGGGCCTGCGCAACGAGAAGGTGAAGCTGCTGCAGGCGATCCGGCTCCCCACCGACCGGGACATCGCCGAGGCCGCGGTCCGGGGCCAGTACACCCGGGGCGGCACCCGCGAGGAGCTGATGGCCGGCTACCGCGAGGAGCCCGGCGTCGACCCCCTGTCGCGGACCGAGACCTACGCCGCGATGCGGCTCAACGTGGACAACTGGCGGTGGGCCGGGGTGCCGTTCTACGTCCGCACCGGCAAGCGCCTGCCGGCCCGGCTCACCGAGGTGGCGCTGCAGTTCCAGCGGCCGCCGCACCTGCCGATCCCGACCGACCAGCTCACCGGCCTCGATGCTGACGCGCTGATCCTGCGGATCCAGCCGAACGAGGGCATCTCGCTGCGCTTCGGCGCCAAAGTGCCGGGCCACTCCTTCCGGGTCCGCACCGCCACGATGGAGTTCTCCTACGACCAGACGTTCGTCGAGGAGTCCCCGGAGGCGTACGAGCGTCTGCTCCTGGACGCGCTGATCGGTGACGCGTCGCTGTTCATCCGCAGCGACGAGGTGCAGCAGTGCTGGCGGATCGTCGACCCGATCATCGACAACTGGGAGAAGGACAACTCGCCGATCCCCACCTACGAGGCCGCCTCCTGGGGCCCGACCGACGCCGACCGGCTCATCGGCCGGCACGGCCGCAAGTGGCGCAACTCCGCGTGACTCTGCCACAACGAGTGTGACCGCGCTGCTGAGCCCGATCGCTTGGTCTCAACCATCGACTCGCAGCGCGGTCCTCTCAGTGGGCCGGTCACCGACGTCCGCCCGCTGACGCTACGGAACTGGTTCGGCCGGCCGACGAGGCTCGCGACGGCTTCTACCGCGCCGCGCGAGGCAGCCTCGGTGTCCCCGGCGGCTGCGGCAACGCCTTCAGCTACGACAGGGTCACAGGCCGGTTCGCCCGTCGATGCACTCGCGCAGGAGGTCGGCGTGGCCGGCGTGCCGCGCATACTCCTCGAGCACGTGGACAAGCACGTCGCGTGTGCCGTGGCTGCCACCGTCGACCGGCACCTCGCGGCCCAGGTCGGCCTCCTCCATCGCGTCGAGCCATTCGTCGGCCTTGGCGATCTCGGCCTTCCAGGTTGCGAAGGTGTCCTTCACCATTGCTGGGTCGGGGACCGCGCCCCCGAAGTCCCAACCCGGGTCGTCCTCGTGCTGGTAGAGGAGCGGTGCGTCGGTCCGCCCTTGCAGCACACGCTGGAACCAGTGGTTCTCCACCTGAGCCAAATGGCGCACCAGGCCGAGCAAGCTCAGGGTGCTGGGCGGTATCGAGCGTCGGCCGAGCTGCTCGGCGTCCAGTCCGTCGCACTTCATCTCTATGGTCAGACGGTAGTTGCCGAGGTACTCCCGGTAGGTCGCCTTTTCGCCGACGGGTTGACCGAAGGTCCTGGGGTCGTCCTGCGGTGCGGTCCACAGTTTGCTCACGGCGCCACCCAATAGCGGGCGGACTGCACCAGTCAAGCGATTTGCGGTGCCCCAACGTCGACGGCCGCCAGGAGGAGTTCGATCGTCGCTCGCTCGTCGGCTAGATGCGAATGTTGACGCATCCGCGTCTTCGGCCAGAGGTTCACAGTCGGTCGCCAGCGGCTCGGGGACCGCGGATCCCAAGCGGAGTCAACGTGTACCGCATCAACCGAAGTACGACGTCGCTAGACCTGAGACTGCGAGACCTCCCGTACAGGAAGTTCTCGCGGGGGCACTGCTGGCTCAGGTGTCCCGTCACGGGACATCCGTCACTGTGTGATCGCTGGGGGCACCGACGGGTCAGGGCCGGTGTTCGGGCTCTCGTCCGGCGAGTCGCCGAGGGCAGCGCCCGTCGCGAAGAGCAGCCGTTGGACCGCCTCGTGCACCGTCCTCTCCGCGACGTTGTCACCGCTGATCTCGATCCGCAGCGGATCCTCGCCGGCCCGCGACGCGGTGAGCGTAAGCGACCGGCGCCGGTCCCGGCTGAGCCACAGTCGCATCGCGGTCACCGCTCCCGCCACCACGCTCGGCCCACCGAGCGCGATCACCAGCTCTGTCCACTGACCCTTGCGGCCGACCACCGGGATGCCCTCCTCGGTCGCCCGCAGGCCGTCCACCTCGCGCAGATCCATTACCAATTCGGCGCTCGCCGCTTGCAGCGGCTCGTCATCGGGTGTGAGTGTGGACAGGCCGGGAAGCAGCACGATTCGAGCGGATGGCATAAAGGGACCTCCGGACTTGCTACTGTGGTCGGTCGGTAGCTAGCCGTAGGGTAAGGCACTCACCGCAGGAACGTGGGCCAGGAGCCGCCGATGTATCGGGCACTTCTCGTGTGCAACTCCCTGTACGAGGCCGACCCGAAGCTGCATGCCCTGCACGGCCCCCGCATCGACGGACGTCTGCTCAGCGCCGCGTTGACCGACGACGAGATGGGCGTGTTCGCCTCAGAGCACGTAACGATCCTCTTTGATGCCTCACGCGCCGAGATCGCGGAGGCGGCCAACCGGTTCTTCAGCGACGCCGAGCCGGAGGACGTGCTGCTCTTCTACTTCAGCGGGCATGGCCGCAGCCGAAACCAGAAACTCTATCTCTGTGCCCGGGACACAACGTCCAGCCTGCTGCCCGGTACCGCTGTCTCCAACGACACGCTCAACGACATCATCGGCGATTCATTGGCCCGAGCGAAGGTGATCGTCTTGGACTGCTGCCACAGCGGTGCGTTCAAGGGTCCAGTCGCCGTCGAGCGGCTGCTAGCCGGCAAGGGCCGGTTCGTGCTCACCGCCACCGCCGCATCAGAGACGGCTGCTGACGCCGATGGTGAGGACCTGCCGAGCCCGTTCACCAACGCACTGGTCGACGGACTGCTGCACGGCGCCGACGACAAGGACGGCGACGGCATGGTGGATCTCGCTGATCTGTATGAGTACCTGCAAGCCGCCGTGCGAGGCTCGTCGGAGCCTCGGCACCGCTTCGACGGGTTCGGCAACGTGCCGATCGCCCGGCGGCCCGTGTCAGTCGCCGCCGACCTGCCCGACGGGCGCAGTGAAGCCGAGCGACTTTCGACGCCCCCCGAGGACTCGGATCACCCGTTCCTGGATGGTACGACTACCGCCACCGTCCTCAGCCCGCGGCGGGTTAGTCGGTTCCGTGCGGCCATGCGCAAGGATGTGGGCCGCTCCGTGCCGCGTCGCGGGTCGGCCGCCGACTTCATGCGGGCCGCCCTTCTGATGCGCGAGGGCCGGCTGACCCGGGCCGGTGCGCTGCTGTTCGGCGAGGATCCGACCGCGGTGGTACCCACCGCCACTGTCCAGTGCACCCATTACCACGGCCCCGGCAAGGACGCGCCGATGGACAAGCGCACCTTGGGAGGGACGATTCCCGAGCAGATCAAGCAGGCCCGTGACTTCGTCGCTGAACTCGCTCGACTCGGCGAGGTGCCAACTACGGGCGCGGCCGTCACCGAGCCGGTCTACCGCTACCCGATGATTGCCGTCCGCGAGATCATCGCAAACGCGCTCGCCCACCGCGACTACCAGCAGCGCGAGATGTGCGTACATGTCCGGGTCTTTTCCGACCGGATCGAGGTGACCAGCCCAGGCACCTGGGCGGGAGCCGAGTTGGCCGACGACGAGCAATGCCCGCTCAGCGAGCTGCGCAGCGAGTCGCGGCAGCGCAACTTCTGGCTAGCGCATGTGCTGAGCTGGAACAAGTTGGTAGAGAGCGAAGGGGCCGGAATTCCCCGGGCGGTCGCGGATTGCCGCCAGCAGGGCGCCGCCGGGCCGATCGTGGCTCGTTCCGGGGAGGCGGTCACGGTCAAGATCTTTCCGTCTGCCCCGCTCGGCTCGACCGTGTTTCCGGACGACTCCGCGGTCAGGCTGACGGGCGCGCTGGCCGACCTGCACGGCAGGGGTGCGTCGTCGATCAAGGTCTACATTTCGGCTACCCAGAAGGACCTACTGGACCATCGGGCCGCCGTGCACACAGCGGCTCGGCGTTTGGCGATCGACGATGTGGCCATGGAGGCGTACGGCACCCAAGTCCAGTCACCCCTGGAACGCTGCCTCGCCGACGTACGACGCAGCGACGTCTACGTAGGGCTGTTCGCCTGGCGGTACGGGTACCGCCCGCCAGGCCAGGAATCCTCCATCACCGAACTCGAGTATCGGGAGGCAATCGCCGCCGGCAAGCCCTGCCTGATCTTCCTGCTCGCGGAGGACACGCCCTGGCCGGTCGACATGATCGACCGGGATGCCGACTGGCAGCGGATCATCGCGTTGCGCCGCGAGCTCCAGGAGCGCCATCTCTGCGCCTTCTTTTCCAACGTGGACGACCTCGCCGCCAAGGTGACCGTCGCACTGGCCGACGTACGCAGGCATCGACCCCCGGGCCGCGAGTCCGCCGACCCGGACACCCACCTGCCGCAGGCCCTACGCAGCCAGTACTACCAGCAGTTGGCGATGAGGCACCGGGCGATGCCCTTGGACGCCGTCTCACCGCGACCCACCAGCGGCTACCTCACCGTCGGGCTGCCCGAGGTGTTCGTGGAACCACGGGTGCACGAGGATGCCCGGCCGGAGATGCCCCTCGCCTGGTGGCGCTGGGCCAGTTCCACATCCGACGGCGATGCTGGTGGGCTGCCCGGCGTGGTGGACCCGGAAGATGTGGAGCGGCTCTGGGACGAATACGCGGCCAAGGACGAGCTGTCGCTGTTCGACGTGGTGTCCGACCCGGGCAGGCGCACGATCGTGCTGCTGGGCGACCCCGGTTCCGGCAAGTCCGCGGCCGCGCGGTACCTGACGCTGACATTGGCCGGCGTGTGCGTCGAGCCTCGACTGAGCGCGCTGGACCGGTATCTACCCGTCCTGATCGAGCTGCGCTCCTACGCCACCCATCACGGGGACGGCCGGTGCGACGGCTTGCTCGACTACGTCGGCCACCGCCACCAGCAGGGGCTCGCCGGTTTCGACCAGGACGTGCTGGAGGCGTACCTGCGCCAGGGCGGCCAGGCGTTGTTCCTGTTCGACGGCTTGGACGAGGTGTTCGACCCGGCGCAGCGGGAAGAGGTGGCCGCGCAGATCGCCACGTTCGCCAACGAGTACCCGGGGGTGCTGACAGTGGTCACCTCGCGGGCGGTCGGCTACCAGCGGCACACCTTTGCCAACGCGGGCTTCGACCATTTCACCCTGGAGGATCTCGACGACGAGCAGATCGCGAGGTTCCTCGGCAACTGGTACCGCTACGTGATGCCCACGCCGGCTGTCGAGGCAGAGCGGCAGCGGCGGCAGATCCTCGACGTGGTGGGCAGTTCTCGAGCGATGCGCGAGATCGCCGGCAACCCCCTGCTGCTGATGCTCATGGCGATCGTCGGCCGGGGTCACCCGCTGCCCCGCAACCGACGCCGGCTCTACGCGCACGTCACCGACGTACTGATCTCCGAGTGGGATGTGACCAAGCAACTGCGCGAGAGCCACGGCGACGTGCCGTCGCTGGACCTGCAGGCGAAGCGTCGACTGCTGCGTCACCTGGCGTATTGGATGCAGTTCCGCGAGTCCGGCCCCGCCGGAAACTACATTGAATCCGACGAACTCGCGCGCATCTCCCGGGACCACCTCGTCGCGTTCTACGGTTTCGAGAATGAGCGGGCGCTCGCCATGGCCTACTCGATGATCGACAAATTGCGGCAGCGGAGCTTCATCCTGGAACGATACGGACTGCGACTGTTCGGGTTCGTGCACCGCGCGTTCCTGGAGTTCTTCTGTGCCGAGGAGATCGTGGACAGATGCGAGCAGGACCCGACCACCTGGGACCTCGATCGTCTGCGTTCGCTGTTCCGCGAACACTGGGCCGATCCGTCGTGGCGGGAGGTGCTTCGACTGGTCGCCAGTGCCCTGCCCGCCCAGACCGTCAACAAGCTGGTCACCCTGCTCGCCACCGAGGCCACTCAACCGTGGCCGCCGCTGAACCTGACCGGGCCGCCGTGGAACCTGGTGCTGGCTGCGCAGTGCGTGGCCGAGGCGCCGCAGCCCGCCGAACTGGCCGGCGCGGGCACCGCCGTGCTGCGCCAGGTCGTGCGTCTCATCGAGCATGGCATCTCCGCCGACGACCCGAACCTGGTGGACCTCACTGAGCAGGAACTGCTGTCCCCGATCCGGGCGCTCGGCCCGAGTTGGCCCGGCCGGGAGATCTTCCTGCACTGGTACCGCCGCCGCGGGGTCCGGACCAGTTGGCGATCCGGCTCTCCCTTCGCCACGCGGATCGCCGCGGTGCTGTCCACCACCGAGGAGCAAATGGAGGAGCTGCTGGTCAGGGAACTCGGGCAGAGCCCCGATCGACAGGCTGGCGTCACACTGGTCGCCGGGCTGGCCGAGGCGGCTGGCCAGCTGGACACCACGAGCCGCGGCCGCCGGTACTGTCGGGACCAACTGCTCGTCCAGGCACGGGCAGAGGCCTCCACGGCGGTACGGCAAGCCGCGGTACGGGCATTGGTCGCCCACTTCAGCGCCGACCCCGACCTCATCGACATGCTCCGCGGCCTCGCCGATTCACCTGACCCGGCGGTACGCGCGATCGCCGTCCAGTCCCTCGGCGGGGTCGAATCGTCCGAGGACATCCGCCAGTTGCTACTGGCGCGTGCCACCGAGGACCGGGACGCAACGGTACGGCGGGCCGCTGCGGAGATACTCGCCGCGCGGCCCGACCTTCCGGGCGTACCCGAGACGATGCAGCGGCTGCTGGCCACCGACACCGACCCCGGTGTGGTGCAGTGCGTGCTGAAGGGTCTGTTGGTTCTGCCGCAATACGCCGAGACTGCAGGAACCACGGCGTTGCAGCGGGTCAACGGCCATTCCCCGGACGAGGTCCGATGCTGCATTCTGACCGAGCTGCTGCCGGAGCGACCCGGCCCGGAGAACACCGAGCTGTTGCTGAAGCTGGCCTCCTCGGACACGTCCGCGCGGGTCCGCGCGGTGGCCGTGCGGCGGTTGGCGCTCGTACCCGACTCGCAGGGGCGCTGCCGGGCCCGATTGATCGACCAGATCGAGCAGGACGGGGAGTCCTCCGTGCGGGCCGCCGCGGTCGCGGCTCTGATCGACCGGGACCGCGCCGACGACACCGGGTGGACCGTGGTGGCCCGCACGGCTCACGTCGACGAGGACGCGACGGTACGCCTCGCCGCGGTGCGCGCGCTGGCCAAGGCCTACCCCGACCACCGCACCGGGGAACTGCTGCTGGAGAGCGCCCGCAGCGATCCGACCGCGAGCGTCCGGCTCGCTGCGGTCGACCTGCTCACCGGGCGACCGCTGTTCGGTCACGCGACCCGAGATCTGCTCATCAGCCGAGCCTCCCAGGAGCGGGACCCGATCGTCCGGCTGCGGGTCACCCGTAGCCTGGCCCGTCTCGCCGACCCACCGGACCCTGAGGTGCGGGAATGCCTCGCCGAGCAGGTCCGCCGGGACCCCGACCCCAACGTGCTGCGCGCGGCCGCACAGGCCCTCGCCGGCCACGGCGACACCGACGGCCTGGTGGCGACGCTGTGCCGGCGGGCCCGCAGGGACAGCTACGCAGGCAGTCGGCTGGCCGCAGTGCAGGCCCTCTGCACGGACGGGAGCCCTGACGCGGTGACCGACGTGCTATTGGAGTGCATCGAGACCGACACGGAGCCGGCCGTGATCGACGCGGCGCTGCACCGTCTGACCCAGCCGGACCTGGCGCCAATGGCCGCGGCGGTCAGGACGCGGCTGATGCGCCGCCTGGCCGACGACGACCCGGCCGTCCGCGCCCGCACCGCCGCCGCGCTCGGCGAACACTTCGGGACCGATCCCGCGGTGCGCATGCTGCTCGTGGGGCTGATCCGCGACGACCCGGACCTCGATGTCCGACGCCGGACCGTGGAGCAGCTGGCGACCATGCTGACCGACTGGCTGGAGGGTCGCGAGCTGCTGATTCGGCTGGTGGACCACGACGACTGGGAGATCCGCCGGACTGCGCTGCTCGCGATGGCGCGCCACAACGGTGCGGACCCCCGGACCCGCACCGTGCTCGTACGCCTCGCCCATCAGGAAGACGATGACACCGTCCGCTGGTTGGCCGGGCAGCTGCTGGCCACGCTGCCCGGTACCAGCCCCGACGATTTCCCGTGACCGGCGTCGGTCGCGCTGCAGGCGGGTGGCGACGGGGCGACTTTTAGCTCAAACGATCATTCGAGTCCGCGCCACCGCCCACTGGTCCCCATGTGGTCCCCAGCCCTCAGGTGTAACCCAAGGACGTAGAGCCCTGTTGCTGGGTCCCACCGCGCCCCGCTCCCCCGCCATCGGGGTCGTGCCGTCACCAGAAAACAGCGTGCGCCCGCCCGTCGCGACTCGCCTACCCCGGGCAAGGGGTTCGTCTCGGTGGGCCGCCACGGACCGACGCCCGACGTGGGATACGCCTAATCGGCGCCATCCCGCTCAGCTGACGATCAGCCCACCTCGGTCCGGCGCCAGGCGTTCGGAACCCGTCTTTGTCACGAGCCCTCTCCGCCGGAGGCGCCTCCGCGAGGCGACGCGGTGCGCGCTCACGCCGATGAGCGGATGTCTATGCCTGCGCGCTCTCCGGCGGTTCGACGCGCTGCTGTGCTGGATGGCGACGCTGGCCATTGGGCAGATCGGCCTGCCGATGGTCTGATCGAAATGACTCAACGGGACCGGTGCGTCGGTCATTCGGTATCGCCTGGGTGGGAGCGGATGTCAGGCGGATCAGGGTGATGCTGTAGGCGACGATCCACACGACCCAGATCAGCCAGCCGACAAGGCCGAGGAGACCGACCGGACCGGGGTCGTCGATGACCAGGGGGCTCAGCACGGCCGAGCCGAACTGGAGCGCGGCGGCCAGCAGGCCGATCCCGCCGTGCCAGCGGCGGATCAGGCCGGCGCGTCGGCCGCTGATGGACAGGCCGGTCATGGCCAGTGCCAAGAAGGTGCCGTTGAAGATGAACAGCGCGTTGTGCAGTGCCCAGAGTCCGGCGATCGTGCTGCTGTCCTGCGCGGTCGTTGACGCGAGCGCGAGCCGCGCGGCCATCACGCCGGTGAAGGTTATGTTCTGCAGGATCACCCCGGCGAATCCGACCAGGGACCAGGCTGTGCCTTGCTCACGGTCGGTCCGCCACAGCACGGAGACCGCGCCGGCGCCGAAGAGGGTGGCCAGCACCCAGGCGATCGGTGCGAGTGCTGACGCGAGGCCGACGGTGTCCTGTTGGGTGGTGAAGAACTGGACAACGTCGTTGGTCTCCGCACCGGTGTGGGGCAGGCCGGCTGGCACCAGGAAGGCGTTGATGGAGACGATGAGGATGGCGAAGCCGAGTCCGGCGAGTCCGGCGAGTCCGGCGATCCGCGAGAACGTCCAGGTGCTTCCCACGCCGAGTTTACGCGACATGCATTCAATATAAGGCACGGAAACCGAAAGGGGCAAGTCATGACCGCCGAGACAGGCAGGCGCAGGTACGAATCACTGCGCCGGGCGGCGCAAGCGGCAGAGACCAGGGGTGAGATCGCCAGCGCCGCTCGTCGACTGTTCCTCTCCCGCGGCTGGGGGGCGACCACGGTACGTGACGTGGCGCGGGAGGCCGGGGTCTCGGTGCCGACCGTCTACGCGGTGTACGGGAACAAGACCGGGCTGATCCAGGCCCTGGCCGACGCGGCCGACATCGCCGCGGATCCATCGCAGTCGCTCGCCGAACTGGAAGGGGCCGAGAACGATCCGGTGCGGCAACTCGCGGCGATGGCCGGCTACGACCGGCGCCTCTTCGAGCGCGCCGGTGACATCATCGCGCTCGTGCGCGAGGCGGGCCGCACCGAGCCCGAGCTGGCGACGGCCTACCGCGACGGCCGTCAGCGGGGGAACGAGACCAGGATCCAGGTGTTCTCGTCGTGGCCGGGCGGCGTTCTCCGGCAAGGATTGGACATCCCGTCGGCCGTCGACATCTACGCGGCGATCTGCAACATCGACGTCTACACCACACTGACCGACGAACGCGGCTGGCAACCCGATCAAGTCGAACGCTGGTGGACCGAGGCCCTGGCCCGCGAACTCCTGAGCTGACGTGTCAGGAGGCGCCTTATGACAGGCCGTCCTGGTACGGAAGATTACGAGGTAGACGACGACCACGAAGGCCACGCCACCTCGCCCCACGGGCACCGCATCCGAAGCCAGGCGGGTACTGGCCGCGACTGACCGTCGGCAAGCCGGTCGCAATCCCTGAAACCACTCCCAGCGGTTACGGCGCTCTTGCCAGGGCTCCGGAGGGAAATCCTTGCCCCAGCGCAGTGTGGACAGGTCGATCGGCACGTTCACGACCACGTTCGTGACGATGCCCGTGGCCCAGGTCGCGCCTGTTGCATTGCCCGAGTCCAGGGATACCGGTCCGCAGTGTCATGGTCCAGGCCGCAGGCATGGACGAAGGTCGCGATCAACGGGGCGCGCGGCAGGGTGTTGCGCGCCCAACATCGAGATAGCGAGGCCGGTCCAAAGGGGACGGTGATGTTCCGTCAGCACGACGCGGCTCGATCCCGAAACCACCGCCGCGATCGCGAGCAGTCCCGGCTACCGGAACGGTATTGATCGATGTCTTGACTCTATACGCCGCCCTGCTCATGATTTACTGCGGCCGTTCAACAGTGAGGGTCAATGTGATGACGCAGGGAGAACCACCGGCAGGAGGCCCCACATCAGCCGTCACTCTCAGCGAGCTAGGAAAAAATGGCCGACTCGCGCGCGCCGGTCGAGGCACGAGGGACTGGCTGACACGTAGGGCCCATCGGCGGGAACTGAGTATCGCGAGCCTCGGTTCGGTGCTCCTCGCTGTCGCGATGATCTGGCTGATTCCGCCGTACGCGATTCGCATGCTGACTGCCGGCGCCAGGACTGTGCCGATCGCCGACCCGGCCCACACCATCGTCGGTGACGTGGGTGACCCGACGGCCCAAGCATGGCTGGTGGGATGGGGTGGCCACGCACTCACCCACCGTCTGCGTGGCCTGTGGGATACCAACGCTTTCTATCCCGACACGTACGGCCTAGCCCTGAACGACAGCCTGCTCGGCTATGCCCCGGCAGGGCTGATAGGCAATGGTGTAGTCGGCGCCGTGCTGCGCTACAACATCCTGTTCGTGCTGGCATTCGCGCTCGCCTTCCTCGGCGGCTACGCGCTCCTGCGCCAACTTGGCGCGAATAAGGTCGCCGCCGCGGTAGCCGGGGCCGCCCTCGCCTACGCGCCCTGGCGCTACGGCCACGACGGACATCTGAACATTCTCTCCACCGGTGGTATCACTCTGGCCCTGGCGATGCTGGCGCGCGGCCACGGACTCTCGTTCACCCGCGGCTACCTTGCCGAACGAGTCCGGCCGGGCTGGGCGTTCGCTGGCTGGCTGGTCGCGGCCTGGCAGGTCAGCCTAGGCTTCGGCGTGGGGCTGGGATTCGTATACGTCCTCGCCGCCCTCTGCCTGATCACACTGACAGCCTGGCTGATCCACCGCCCACGCCTTAGCCTCCGGCTGATCGTCAGTGATCTGATCGGTGGGCTGATCTTCACCGCGGTGACCGGATACTTCGCGTACGCGTACCAACACGTGCGCGAGCTCAACCCACAGGTCACCCGGGACTGGGACTACGTCGCGCATTTCTCCCCGACACTGCGCGGACTTCTCGTGGCGCCGCAGTCCTCGCTGCCCTGGGGCACCCTGCACAACGACGCCCGCACCGCTCTTGGTGACGTACCGACTGAGAAAGTGCTGCTATGCGGGTACGCGCTGTATCTACTGGCCTTCGCCGGCCTGTTCCTATCCCGCTGGTCACCGGTGCAACGGCTTCTGCTGCTGTTGGGGGCGGTCGTCGGAGTGTTGTTCGCGCTGGGCACGAACGGGCCGATCTACCGCCTGCTCTATCTCTACGTGCCCGGGTTCGATGGATCCCGTACACCAGGCCGCTTGATCTTGTGGCCCACTCTCTGCCTGGCCATCCTCGCGGCCGGCCTGGTCACCCACCTGGCCGAGGTGGCTCGCAGGGACGCCACGCCGGAATGGTCGGTGAGAGCGCCACGGCTACTGACCGTTCCGTTGCTGGTCCTCGTGCTAGCTGAGGGCCTACCTGACCTGGACCACCCCCAAACCCCAGCCAAACCGGCCGCGATGGCGCTAGCCTCCGCGCACGCTCCCATCATGGTATTGCCGTCCAACGACGGAATCGATCTCCACGTCCTCCTTTGGTCGACCGACGGTTTTCCCACCATGGTCAACGGTGCGGCCAGCTACACCACACCCAACCGTCAGGCGATCCGCGACGTTATGGCGACCTTCCCCAGCAAGCCGGCCTTGGATCGGTTGCACCAGCTCGGCATCCGCAGCGTCGTCCTGCTGCGCGACCGGGTCTACGGTACCCCGTACGAACCACTGCTTGACGTCCCCGACGTACCCGGCATCACCCGCCATGACGTCGGGCCAGACGTGGTTTTCACCATCGACACCAACACCAAGAACCCCTAACGAAACGCTGTTGGGCGTGTCCTCGGGACACGAGGATCGTTCTGTCTGAACGTGAGGAGGGGTGAGCAGCCGCCGTGGATCGTCTCGGACGAACTCTGGGCCGAGATCGAACCACTGTTGCCACCCCGACCACCACGCCGGCACCGGTTCCCCGGGCGTAAGCGCCTCGACGACCGCAGAGTGTTGTGCGGAATCCTGTCCATGCTTCACACCGCGATTCCGTGAAGGTTCCTGCCTCAGGAGTCGGGGTTCGGCTTTGGGAAGACCTGCTGGCGGGGGTTGCGGGACTGGAACGACGCCGGAGCATGGCAACGACTGCACGAGATCCTGCTCGGCAAGCTGCGGGCCACCGATCAGCTGGACATGTCGAGGGCGGTGATCGACGGCTCGCACATCCGGGCGCTTGCCCGACCGAAGGTCTGCTACGCCGACAGTGCCGCGTCGATCGCGCTGATGAGGATCTGCTCCATGCCGTCGGGGGATGTTGCTGTCGGTTTTCCTTTGAGGTGCCCCAACCAGCCGTAGACCGTCATCGAGCCGCCGGCGATGCCCGGGAAGTCGCTGTCGATCCCGCCGGCGTACGTCGACGTTCTCCGCAACAGTTCATCACTGGGGAGGTACGCGCCTACCTCGTTTGCGTAGCCGGCGAACAGCAGCCGGCTCGACGTGCCGTATCGCGCCCGGAAGTAGACGGCGTATCCGGAAACGATCTCGCCGCCGGCCAGCAGAAGCCGGAGGTCCGGGCTGCCGGTGAACCTCCAGGACTGGACGGGCACCGGGATCGACGTCGCGAACGTGCCGGCGTCGATCTGCGCGATCATCTGCCGCGCGTGCCGCCGGTAGTAACCCGGCAGGGAGACATTGTTCGACCGCACGGTGTAGGCCGCGGACACGTTCCGAAGATTGCCCGCGGTCAGCGTCACATCCAGCGGCAGGCTCACCTCCCGGTAATGGGTCGTCGTCGGGCCGGCGACCGGCCGACCTGGCCGCAGCAACGCCGTCGTGACGGCCTGAGCGAGTTCGGCGCCCCGCAGGCTCCGCTGGGCCCAACCCCGCGCACCGGCAGGGTTCTGGTCACCGGCCGGCCCGAGAAGGAACTGGGCGAAGGCGCCGGTCGCCTTCTCGATCCGGGTGACCGCGTCCCCCGGGTAGTCCGGGTCGAACATGGTCTGCGACCCCGCCACCACCGGGTGGCACCCGTAGCTGAACAGCACGGCCAGCGGCTCACCACCCGGCGTACGAGCCGTGAGGACAGGCACGTCCGACTCGACGTACGGCAGACTTTCCCGGTTGTACGAGAAGTGCTGGTCGACGACCTGGTAGTCGAGCGTGCACGGCGTCCGCGGACCGTCGAGCGTGTCTCGGACCAGTTGCACG
Organism: Micromonospora hortensis; assembly: GCF_022230935.1. Lineage (NCBI taxonomy): Bacteria > Bacillati > Actinomycetota > Actinomycetes > Micromonosporales > Micromonosporaceae > Micromonospora > Micromonospora hortensis. The sequence continues at coordinate 269,428 of NZ_JAKKFE010000020.1, forward strand.
ATCCGCGCGGCCAACTGGTCGCCGTAGGCACGCACCTGTGCCTGCTGGGCCGAGTCCATCGCGTACGAGATGAACGGGTCGAGTTTGTCGGGGAGCACCGGGCCGTTGTGCGTGTGCGTGGCCGTCAGCGCGAAGTTCTCCGACGCCAGCCCAAGAGCGACCACCTGGCTGCGGATCGACCGGTGCAGGCCACGCGCGAAACCGAGGACGTCGACGGTGACGATGACGTGGGGCACCCCCGCGTGCCAAAGGATCGTGCACCGCGCGAACAACGGCGCAGCGGCCCCGGTCGCCTTGCGGGGCACGTCGACGCCGTAACCGGCCAGGTACGTACCCGCCGGTGGAGTGATCTCCACCTTCCCGACTGACAGCTCGGTGCCCGTCGCACCCCGTGCGGCGCTGCCGACGAGGCTCTGGCCCACCAGCGACGCGGCGACGAGGGACCCACCGGTGAGCAGGCGGCGACGACCAACGGTCAGCGGCCGATCATTCGGTGTGTCGCCCTCGGCCGCCTGCGCCCGGAATTCCGACGTGGTGGCAGGCCTGAATCTGGACATGGTCATTCGGCAACGATCTCCCCCGTGAGACGCCGACGCGCGACCGCCGCCCCGCACCAGCATTGGATGTGCGAGCGACAGGCATCAGTATCAAGTTGAGGGAGATCATGGCGCACGCCAGGACCGTGGTCAATCGTCGCGTGCCATCTGCATCCCGCAGCACGGTTCGCTCACGGTGCGCGCGGACCGTGTTGGCAGGGCGACACGACCGATTGCCCCACCGCCGATGACGATGCTGAACACCTACGGCTCGACGCAAGATACGGTCCAAGCCGTCGGCTGGGGCGGAAGCCGCGGCCTGGTTGGGTCAGGGCCGCACCCGCGAAGCCAAACGATGCGCAGGGATGACGAACCTGGTTGCCGACCCCGGTAAATGGGGAGTTTTCGGGGGCGGTTCAAAACCTCATAGACAAACTTAAAGACCTGACCAGCGTTCCGCTGGTCAGGGCCTTGTCTGTCGGGACGGCCGGATTCGAACCGACGACCCCTTGACCCCCAGGACGTCTTGGTAAGCGTTCCCGCACGTCACGTGCGCTATCCCGACGATCAGGCCGTGTGGCTGCCGGCTGTCATCGCGCATGCCGTGTGGTCCCCGCCTGGTCCCTGGATGCTAAGCGGCTTACCGCCCCCGGCTTCTCGGGGCTGGGGCGGTAAGCCGTGTGACCGGCTCTCCGCGCATGCACCCTGGTTGCCGGTAACAAGCCGCGACGCGGCGCGGCGGCATTTTGCTTGTGGTGGTCGGCCGTTGGGCGGGTTCGCTGGGTCTGTCGGCGGATGGGCCGTCGCTCAGAGATGCGGTTCAATGAGCGGTCAGCTTTTGGTGATCCGGTCGTGTCGGGGAGTGACGGTGAGCTTTCGGGGCCAGCCGTGGTCGCGGTGGTTTGTGGCCCTGTTGTTCATTCTGATGGCGGTTGTGACCACGGCGGTGGCGTTGGCGGTCAACGCGGCGAGCAGTGACGAGCGGCGGTGGCCGTGGGGCCTGCACATGATCCAGGACTACCCGTTCCCTTCGGTGTTGGTCCTGACGGTGGTACTCGCGATGTTGAGCATCATGGTGGTGTCGGTGCCGCGCGAGCGGGAAGCTCGTACCACTGGCGCTTCAGCCGTGGTCACGTCCATTGTCGATGCCTCGCCGGCCTCAGGGGACGGTGGGCCACCCAGCGGTACCGGTGTGATAGGTGCACCGCTAGGGGAGCTGCCGGTCGTCGTCCGGGGACGCGACGGTGTAGTCAGTGACCTCGTGGCACCGCGTGGTGCCTATTCGCCGCAGGTTCGGGTCTTGGTGGGGATGGGTGGTTGCGGGAAGACCACTGTGGCGTTGGCGGCGGCGCGGGAGGCTCAGGCGTCCGGCTGGCGGGTGTGGTGGGTTTCGGCGGTGGACAGGGCGACATTGGTGGCCGGCATGTCGGCCGTGGCGCGGGAGGCGGGGGCGTCGGCAGAGGAGGTGACCAGCGCCGATTCGGATTTGGCGTTAGCGGGGGTGGTATGGGGGCAGCTCAATCGACTGTCCGGCCACTGGTTGTTGGTCATTGACAATGCCGATGCGCCTGAAGTGTTGGCCCCGGGCGGTACGAGTGTGGCGGGTGGTAGCGGTTGGTTGAGGTCTGCCGGTGCCGGGGTCGTTGTGGTGACCACCCGAGTGACTGATCGGGCGGTGTGGGGGCATCGGGCAGGGTGGTTCTCGCTGGGTGAGTTGGATCAGCAAGCGGCGGCGTTGATGCTGCTGGACCGGATGGGCCGTGCGGACGAGCCCGAGCTGATTGAGGCGGCGACGGCGGTGGCGGATCGGTTAGGCCGGCTGCCGTTGGCAGTGCACCTGGCGGGGTCGTATCTGGGTTCGGGCATGGCAGTGGTAGGGCTGGACGGCTACCTGCATCTGTTGACGGATCGCTCGCTGAGCGTGGTGGATGACGGCGCGCCTGGGTGGGGGGAACAGGATCCGCGTCGGCTGATCATGTCGACGTGGGAGATCTCGTTGGACGCCTTGGAGCGGCAAGGCCGCGTACGGGCGCGCACCTTGTTGCGCGTGTTGTCGTTCCTGGGACCGGGCTCGGTGGTGCCGATGCCGATGCTGAACCCCTCGGTGTTGTCGGAAGCGGGGCTGCTACCCGATGGGGATGAGGGCGGCGCGGAGATGGCGGCCGGGTTGGCGGGCCTGCGGGCGGTGGGCCTTGTCGACGGGGCACCAGCCGGGGTGGATGGTTCTGGCGATGGGCTGATAGTGCATCCGCTGGTGGCCGAGGTGTGCCGATGGCGAGCCGCGCGCGACGGGCAACGATCGTCGCTGATGGCGGCGGCGGCCGGAATGGTCGTGGCCGCGAGCGCACGGTTGAATCCGGCTGATCCTGCCGACTGGAACGGGTGGCAGGTGGTCGCCCCGCACGCGAGAGTAGCGCTCGGTGGGATCGCCGAGATGAGCGAAGACCTGATTGCCCGCGTGGTCGGTGTCAACAATGGTTTGACGTACCATTACACCGCTCACGGTTCGTATCCGGCGGCTATCGACCAAGGCGAAGACGTCGTCGCCGCTGCCGTCGCAAGAATGGGTACCGAGCACCCGGACACGCTGATGTCGCGGAACAACCTGGCTGCCGCCTACAGGGCGGCGGGGCGGTTGGGTGAGGCGATCCCGTTGTACGAGGCGACGCTTTCCGTGCGTGAGCGAGTGCTGGGTGACGAGCATCCGGACACGCTGATGTCGCGGAACAACCTGGCTGCCGCCTATCAGGCGGCGGGTCGGCTGGGTGAGGCGATTCCGTTGTACGAGGCGACGCTGGCCGCGTACGAACGAGTGCTGGGTGACGAGCATCCGAACACGCTGACGTCGCGGAACAACCTGGCCTACGCCTATCAGGCAGCGGGCCGGCTGGGTGAGGCGATCCCGTTGTACGAGGCGACGCTCTCCGTACGTGAGCGAGTGCTAGGTGACGAGCACCCGGACACGCTCACGTCGCGGAACAACCTGGCCTACGCCTCCCAGGCAGCGGGGCGGCTGGGTGAGGCAATCCCGTTGTACGAAGCGACACTTTCCGTACGTGAGCGAGTGCTAGGTGACGAGCACCCGGACACGCTCACGTCGCGGAACAACCTGGCCTACGCCTATCAGGCAGCAGGCCGGCTGGGTGAGGCGATCCCGTTGTACGAGGCGACGCTGGCCGCCTACGAACGAGTGCTGGGTGACGAGCACCCGAACACGCTGACGTCGCGGAACAACCTCGCCACCATCTACAACGCGGCAGGCCGGCTGGGTGAGGCAATCCCGTTGCACGAGGCGACGCTCTCCGTACGTGAGCGAGTGCTAGGTGACGAGCACCCGGACACGCTGTTGTCGCGGAACAACCTGGCTGCCGCCTACCAGGCAGCGGGGCGGCTGGGTGAGGCGATCCCGTTGCACGAGGCGACGCTCTCCGTACGTGAGCGAGTGCTAGGTGACGAGCATCCGGACACGCTGTTGTCGCGGAACAACCTGGCTGCCGCCTACAGGGCCGCGGGGCGGTTGGGTGAGGCGATCCCGTTGTACGAGGCGACGCTTTCCGTGCGTGAGCGAGTGCTGGGTGACGAGCATCCGGACACGCTGATGTCGCGGAACAACCTGGCCTACGCCTATCAGGCAGCGGGCCGGCTGGGTGAGGCGATTCCGTTGTACGAGGCGACGCTGGCCGCGTGCGAACGAGTGCTGGGTGACGAGCATCCGAACACGCTCACGTCACGGAACAACCTGGCTGCCGCCTACCAGGCAGCAGGCCGGCTGGATGGGGCGATTCCGTTGTACGAGGCGACGCTGGCCGCGTACGAACGAGTGCTGGGTGACGAGCACCCGGACACGCTGACGTCGCGGAACAACCTGGCCTACGCCTATCAGGCAGCAGGCCGGCTGGGTGAGGCGATCCCGTTGTACGAGGCGACGCTCTCCGTACGTGAGCGAGTGCTAGGTGACGAGCACCCGGACACGCTGATGTCGCGGAACAACCTGGCCTACGCCTATCAGGCAGCGGGCCGGCTGGGTGAGGCGATCCCGTTGTACGAGGCGACGCTGGCCGCCTACGAACGAGTGCTGGGTGACGAGCACCCGAACACGCTGACGTCACGGAACAACCTCGCCGCCGCTTACCGCCTTCGGGACGACAGCATGTAGCGCTGCGGCCGCCCGGAGACGGCCGAAGGCCGCCCGGCGAGCAGGCCGCGGGCGGCCCCGCAGTTGCACGGCTCCTTGGTCCAGAGAGCGAACGATTCAGCAGCCATTGAAGTAGACATTGAGCTGCGCAGACGTGATCAGCAATGATCGTCACTTGTCACTGGTTGTCAACCATGCGCGGGGGTTTTCGGGGGTAAACGGGGGGCCGACAGGGGCGTCGCCAGTCCACCGCGTCCCGCTCCCCCATCAGCAGAACGCCCGTCACCAAGGGAGCAGTGCGCCCCATACCCATTCGCTACACGCTGGCCGCAGGCATGGGAGTCGTGTCGGTGGGGCGAGATGAACCCCAACTACATGATCAGAATTGCTACTGAAACCTGCAATTGTGCTGACCATCGGCTTCCATGTCCCCGCTGTCGGAGGCCGGATTCGGGCCGCGTCGTACCGAGACCTTGGCCGGCCACCTGACTGCGGGGATACGGTCAGACCTCGTCATGGTGAACGACTGCGGCCTCGGCGCGGACGAGCGGCTCGTGAGGCACCGCCGCAGGCTCAGCAGTCACCCGATCCATGCCCGGACATCGACCCGGGTGCCGTCGGTGAGCGTCAGGCCCGGACCGACGGCCGTCTGCTCGACGTGGCTCGTCGGCGGAATGACCAGGAGGAAGCCTCCGCTGAACGCTCCGCACAACACACCGGTGACTCGTCAGGGCAGGGCCGCGTGCGTGTAACAGGAGGTCTTCTGCCGCAGGCCGGCTGGTGTCGGCGTACGCCCGGGCGAAGTGGCAGGCTGCTGTGGTGTCTGCAGAGCCGCGCAGCGACTACTCCTGGCTGTTCGACCTGGTGGCGACCGATCCGGTCATCCGCCACCTTGCGCTTGCCCGCCACCAGGCGTTGCTCGCCGCGGCGAACGGCGCGCTGCACCGCTCGAATGCTCTGTGGGCAGCTCATTACCGGTCGAGATCCAGCCAGACCCGCCTGGGCGCGGCATTGGACCAGGCGAGCGCCGATTTCCGGTGGCACCAGGAACAGACAATCTACGGGCCCCTCCACGCCTTCCGGGACGCCGCGGACGGTGACGATGCCACCCGCGCGCTGTGGGCACCGATCGCCGCCCTGTCCCTGCGGTGGGAGGCGGAATATCCCGACGAGTGGGGAGCGCCGGAGTCGTGGATGCGGTCCCGCTGGGGAACCAAGGAGGCCGTTCTTCGCCGTTTCGATCGCGCCGGTTGCCCAAAGGACATCCAGCCGGAAATCGCTGAGTTGATCCTTGCCGCGTTGCGGCGACCGTATCGGTGCAAGGACTGGATGTACGCCTGCCTGGTCCGCCACCTCGACGACCCGTTGTTCTTCCACGGGGTGGAGATGCTGGCTTCGGCCGATGACCCCTCGGTCCGGATCCGAGCGCAGTTTGTTCTGCAGGTGGCCACACACCGCGAGCAACGGACCACCCGCACGAGTTGGCGACGTTGGCTCAAGGCAGCCGGCTGACCGCCTGGCTGTTGATACGGACAAATCGAGGGTACGGGCGTCCGCACCCTCCAGCCTGCGCCGCACCGCCAGCCATCCTGATTGCCCGACGCCGAATTGTTCAGGTAAGCAACACGGCGCCGTCTTCGAGGCGCACCATGGTGCGCGAAGATTGCCGGCCTCCTCTCCGACCTCGAAGTCAAGACATGCTGGCAGTTGGCCGAGCAGGCCGGGCATGGTCGTCCGGACGCGATGCAGCGGCTGCTCTACCGGGCGAAGTGGGACGCCGACGCGGTACGTGACGATGTGCGCAAGGTCGTCGTCGACCGGTCGGTGACTGTCGGGCTCGGAAATCGGGCTTCGGCTACGCCGCCGGCGAATACTGGTTGATCAGGCCACCGAGGATTGGGCGTCGCTGGACCCGGGCGGTGGTCAGGTCTACGACCTTCGGCGGCCGACTCGGTGGCTGCTGGTCCAATGAGCCCTTTTCGTCGTGACGGGGCTGGTCACGGCGGTGGGGTGGGGGCAGGGATCGACGTAGGGCGAGGCTCCCGGTAAGGCAGCAGTCGACCAAGATCCGATGCCCCAACCGGAAGCCTCGCTGTTGTCCTACCCTGCCGCGATTCCCCTGTCCGACCGCACCCTCATTTGCCTCGCTGACCTGATCCGCAACCACCGAACGCAGGTGGAGAATCGCGCAGCGCTTGGCTGGCGGTTCAACAAGTTTGACCCGAGTACCAGGCGTTGGATACGGCGTTGGCGCCGCCGATGTCCCACGTTCCCGGGCCGATGCACCAGGTCCAGTCGTCGCGGGGCCACGTCGCGTCGACGTAGATGAGCACATGGGTGTTCCCGCAGTGGTTGTACCAGGCCGTCACCGCGTCTTCGTAGTAGCCGCAAACCTGCGCGGCGACGTCCTCGCTGCCGGGCTTGGCCTGCTCCGAGACCGCGGTGGTTTCGGGTTGGGACAGGCGGGAGCCGGTGCCCGGACTTGCCTGTGCCACGGTCCCGGACAGGGTGAGTGCGCCGAGGATCGCGGTCACTGCCGAGATCCGAAACGCCGTTCTGTACCACATTTTCACAATGGTCTCCTGTCAGCCGCCGCTGCGGCCTAGATGATGCTGCTGGCTGCATGAAGTGATCGATGTACTTCCTCGCGCTCCTTCCATCGCGAAAACACGGACCGATGTAACACGCTCAAGTGAACCTTCTTCCGTAAGGCGGAATCAGATTCAACCCTGACTGAGCGGACTTCCTAAGATAAGAGTGCACGCCACAGCCGGGTCTGTCGTTACTGGTAAGCGCACAAGTCTTTAGTCTGCGCGTACTCTCGCGCACTGCTCGCGGAACTGGCGTGGCGAAAGGCCGTAGGCGCTGCGGAACGCCTGGCTGAAATGCGCCGGGCTGGTGAACCCCCACTGGGCGGCGATCGTGTGGATCGGGCGCGCGCCTAGTTGGGGGTTGGCGAGGTCGCATCGGCACTGCTCCAGGCGACGCTCGCGGACCCAGCCGGCGACCGTGCGCCCGTCCTCGTGGAACAGCTTGTGCAGGTATCGCAACGAGATGTGATGCGCTGCGGCGATCGCGTCCGGTGTCAGGCGCGGATCGCCCAGATTCTCTAGGACGAAGGCGTAAATCTGAGCCATCAACGCTCGCCGTTGGGTGTGGGAGGGCACCGCGCTTTGGACGTCCAGCGCGTTGGCCAGTGCCGCTGTCAACACGTCAATGGTGAGGGTGGACAGCCGGGCGGCGTCCGACGGACTGAGTTCGTCCATGTGCCGGGCAAGGCGCAGCAGGAATTGTGAAGATAACGCGCCGATGCCTTGGGTGCCAGGGATGCGAACTGCGCTCAGGCGTCGCAACTCCCGAGGGGGCAACGGCAGTAACGAGCGCGGGAAGCGCAGGAGCAGCAGCTGACTAACTGGCGCATCCGGGGTGAATTCGGCTACGTAGGGCCGGGAGGTGTCATACAGTATCAGGTCCCCCACGCCGAAATCTGTGCGCTGGCCGTCTTGCGTGATCATGCCGCCACCGCGCACAAGGCAACCCAGCTTGAACACCTCGGGATCGGCCTGCCGAATGAGCTTGGGAGTACGGTGGACCGAGTGCGGCATCGTGGTCATTAATGTCGCCTGCACGGGACCGAACTCGCTGATTCCGACCTGAGCCCGAAATCCGGGCTCCCACTGCGATTCACAGCGTAAATCGTAGGGCACCCAGAGCTTCGAGTTTACCTCGCGCCAGAAGGCGAACCCGTCTTCAACCGGGACCTCGGTGGTGCTGACTACGTCCATGACTCACCTTCGCGCTGTCGCTGCAGGGGTCAGACCACGATAGCTTGGCGTCGATATGGCGGCGTTGCGATGTTATGGCGCGGGTCAGGCATTGAGGGCTCTTCATCGTGATGGGTCTGGTCGCGATGGGTGGCAGGCAGCGTGTGTCGACATTGGACGAGGCTCCCGGTAAGACAGCCGTCGACCAAGACCCGATGCCCCAACCGGGAGCCTCGCTGTGCTGTCTTGACCGTCTGCGGTCGCGCTGTCCAGCCGCACTCTGAACCACCTGGCCGACCTCATCCGCGCCGAACGCACCCGCCGCCGCGGCCGGTGGCGACGTCTTGATGCCGGCAGGCCCTGCTCACCCTGGCCCATCTGCGTAACGGTGACACCATCGCTCGACTGGCCTGCGGCTTCGCGGTCAGCGTCACCACGGTCTGGCGGTACGTCCGAGCAGCCATCGACTTGCTCGCCACGCAGGCCGAGGACCTGAACGCGGCCATGCGGCGCATCGCCAGGATCGCGTACGCGATCCTGGACGGCACCCTGATCCCGATCGACCGAGTCGCGCGGCGGTGACCACCGCGTCGAAGGCCGCCGTAAATTTCGTGTCCCGGTCGCGGAGCAGGAACCGCAGTTCGGCCACCCGCTGGTCGAGGTCCATCAGCAGGTTGCGCGCCTGCTGCGCTACCCAGGCGCCGTTCGGATGGGCGGTCACCCCGACGACGTGGACCTGGCGGGTGGCGATCTCGACGAAGACCAGCACGTAGACCCGCTTGAACAGCACGGTGTCGGTTCTCCGCCGCCAAGCGCAGCACCAGCCCACGGACCCGGTTGTCGACGGGCGGCCGGCCCGGCCGGGCATGCGGGTAGGTCCATCGTCGGGCGACCAGCTCCCGATGCCACCGAAGCAGTGTCGCTGGGGTGACGAAGAACGCCGACCAGCGCGGGCGGGGCAGCAGCCGCGACAACACCGCCAACACCACCCGGTCGGCGGGTTGAAGATCTGGGCGGTGCACCTGTCGGCGCAGCACCGCCACCTGATGCCGGAGTACCAGGATTTACACGTCCTTGGCCCCACCATCGCAGGCAAGCTGGGACAACATCTGTAGAACCTGGCGAAGCAGCAGGTACATCAGCGATGCGCTCATGGCCTTCATCGTGTCGGCCAGGTCGATGTCGAGCGAACTGCAGCTCAGCCGGCGTAACCCAATTCTCGAGCCCCACAGGACGTCCGGCATGATCAGCTCGCTACAGGTTTCGATGCGTCTCGGTAACAAGCTGAGCTACATCAGTATGAAGAACATGGAGCTCACCCGGCTGCTCACCTAGCCGGCGAGGATCCGGGCGACGGCGGTGCTCAGCACGCGTACGCCGCGGGTCGAGCCCGCCTCCAGCCCGGTCAGGTCGCGCACCCGGGTCAGCCGGTAGTCGAGCGTGCGCGGGTGGATGCACAGCGCGGCCGCGGTGTCGAGCCGGTTCATGTCGTGCTGGTAGTAGGCGTCCAGCGTGGCGACCAGGTCGGGGCCGGCGTCGAGTTGCGCTCCGACCACCTGGAGCCACTGCCCGACCTCCGCCAGTCGGGCGGCGCCCAGCTCGGCGAAGACGTCGGTGACCGTGTACGCGTGGCGCGGCACGGCCCGCACCGGTGCGACCTCGCTGACCTGCCGGGCCAGCGCCACGGCGTCGCCGAACGCGCGCACCCGCCCAGGCGCGGTGCCGGCCGCGCACGGCCGGCCGGTCATCGAGGCCACGTCGCGGGCCAGCGCGAGCCCGCGCTCGACCGCCGGCTGCCGGCCGCCCGGCGAACTGGGGATCAGCGCGACCACCTCGTGCGGCTCCGGCCAGCTCAGCGGCATCCAGTGCGTCTTCAGCAGCGCGCCGGCGAACTCGTCCCGCGCCGCCTGGTCCGGCCCGGGCGACCCGCCGGCCACCCGGACCACCGTCGCGACGACGTGGTCGGGGACCGGCATGTGCAGGCCGCGCGCCAGCTCGGTCGCGCTGTCGTCGCCGGCCAGCAGCATCACCGTCAGCAGCCGCACCTGGGCGACGGTCGCCAGCGCGCGCCGCTGCCCCTCGATCCAGCCCCGGGTGTACGCGCCCTGGGCGGCCAGTCCCGCGGGAGCCAGCCAGGCGAGCGTGTGCATCGTCGCGGCGATGTCGTTCGGGCCGGCCGCCTCGTACACCTCGCGCAGCGTCAGCCGGGTGTGCACGAGCAGCACCTGCCGCTGCGCGGTCAGGGTGAGTCCCTTCTCGCCGCGCTGGCGGCCCATCGCGGCCATCAGGTCCAGATCCTGCACGTGGAACGGCGCGCTGTCCGCCGCGAGGTCGACCGTGCGCTGACGGAGGAAGACCGCGAAATCGAGCATCTCCGACCGCACCTGCGGCATGGCCGCGAGGTTGCGGTATTCCAGCAGCTCCTCCTGGTAGGCGTCCACCGCCCGGTGGGCGTTGTCGGCCACTCGCTGCCGCCAGAGGCTGAACAGACCGCCCATGCCGGTCAACGGTAATCGATGCGTTCCGGCCACGCCGCCCGGTTGACGCGGACCGGACAGCCTTGCGGACATTCGCAAGAACCGGGGTACGCCGGCGACCCGGTTCTCGCTCTGTCACGAAGACCCGGCCACCGGCACCCTGGAACGCTTCGCCATGGACGTCGGACGACGGCCCGGCCTGCTCGGGCGCGACCAGGTACGCGCCCCGGCATCCGCAGATCGCACAGCAATCGAGAGGTGGTTCTGGTTATGACATGGCGTAGTCGACCCTCCGCCGGAGCACGATCCGGCATTCTCCGCGCATCCAGTCTGCTGTTGGCCGCGACGGCGATGCTCGCCGCGTTCATGGCCGCACCGTCCGCGGCGGTCGCGGCACCCGCGCCGAGCGGCGACGCGGCTGTCGCCGCCATCGGAGCCGAGCGGGCATCGGCGAGCTCCGCCGGCACGTTGAGCGTCACGACGTCGACGGCGGCCGCCGCCTCACCGGCGAAGGGCGGCGGTTTCTCGGTGATGTCGGGCTCCTGCCCGTACGCCGGGCAGTACGTCGACCCGTGGCTGATCGTGTTCCAGGGCTGCACCCTCACCGGCCAGCCGACGACCGCGGTCAGCGCCCGGTGCTCCAACGGGGCCACCCTGGGCCCCGTGCACGTGCCGCCCGGCGTCTACGACATCTATGTCGACTGCTACCCGGCGTTCTTCAGCTCGCTCGCGTTCATCTGATCGGCCCACCCGGCACGGATCCCGTTGCGGGATCCGTGCCGGCGGTGCCGGTCTCGGGGCAGCGCGTCCAGGTGCGGGCCGACCGTGTTGGCGAAGCGGTTGCCGTTCGTCACGTCCCAGTTGACCGACCAGGTCATCGCGCCGCAGGACCGACAACGGTCGGCCGCGTCCGTCGGCCGCGAGGTGGATCTTCGTGCTCGGCCCGCCCGCGGGATCGACCGATGCCCTAAAGGGCCGGGTGGACTCGGCCTGCGTGTTGGGGCTCAGCACATTGTCCAGTCCTCGACAGCCAGGACCAGTTCTTCAGCGCGGGCAGCCGAGATGCTGTGCCGTTCGGCGATATCCGCGAGCACTGCTTCTTCGCTGACGTCGACGTTGTCCTCGGTTGCCTGGTTGAACTCGGCGTTGAGCACATAGGCCTGCTCCGACGGCACTTGGCACTCATCAGGCTGCGACAGCTTGTCGCGAACGACGGCCTGATGCAGCCGGTAGCCCTGCCACGAAGCGGCGTCTCCGTTGGCGGCGTCCGTCCAGCGCCCCTCGGGCGCCCATTCGAACACCGCGTAGCTGGGCACCACCTCACGTCGGTCGTACGTGACAACGATTGACAACGCCTGCCACCCCTGCCCGCGATGGCTCTCCACGATCTGCGTCGCCACGTCGATGACCTGCCGACTGTCGACGGGAAAGACGCGTAGCTCGACCCGCAAGGCCAGACGGCGAGCGCCGGATCCCGAGCTGACGTCCCGACGCTCAAAGGTGTCGTAGACGGGTTGGCGCTGTCCAGGCGTCGGTAGGCGAGTCGGCTGTGCCGACGGCGTGGCCGGTTGGCTAGGTAGAGCGGTGGTGCGAGCCGGCTCAGGTGTTCGGATAGCTGGTGACGGCGTCGGTCCGGCGGCAGAGACAGTCGGAGCGGATTGAGAAGGTGATGCCTCGCCGATGATCAAACCGACAGCGGCAAGAGCGCTCACACCGACACAGCACATGAAGAGTCCACCAACGACTACCACTGACAGGACGATTCCCACCCTCACGCCCGCCCGAAGCTGGGCCCCCGGGACCACCGGCTGCACCGAGGGCCGCCCAGCAGACGGCGACGCGTCGACTCCGGGCGGGTGCTGAGCGGATGGCTCCAACGAATCGGGTGTCTGCTGCACGGCGTCTCCAGTGAGAGGGCGTACGACAATTGTCGTGACCGCCGCAGCCACATACGCTCCGCCGAACAGTGAGACAGTCACCCCAGCCGAACGACTCACTGGTCGTCGAACGTCTACCGCACAAAGCTCTACCAGCACGAAACCTGCGACTTCTACAGCCGCCGGTTCCACGCCTCCAGACTCCTCCTGCACGTATCGGCTACCGTGACCGCGGGGTTTTCGCCAGGCCAGCCCTCGTGGGGAACGAGGAGATTTGAACCCAGTAGAACCTCACGTCGAGCCTCGTCAAGGCTTGTCATTGCTTGTCAAAACCCCTTGTTACCATCCGTAACCAAATCGAGCTTGTCATTGAGCCATTTCCAACCTGATGTTGCAGGTCAGCAGCGTGGATGTCGCGTCCGCCGAATCCTGCGAGTGTCCGGGAAAGGTCTGCGAGTGATCTTGCGAGCCGTCCGGAAAATCTTGCGAGTCACCCTTACCTGCCGGGTTGGTGGCGCGATG